>NZ_JBITFB010000064.1:12481-28367 GCF_044455625.1 Kitasatospora sp. NPDC051164 | reverse complement strand
TATACTCCCACCCCACCGCGGGGCGCGGGGCCCGCGCCGGCCCGCGTTTCTTCCCCCGGCCACCCCCCCCCCGCGGCGCCGCGGGCCCGGCCCGCCCGGCGGCGCCTCGCCACATCCGGAGCGGTGACATGATGCCCGCATGGCAAGTTCGGCGACCGGGTGCCGATCCCGGCCCCCTTCGGCTTCGAGCTCGCCACCGACGGCCTCGTCCGCTACCCGGCCTGACTTGCTCTCCGATCAAGACGATCGGACATCTGACAGAGACTGGAGGATATTCATCGGCTCGCCCGCCCTCCCTATCGTTGAGGCATCGAGAACGGCCCCACGGGGGGCCGGTGTTGACCGGGTGGGGAGTGAGTGCGATGCGTGCGGTGGTGCAGCGTGAGGTCGGCGGGCCGGAGGTCCTGGAGGTCGCCGAGGTGGCGCGTCCGGAGCTGCTGAGCGGCGAGGTGCTGGTGCGGGTGAAGGCCGCCGGAGTGAACCCGGTGGACGTGGTGGTGCGGGCGGGCCTGTTCCCGCTGCTGGGCGAGCCGGCGTTCACGGTGGGCTGGGACATCTCCGGGGTGGTCGAGGAGGCCGCGCCCGGCGCCCGGTACCGGGTGGGCGAGGAGGTGTACGGGATGCCGTTCTTCCCGCGTGCCGCGAACGCCTACGCCGAGTACGTGGCCGCGCCGTCCCGCCAGCTGGCCCGCAAGCCCGCCTCGGTCGACCACGTGCAGGCCGCCGCCCTGCCGCTGGCCGCGCTGACCGCCTGGCAGGGCCTGGTGGACGCGGCGAACGTCGGCGAGGGGCAGCGGGTGCTGATCCACCGGGCGGCGGGCGGCGTCGGCCACTTCGCGGTGCAGATCGCCAAGGCCCGCGGCGCGTACGTGATCGCGCTGGCGAGCGAGCCCAAGCACGCCTTCCTCAAGGAGATCGGCGCCGACGAGGTGATCGACTACCGCACCACCGACTACACCCAGGCGGTCAAGGACGTCGACATCGTCTTCGACTCCTCCTCCGAGAACACCCGCGCGCTGGAGGTGCTGAAGCCGGGCGGCTTCCTGGTGACCATCATGGAGCACCGCGACCAGGAGCTCGCCGCCGCGGTCGAGGCCGCCGGACGCCGCTTCGCGGGCATCTCCGTCGAGCCCGACTACGCCGCGCTGGAGGCGATCGCCGCCCTGGTGGACGAGGGGCGGATCCGTCCGCACGTCGCGCAGGCCTTCCCGCTGGCCGAGGCCGGCCGGGCGCACGAGCTGGTGGGCTCCGGTACCGTCCAGGGCAAGGTCGTCCTCACCGTCGACTGAAGGCCCGACGGACGGCGACGGTTGCGGGCCACGATCGAGGGCGGACCACCGAAGACACCGAAAGCACTGAAGGGGGACGGGCGTTGGACATCCTGACCGAGGCACTGGGCTCGATGCGGACGGCGTACCCGTCCTCCGTCCGCACCGAGGGCCGCGCCCCGTGGGCCCTGCGCCTGCCCCCGGTGCTCGGCGCCGGCTTCCACGTGGTGCTGTACGGCACCTGCTGGCTGCTCCCGCTGGGCACCGGGGAGGGGGCGGAGCGGCACGCGCCGGTACCGCTCAGCCCCGGCGACATCGTCTTCCTGCGGGACGGCGGCGGCCACGTCCTGGCCGACCATCCGGACACGCCGCCGGTGGACACCCACGCCTGCCGGGTGAACGACGCCTCGCCGATCGGCACCCTCAGTCTGGGCGGCGACGGCGCCCGCACCAGCCTGCTGTGCGGCAGCTACCACCTGGACCAGGGCCGCCCGCACCCGATGGTCCGTCAACTGCCGACCCTGATCCACCTGCCGACCCGGCACGGCCGCCACCCCGAACTGGCCGCCGCGGTACAGCTGTTGGGCACCGAGCTGGAGAACCCGCGGATCGGCTCGGCCGGGATCGTCCCGGCGCTGATCGACTCGCTGCTGCTGTACATCCTGCGGGCCTGGTTCGAGGACCAGCCCGCCGCGACGGCCGACGGCTGGGCGGCGGCGCTGCGGGACGCCGCCGTCGCCCCGGCCCTGGCGGCGATCCACGAGGCGCCGGCCACCCCGTGGACGGTGGAGTCCCTGGCGGACCGGGCGGGCCTGTCCCGGGCGGCCTTCGCCCGCCGTTTCACCACGATGGTGGGCGAGCCGCCGATGGCGTACCTGACCCGTTGGCGGATGACCACGGCGGCCCGGCTGCTGCGCGAGTCGGAGGCGCCGCTGACCTCGGTCGCCACGCAGACCGGCTACGGCTCGGAGTACGCCTTCGCGAAGGCGTTCAAGCGGGAGTTCGGCCAGGCCCCCGGCGGTTACCGCCGAGAGGCCCGCGCCGCATAAAAGCCACGCGAGAAGCCACGCGCGAGGCCTCACAAGAACCCCCGCGCGAGGCCTCGCGCGTAACCACAAGGGCTAGAACGGGAACGCCGCCCGCCCGTGCTGCACCGAGATCCACTTCAGCGTCGTGAAGGCGTCCACCGTGGACTCCCCGTTGAGCCGCCCGACACCGGAGTTCTTCTCCCCGCCGAACGGCACACCCGGCTCGTCCGCGATGGTCGCGCCGTTGACGTGGATCATGCCGGTCTCGATCCGCTGGGCGAGCCGCACGCCGCGCTCGAGGTCGGCGGTGTGCACCGCGCCGCTGAGTCCGAACGGCGTGTTGTTGGCCATGCGTACGGCCTCGTCCTCGCCGTCGAAGGGCACCACCAGGGCGACCGGGCCGAACAGCTCGCGCTGCAGGATCGGCGCGTCCTCGGCGAGGCCGGTGAGCACGGTCGGTGCCATCAGGCTGCCGGTGGTGGTGCCGCGCAGCAGCGCGGTGGCCCCGGCGGCGACCGCCTGGTCGATCTGGGCGGAGAGGGCGTCGGCCTGGACGGGGTTGATCAGCGGGCCGATGTGGGTGGCCGGGTCCTTCGGGTCGCCGACGGTGAGCGAGGCGACCTTGGCGACGAACTTCTCGGTGAACTCGGCCTCGACGGCGCGGTCCACCAGGATGCGGTTGGCGGACATGCAGACCTGGCCCTGGTGGACGAAGCGGCTGAACACCGCCGCGTCGACGGCGTAGTCGAGGTCGGCGTCGTCGAGCACGATCAGCGCGCTGTTGCCGCCGAGTTCCAGTACCGAGCGCTTGAAGTGGGCGGCGGCGACGGTGCCGACGTGCCGGCCGACCTTGTCGGAGCCGGTGAAGGAGATCACCTTGGGCACCGGGTGTTCGATGAAGCTGTCGCCGATCTCGGCGATGTCGGTGATCACGACGTTCAGCAGGCCGGGCGGCAGGCCCGCGTCCTCGAAGATCTTCGCGATCAGGCCGCCGCCGACGACGGGGGTCTCCTGGTGCGGCTTGAGCACCACGCCGTTGCCGAGGGCGAGCGCCGGGGCGACCGCCTTGAGCGCCAGGAACAGCGGGAAGTTGAACGGGCTGATCACGCCGACGACGCCGACGGGCAGCCGGTAGAGCCGGTTCTCCTTGCCCTGGGCCGGCGAGGGCAGCAGTCGGCCCTCGGCGGCCACGGACAGGTGCAGGCACTCCCGCAGCAGGTCCTTGACCAGGGAGAGCTCGAAGCCGGCCTTGAGTGCGGTGCCGCCGAGCTCGGTCATGATCGCCGCGACGATCTCGGGTTCGCGTTCCTCGATCAGGCGCAGCGCGCGTTCGAAGACCAGTCGGCGCTGGTAGGGGTTGGTGGCGGCCCACCCCTTCTGGACGCGTTCGGCGGCGCGGTAGGCGCGGTCGACTTCGGCGGTGGTGGCGACGGTGATGGTGGCGAGCTTGTCGCCGGTGTAGGGGTCGACGTCGACGATGTCCCAGGAGCCGTTGCCGCTGCACCATTCGCCGTCGATGTACTGCAGCGCCAACTCGGAGAAGTACGACATCTGATCCCTCTCATGCACCGATCATGCACCGCCCTGATGGGGCATCATCGTACTGATGTGTTACAGCTCCTGGCGTACCGCGTGCAACAGGTCCCGGGTCCGCGCCGGGTCGAGGCTGTCGGCGACCAGGTCGTCCATGGCGTGCCGGTACTCGGTGACCTCGGCGGGTTTGTCGAGGTAGAGCGCGGTGGTGAACTGCTCGAGGTAGACGACGTCGGAGAGTTCCGGTTCGGCGAAGCCGAGCACGGTGAAGGCACCGCTCTCGGCCGCCAGTCCGGCGTTGCCGAAGGGCAGTACCTGCAGCCGTACGTTGGGCAGTTCGCCGAGTTCCAGCAGCCGGTCGAGCTGGGCCCGCATCAGTTCGGCTCCGCCCCAGGGGCGGCGCAGTGCGGCTTCGTCCAGTACGGCGACGAGCTGCGGTGCGCGTTCGCCGGTGAGTACGGCCTGGCGCTTGAGGCGTACGTCGACCCGGCGTTCGATCTCCTCGGCCCCGTGGTCGTGGCAGCCGGCGGTGACGACGGCGCGGGCGTAGTCGGCGGTCTGCAGCAGCCCGTGGACGAACTGGACCTCGTAGCTGCGGATCTCGGCGGCGGATTCCTCGAGCCCGAGGTAGTTCTGGAACCAGCCGGGCAGTACGTCGCCGTATTCGTGCCACCAGGAGTTGGCGTTGGCGTCGCGGACCAGTCCGAGGACGGTGGCGCGTTCCTGTTCGGCGTCGACGCCGTAGAGGGTCAGCAGGTCGGCGACGTCGCGTTCCTTGAAGCCGACGCGGCCGAGTTCCATCCGGCTGATCTTGGATTCGGAGGCGCGGATCGAGTACCCGGCTTCTTCCCGGCTGACGCCTCTGGCCTCACGGAGCTTGCGCAGCTGGGTGCCGAGCATGAGGCGTCGTACCGTCGCGCCCCCGCCTGCCTGAGTCGTGCCCATCGAAGTCACCCTCCGCACTCGCGCAGCCCCCCGGCCGTCGGCGGCAGTCTGCCACCTGGCACCGACGAACAACAGCCCGTCCCGGGAGGCTTTCCGGTCCCTGGGAGAAGCCTGTGGTTCCGCTGTGAGCCAACCCTCGGTGTGCGGACGAGAAAACGGCGGCACCCACCGGTTCCCCTGCCCGGCACCCCCCGGAAGACCTCCCGGAAAACGCGACGGCGCCCGCCCTCCAACTGGTCGGGGAAGAGGGCAGGCGCCAGGAGACCGCGTTGGCCCGGCGACGCTGGCGGGGGCAGCGGGTTGAGCTCCCGGCGATGCGGCGCCGGGGGTTCGGGGGCCGGTCGGATCGTCAGACCACCAGGGGGCGGTCCGTGGGCCGGATCGGGGCGGGAAGCGGGGTCTTGCCGCCCAGGTACGTGTCCACCGCGGCAGCGGCCGAACGGCCTTCCGCGATGGCCCAGACGATCAGCGACTGGCCTCGGCCGGCGTCTCCGCAGACGTACACGCCATCGACATTGGTGGCGAACCGGCCGTCGCGGGCAATGTTACCTCGCGCGTCGAGGTCGGCTCCCAGCTGCTCGACCAGCCCGTTCTTGACGTCGGTGCCGGTGAAGCCCATGGCGAGGGTGACGAGCTGCGCGGGGATGGCCCGTTCGGTGCCCGGCACGGGCTCGAACCGGCCGTCCTTGAACTCGACCTCGACGAGGTGCAGTTCCTGGACGTTGCCGTCCTCGTCGCCGGTGAAGTGGGTGGTGTTGACGGAGTAGATCCGCTCGCCGCCCTCCTCGTGGGCGGAGGTGACCTTGTACGTCATGGGCATGGTCGGCCACGGCTGGTGTCCGGGCCGCTCCTCGCCGGGGCGCGGCATGATCTCGAGCTGGGTGACGGAGGCGGCGCCCTGCCGGTGGGCGGTGCCGACGCAGTCCGCGCCGGTGTCGCCGCCGCCGATGACCACGACGTGCTTGCCCTTGGCGCTGACCGGCGACTCGACGAAGTCGCCTTCCTGCACCTTGTTGGCCAGCGGCAGGTACTCCATGGCCTGGTAGACGCCCTTGAGCTCGCGCCCGGGCACCGGCAGGTCGCGGGCGGTGGTGGCGCCGGCCGCGACGACGACGGCGTCGAAGCGCTCGCGCAGCTGCTGCCCGGTGATGTCCTCGCCGACGTGCACGCCGGTGCGGAACCGGGTGCCTTCCGCGCGCATCTGCTCGATGCGGCGGTTGATGTGGCGCTTCTCCATCTTGAACTC
Organism: Kitasatospora sp. NPDC051164; assembly: GCF_044455625.1. Taxonomy (NCBI): domain Bacteria; kingdom Bacillati; phylum Actinomycetota; class Actinomycetes; order Kitasatosporales; family Streptomycetaceae; genus Kitasatospora; species Kitasatospora sp. NPDC051164. The sequence goes on along the minus strand of NZ_JBITFB010000064.1, from coordinate 22,347 downwards.
GGGGATGCCGTAGCGCAGCAGTCCGCCGATGCGGTCGGCGCGCTCGTATACGACGACGGTGTGCCCGGCGCGGGTGAGCTGCTGGGCGGCGGCGAGGCCGGCCGGGCCGGAGCCGACGACGGCGACGGTCTTGCCGGACAGGCGCTCCGGCACCTGCGGGGTGACGCCGCCGCGGTCCCAGGCCTTGTCGATGATGGTGACCTCGACGTTCTTGATGGTCACCGCGTCCTGGTTGATGCCGAGGACGCACGCGGACTCGCACGGCGCGGGGCAGAGGCGGCCCGTGAACTCCGGGAAGTTGTTGGTGGCGTGCAGCCGCTCGATCGCGCCGACGAAGTCGTCCCGGTAGGCGAGGTCGTTCCACTCGGGGATGAGGTTTCCGAGCGGGCAGCCGTTGTGGCAGAACGGAATGCCGCAGTCCATGCAGCGGCCGGCCTGCTTGGTGATGATCGGCAGGAGGCTGCGCTCGACGTAGACCTCGTTCCAGTCCCGCAGACGGACGTCCACGGGGCGGCGCTCGGCCAGCTGCTTGGGCGTGGTCAGGAAGCCCTTGGGGTCAGCCATGTGCCGCCTCCATCATCTTGCGAGTGGTCTCGGCCTCGGAGAGGCCATCGCGCTCAGCGGCGTCCTTGGCGGCGAGCACTGCCTTGTAGTCGGTCGGCATGATCTTGGAGAAGCGGGAGACTCCGCTGCCCCAGTCGGCCAGGAGTTCGGCGGCGACGGTGGAGCCGGTCTCCTCGTAGTGCTGCTGCACGGTCTCGCGCAGCCAGTCGCGGTCGGCGGCGGTGGGGGCTTCGATGCCCACCATGCCGTCGTTGACGTTGGCGGGGCGCAGGTCCAGGACGTACGCGATGCCGCCGGACATGCCCGCCGCGAGGTTGCGTCCGGTCTCGCCGATGATGACGACCCGGCCGCCGGTCATGTACTCCAGGCCGTGGTCGCCGACGCCTTCGACGACCAGGGTGGCGCCGGAGTTGCGGACGGCGAAGCGCTCGCCGGCCTTGCCCCGCAGGTGGATCCGGCCGCCGGTGGCGCCGTAGCCGATGGTGTTGCCGGCGATGACGTGGTTCTGCGCGTCGGCGCCGATCGCGGCGGCGTCGCGGGCCGGGCGGACGATCACGACGCCGCCCGAGAGGCCCTTGCCGACGTAGTCGTTGGCGTCGCCTTCCAGGCGCAGCGTGACGCCGCGGGGCAGGAAGGCGCCGAAGGACTGTCCGGCGGAGCCGGTGAAGGTGACGTCGATGGTCCCCTCCGGCAGGCCTTCGCCGCGGTACCGCTTGGTCACCTCGTGGCCGAGCATGGTGCCGACGGTGCGGTTGACGTTGCGGATGGGCAGCTGGATGCGGACGGCGTCGCCGCGCTCCAGGGCGTCCTCGGCGAGCGTGATGAGCTGGTTGTCCAGGGCCTTGTCGAGCGCGTGGTCCTGGGTGGTGGTGCAGTGGCGGGCCGCGCCCTCGGGCAGGGCCGGCACGTGGAAGAGCGGGGCCAGGTCGAGCCCGGCGGCCTTCCAGTGGTCGATCGCGGCCTGGGCGTTGATGTGCTCGGCGTGGCCGACGGCTTCCTCGATGGAGCGGAAGCCCAGCGAGGCCAGGATCTCCCGGACCTCCTCGGCGATGAACTCGAAGAAGTTGACGACGAATTCGGGCTTGCCGGAGAACCGGTCACGCAGCACCGGGTTCTGGGTGGCGACGCCGACCGGGCAGGTGTCCAGGTGGCAGACGCGCATCATGATGCAGCCGGAGACGACGAGCGGGGCAGTCGCGAAGCCGAATTCCTCGGCGCCGAGGAGCGCGGCGATGACGACGTCGCGGCCGGTCTTCAGCTGGCCGTCGGTCTGGACGACGATGCGGTCGCGCAGCCCGTTGAGGAGCAGGGTCTGCTGGGTCTCGGCGAGGCCGAGCTCCCAGGGGCCGCCGGCGTGCTTGAGCGAGGTGAGCGGCGAGGCGCCGGTGCCGCCGTCGTGGCCGGAGACCAGGACCACGTCGGCGTGTGCCTTGGACACGCCGGCCGCGACCGTTCCGACGCCGACCTCGGAGACCAGCTTCACGTGGATGCGGGCCGCCGGGTTGGCGTTCTTGAGGTCGTGGATCAGCTGTGCCAGGTCCTCGATCGAGTAGATGTCGTGGTGCGGCGGCGGCGAGATGAGGCCGACGCCCGGGGTGGAGTGCCGGGTCTTGGCGACCCACGGGTACACCTTGTGGCCGGGCAGCTGGCCGCCCTCGCCGGGCTTGGCGCCCTGGGCCATCTTGATCTGGATGTCGTCCGCGTTGACCAGGTACTCGGAGGTGACGCCGAATCGGCCGGAGGCGACCTGCTTGATCGCGGAGCGGCGCTCCGGGTCGTACAGGCGCTCCGGGTCCTCGCCGCCCTCGCCGGTGTTGGACTTGCCGCCGAGGCGGTTCATCGCGATGGCCAGCGTCTCGTGCGCCTCCATCGAGATGGAGCCGTAGGACATGGCGCCGGTGGAGAAGCGCTTGACGATCTCGGAGACCGGCTCGACCTCCTCGACCGGGATCGGCTCGCGGTCGAGGCCGTCCAGCTGGAAGAGGCCGCGCAGCGTCATCAGGCGGGAGGACTGCTCGTTCACCCGGTCCGTGTACTGCTTGAAGATGTCGTACCGGCGGTTGCGGGTGGAGTGCTGCAGCCGGAAGACGGTGTCCGGGTCGAACAGGTGCGGCTCGCCCTCGCGGCGCCACTGGTACTCGCCGCCGATCTCCAGGGCGCGGTGCGCGGCCGGGATGCCGGAGGCCGGGTACGCCTTGGCGTGCCGGGCGGCGGTCTCGCGGGCGATCTCGTCCAGGCCGATGCCGCCGAGCTTGGTGGTGGTGCCGGCGAAGTAGCCGTCGACCAGGTCCTGGGAGAGGCCGATGGCCTCGAAGACCTGGGCGCCGCGGTAGGAGCCGACGGTGGAGATGCCCATCTTGGACATGACCTTGAGCACGCCCTTGCCGAGCGCCTTGATCAGGTTCTTGATGGCCTTCTCGGGCTCGATGCCCTCGATGCCCCGCTGATTCAGGAACGTGCCTTGCGCGACGAGGTCCTCGACGGACTCCATGGCCAGGTACGGGTTGACCGCGCCCGCGCCGTAGCCGATCAGCAGCGCGACGTGGTGCACCTCGCGGACGTCGCCGGCCTCGACCAGCAGCGACACCTGGGTGCGCTGCTTGGTGCGGATGAGGTGGTGGTGGATCGCGGAGGTGAGCAGCAGCGAGGGGATCGGGGCGTGCTCGGCGTCGGAGTGCCGGTCGGAGAGCACGATGATCCGGGCGCCGTCGGCGATCGCGGCGTCGGCTTCGGCGGCTATCTCGGCGAGGCGGGAGGCCAGGCCCTCGCCGCCGGTGGCGACCTTGTAGAGGCCGGAGAGCGTGACGGCCTTGAGGCCGGGCTGGTCGCCGTCGGCGTTGATGTGGACGAGCTTGGCCAGCTCGTCGTTGTCGATCACCGGGAAGGTGATGCCGACCGAGCGGCAGGCGGAGGCCTCGGCGGCCAGCAGGTTGCCTTCCGGGCCGAGGTTGGAGAGCAGCGAGGTGACGAGTTCCTCGCGGATGGCGTCCAGCGGCGGGTTGGTGACCTGCGCGAAGAGCTGCACGAAGTAGTCGAACAGCAGGCGCGGCTTCTCGCTCAGCGCGGCGATCGGCGAGTCGGTGCCCATCGAGCCGAGTGCTTCGCCGCCGGTGCGGGCCATCGGCGCGAGGATGACGCGCAGTTCCTCCTCGGTGTAGCCGAAGGTCTGCTGGCGGCGGGTGACGGAGGCGTGGGTGTGGGCGATGTGCTCGCGCTCGGGCAGCTTGGCGAGCTGGATCTGTCCGGCGCCGATCCACTCCTCGTAGGGGTGTTCGGCGGCGAGGGCGGACTTGATCTCCTCGTCCTCGACGATGCGGCCTTCGAGGGTGTCGATCAGGAACATCCGGCCGGGCTGCAGCCGGCCCTTCTTGGTGACCTTCTCCTGGTCGATGTCGAGGACGCCGACCTCGGAGGAGAGGACGACGAGGCCGTCTTCGGTGATCCAGTACCGGGCGGGGCGCAGGCCGTTGCGGTCGAGCACGGCGCCGATCTGGGTGCCGTCGGTGAAGGTGACGCAGGCCGGGCCGTCCCAGGGCTCCATCAGGTTGGAGTGGTACTGGTAGAAGGCGCGGCGGGCCGGGTCCATGGTGGCGTGGTTCTCCCACGCCTCCGGGATCATCATCAGCACCGAGTGCGGCAGCGAGCGGCCGCCGAGGTGGAGCAGCTCCAGGACCTCGTCGAAGGAGGCGGAGTCGGAGTGGTCCGGGGTGCAGACGGGGAAGATCCGCGACAGGTCGCCGGGGATCAGGTCGGTGGCGAGCTGGGACTCGCGGGCGCTCATCCAGTTGCGGTTGCCCTTGACCGTGTTGATCTCGCCGTTGTGGGCGACGAAGCGGTACGGGTGGGCGAGCGGCCAGCTCGGGAAGGTGTTGGTGGAGAACCGCGAGTGCACCAGGCCGAGCGCGGACGCGTAGGTGCGGTCCGACAGGTCGGGGAAGAAGGGTTCCAGCTGGCCGGTGGTCAGCATGCCCTTGTAGACGATGGTGCGCGCGGACAGCGACGGGAAGTAGACCCCGGCCTCGCGCTCGGCCCGCTTGCGGACCACGAAGGCGATCCGGTCCAGCTCGATGCCGGCCCTCTCGCCGTGCGACAGCAGGATCTGGCGGAAGCGCGGCATGACGCTGCGGGCGGTGGCGCCGAGCAGGTCCGGGGTGACCGGGACGTCGCGCCAGCCGAGGACGGTGAGGCCCTCCTCGGCGGCGATGCCCTCGATCCGGGCGACGGCGGCGGCGTCCTCGTCGTCGTTGTCGGGCAGGAAGGCGATGCCGACGGCGTAGGAGCCGGCTGCCGGGAGCTCGAAGTCGACCTTGCCGCGCAGGAAGGCGTCGGGGACCTGGGTCAGGATGCCCGCGCCGTCACCGGAGTCCGGCTCGGCGCCGGTGGCGCCGCGGTGCTCCAGGTTGCGCAGGACGTTCAGCGCCTGCTCGACGATGGTGTGGTCGGCGATGCCGGTCAGCGTGGCGACGAAACCGACGCCACAGGCATCGTGCTCGTTTCGCGGGTCGTACAGGCCCTGAGCAGCAGGTCGCGCATCCGGCACGAGCGCGTACGGCTGGCGGGCGGCGCCGGCCTGGGGCTCGTTGGCGGAGTGCATGGATGCAGGCAGCATCGGCTCTCCCGTCGTCGTCTTTCGGCAAGTTGGTGCAAGTAGGGACGACGTTGGCCCTGATGCGGTGGTGCGGTGTCGTGCAAGTTACATGATGCCCAGGATCCCGAGAAGCGGAATATCCCGTCCACATGGCGGGACGAGCCGCAGGTCAGGGGGTGTGGGAAGAGGGACGCGCCACAGTGCGCGTCCCGACGATTGTGCCCAACCGGCTGCGGCCCGAAACAGGGGCGAAACCGGATCGCCACAGAGGCCGATCATGGCCGCCTGCGAATCCATCCCGGGGGCCCGTCCACGGATGCGAATCCGCGGCGCCGAGGCCCGGATGATGAGACTAGGCCAGGCGCTACGCGACGCCCATGTGTGAAACGTCACGCGCTGCCCAGCATAATCATGCACAGTTCTGGGTCATCCCACATGCCCGCCGATCATCAGGCCGAGCAGGTAGGTCACCCCGGCCGCCGCCCCGCCCAGCACCAGCTGCCGCAGTCCGCTGAACCACCAGCTGCGCGCCGTCACCCGGGCCACCACCGCGCCGCACAGGAACAGTCCGGCCCCCGCCAGCACCAGGGCCGGCAGCAGCGAGGTCGCGCCCAGCAGGTACGGCAGCAGCGGCAGCAGCGCGCCGAGCGCGAAGCACAGGAACGAGGACCCGGCCGCGACCAGCGGCGAGGGCAGGTCGGTGGGGTCGACGCCCAGCTCCTCGCGGGCGTGCACCTCCAGGGCCAGCTCCGGGTCGGCGGACAGCTGCCGGGCCACCTCGTGGGCGAGCTCCGGGTCCACCCCGCGCGAGACGTACAGCTGGGCCAGCTCGGCCAGCTCGCCGTGCGGGTTGCGGCTCAGCTCCAGCCGCTCGGCCTCGATCTCGGCCTGCACCAGCTCCCGCTGCGAGGCCACCGAGGTGTACTCCCCCGCCGCCATCGAGCAGGCACCGGCCGCCAGGCCCGCCAGACCGGTCAGGATCACCGTGCCGTTGGACACCGCGCCGCCGACCACACCGGTCATCAGCGCGAAGTTGGACACCAGCCCGTCCACCGCGCCGAACACCGCCGGGCGCAGCCAGCCGCCGTTGACGTCCCGGTGGTGACCGGCCGCGGGTATCCGGGGCTGGTGTCCGGCATCGGGCTCCAGGGTGGTCACAGTCATCGTCTCTTCCCCTCCGTCGTCGTTCGTCCGCCTTGAACGTAGCCCTCCTGACCTGGGCATTTCCAGCAAAGTAAGGCTGTCCGAACAGCACTGAGGCCACCCTTCGCAAGCCTCGCGAAGGGTGGCCTCAGCCGGGGGGAAGTCCCAGGTCAGATCGGGTTCTTGGCGTCCTCGCCGGCCTTCTCGGCGATCACGGCAGTCGGCTCGGCGGCCGTTTCGGCGGCCGGCTTTTCGTCCACGGACCGGGACGGCTTCTTCCCGTCCGCGTCCTTCCCGGCCTTGGCGTCGGCCTTCTGCTCGCCCACGGCGCCGGCCTTCCGCTCGGCCTTGGCATCCGACGTGGCGTCCGAGATGCCGTCCGCCGTGCCGTCGTGGCCCTCCATCTCCAGCTGCGCGCCCGGGTCGATGCTCGCCGGGTCCTCCCGGCCGGGCCGCTTCTTGCCGACGATCACCAGGTACGCCACGGCGCCCAGGAACACCGCGATGGACACCCAGTCGTTCAGGCGCAGGCCGAAGTAGACGTGCGCCTCGTCGATCCGCAGCCACTCGGTCCAGAACCGGCCCACGGTGTACGCGGCCACGTACAGCGCGAAGGCCCGGCCGTGGCCCAGCGTGAACCGGCGGTCCGCCCAGATCACCAGCAGCGCGACGCCGACGCACCAGAGCGACTCGTACAGGAAGGTCGGGTGGTAGACGCCGTCCACGACCGTGCCGTCCGGCAGCACCTTGTGGATCTTCAGGCCCCAGGGCAGCGTGGTCTCGCGGCCGTACAGCTCCTGGTTGAAGTAGTTGCCCCAGCGGCCCATCGCCTGCGCGAGGGCGATGCCCGGTGCGATGGCGTCGGCGTACGCGGGCAGCGGCACGCCCCGGCGGCGGGCGCCGATCCAGGCGCCGACCGCGCCCAGCGCGATCGCGCCCCAGATCCCGAGGCCGCCCTCCCAGATCTTGAGGGCGTCCCAGGGGTTCTTCCCCTCGCCGAAGTACAGCCGGCCGCCATCGGTGATCACGTGGTAGAGGCGGCCGCCGACGAGTCCGAACGGCACGGCCCACACGGCGATGTCGCCGACCGTGTGCTTACCACCGCCCCGGGCGACCCAGCGCTTGCTGCCGAGCCAGACGGCGACGACGACACCGAGGATGATGCAGAAGGCGTAGGCGCGCAGCGGGATGGGTCCGAGGTAGAGGACGCCCCGCGACGGGCTGGGAATGTAGGCGATATCCATGGCAGTTCCGACGCTACAGGGTCGACGGCCCCCGTCCGACACCCCCCGGGTCACAGAAACCGAACAACAGCGGCCGCCGCCCCCTCCGGACGGGAAGGGCGCGGCGGCCGGGTACGGGGGTCAGCCGGCGTTCGGCGACGGGTTGTTGGCCTCCGAGGCGCCGCTGGTCGGCGCCGGGGTCTGCCCGTGCGAGCCCGCCGTGCCCAGTTGCTTGCCCTGGTTGGCGGCGTCCACCCACTTCACCAGGTTCTCCGGGGTGATCTCGTCGTTGCCGTTCTTGGGGTAGATCGGCTGGCCGTTGAGCAGCACGGTCGGGGTGGACTTGTAGCTGGACTTGTCGAAGTCCTGCTGTACCGAGGACACCCACCCGCCGTACTTGTTGTCGTTGACGCAGGCCTGGAACTCAGGCGTGTCCAGCCCGTTGACCTGCTTGGCCAGGTTCAGCAGGACGGCCTTGTTGCCGAAGGCGTCGCTGGTCTCTTCCGGCTGGTTGCGGTACAGCACGTCGTGGTAGTCCCGGAAGTGTCCGGCATCCTGGGCGCAGGCGAGCGCGTTGGCGCCGGCCTTGGAGCCCTTGCCCGGCACGGCCCGGTCGATGAACGACACGATGTGGTAGTTGGTGTAGACCTTGCCGGCGTCCTCGAGCTGGTCGACGGTCGCCGAGAACTCCCGCTCGAAGGCGCCGCAGGCGGGGCAGCGCGGGTCCTCGTAGACGGTGAGGACGGCGGGCGCGTTGCCCGCGCCGACCGGGATGACGAGGTTCTTGTCGCCGATGGTCCCGGCCGGGGCGGCGGTCGGGGTCTCCGGCTTGGAGCGCTCGTTCTGCACCACGACGCCGACGATCACGGCGGCGGCGATCACCGCGAGCACGGCGCCGCCCACGATCAGCTTCTTCTTGCGCCGGGAGGAGGCCTCGTCGGCCGCCCGCTGCTCCAGCATCCGCTCGCGGGCGGTGCGCTTGCCTTCTCGGTTCTTCTCGCTCATTGCCTTGACATCCACGGTCGGGGAGCCTTCGTCGGGTGCAGGGGTGGGGGTGCGGGGTGGGGGTGCGGGGTGGGGGTCCGGCGGGGCCGGAGGGTCAGCTCACCAGCCAGCCGTCCACCGAGAACCGGGTACGGGGCCGCCACAGCAGCCACCCGGCCAGCAGGAGGAACCCGGTGTCGCGCAGGATCTCCTGTAGGTACGCCGTCTGGGATTCGTCGACGTGCCCGCCGCCGCCGAAGCAGCCGCAGTCGATCGAGATGCCGCGCGCCCAGGCGGAGGAGATCCCGGCGATGAAGACGAGCAGCAGCAGCGCGGAGACCCCGGCGACCAGCCGGACGCCGAGCCCGATCACCAGCAGCAGCGCGAGCGCCAGCTCCAGGAAGGGCAGGCCGTAGCCGATCGGCTTGACCAGGCTCTCGGGCAGGATCTCGTAGGCGCGCACGGCCTGGGCGGCCTCCGCCGGGTCGGCGATCTTGGCCAGTCCGGCCCAGCCCCAGACCACCGCGAGGCCGAACTGTGCGGCCATGCCCAGCCAGTCGCTCCAGGCCGGCACCGGCCGACGCGCCGACGGCGTGGGCGCCGGGTCACCGGGCTGTGCTGCCGGGCCGGCCATCAGGGAACCCCCCTCGGGAAACTCGTTCACTTCCTGATGAACCGTAAGGGTTGAAGGGGGGTTCCTCCGTATTCAGGAGTTAAGCCGTATGGGTGACGTTAGATGACGGTCTGTCCGAATCCGGCGAACACCCGTACGTCAGCGGCACCCCGGCATCCGCCCCGGGTCGAACAGGTCCGGACGCCCCTCGTGCTGCGTGCGGCCGGCCCGCTCGGCGGCGTCCCAGCGGGCCGCCTCGGCACACGCGACCGCCTCCCGCTCCGCCCGCTCGGCACCCCGCTTGGCCAGCGCCTGCCCCACTTCGGTGTGCGCCCCGACGGCGGCGCCGAGAGCCAGTGCGGCCGCCGCCGCCCGCAGCAGAACGGCCCGATGAAAACCCCGCACCGGCTCACCCCTTCGCTCGCTCCGCTGCCTCCGTGCACGTCGTTCGTGCACTCGTCCCTCCACTCAACGCCCGTCAACCCCCGCTGATGCGTGTCGCCGCCGCTGTTCACTCGTTCGGGCCGCCCCGAAGTCGACGCGCCCGACGCCGACCCCTCCCGACCCGCACCGTGCCGCGCCGTCCCACCCTCAGCCGACGGTCCCCGCCTCGATCCGTCCCGCCCGACGCCGACGCCGACGGGGCGCCCCCCCCCCGGGGGGGGGGGGGCCGGCCCCGACTGTTTGCGCCCGCGCGTCAGCGCCACCCCCACCCCCCCCCCCGGTACCCCGCCCCCGGCGGCCCCGCGGC
>NZ_JBITFB010000064.1:0-12471 GCF_044455625.1 Kitasatospora sp. NPDC051164 | reverse complement strand
CGCTGACGCGCGGTCGGAAACAGTCGGTCGACGGCCCGCCACTCCCCGGGGAGTGGCGGGCCGTCGACCGACTGTTTCCGACCGCGCGTCAGCGCCTCCGCACGCCCGCCGCCAGTTCCCCGGCCAGCGCGCGCACGGCGTCCAGTGCCGCCGCCTCGTCGTCGCCCGCTTCGAGGATCCGCTTCACGAACGCCGAACCGACGATCACGCCGTCCGCGAACCGCGCGACCTCCGCCGCCTGCCCGGCGTCGGAGACCCCGAGCCCGACGCAGACCGGCAGGTCCGTGGTGGCCCGGGTGCGCGCGACCAGGTCCTCGGCCAGCGACCCGACCGCCGACCGGGTGCCGGTCACGCCCATCACCGCGGCCGCGTACACGAACCCGCTGCCCGCCGCGGTGACCTCGGCCAGCCGCGCGTCCTTGCTGCTGGGGGCGACCACGAACACGGTGTCCAGCCCGTGCTCGTCCGCCGCCTTGCGCCACTCCTGCGACTCCTCCACCGGCAGGTCCGGCAGGATGCAGCCGGCCCCGCCCGCGGCCGCCAGGTCGGCGGCGAAGCGCGCCACGCCGTAGCGGTCGACCGGGTTCCAGTACGTCATGACCAGCACCGCCGCCTCGGGGTGCGCGGACGCGACCTCCTGGACGGTGCGCAGCACGTCCTTGATCCGCACGCCGCCGCGCAGCGCGATGTCGTCGGCGGTCTGGATGACGGCGCCGTCCAGCACCGGGTCGGAGTGCGGCAGGCCGACCTCGACCACGTCGCAGCCGCCCTCCAGCAGCGCGTTGACCGCCCGGATGCCGCCGTCGACGGTGGGGAAGCCGGCCGGCAGGTAGCCGATCAGCGCGGCGCGCCCCTCGGCCCTGGCGGCCGCCAGGGCGTCACTCAGCTTCGAAGCCATGATCACTTACCCCCCTGGGCGGAACCGGCGCCGCCGGCGGTACCGGCGCCCGGCTCGTCGTACAGGCCGAAGTACTCGGCGGCGGTGTGCATGTCCTTGTCGCCGCGCCCGGAGAGGGAGACCAGGATGGTGGCCTCCGGCCCGAGTTCGCGGCCGAGCTCCAGGGCCCCGGCGAGCGCGTGGGCGCTCTCGATGGCCGGGATGATGCCCTCGGTGCGGGACAGCAGCCGCAGTGCCTGCATCGCGGCGTCGTCGGTGACCGGGCGGTACTCGGCCCGTCCGGTGTCCTTCAGCCAGGCGTGCTCCGGGCCGACGCCCGGGTAGTCCAGGCCGGCCGAGATCGAGTGCGACTCGATGGTCTGGCCGTCCTCGTCCTGCAGGACGTAGGTGCGGGAGCCGTGCAGCACGCCCGGGTCGCCCTTGGTGAGGGTGGCGGCGTGCCGGGGGGTCTCGGCGCCCTCGCCGGCCGCCTCGCAGCCGATCAGGCGCACGCCGGCGTCCGGGATGAACTCATGGAAGATGCCCATCGCGTTGGAGCCGCCGCCGACGCAGGCGACCACGGCGTCGGGCAGCCGCCCGGTCCGGTCGAGCACCTGCTGCCGCGCCTCGACGCCGATGACCCGGTGGAAGTCGCGGACCATCATCGGGAACGGGTGCGGCCCGGCGACGGTGCCGAACAGGTAGTGGGTGGAGTCCACGTTGGCGACCCAGTCGCGGAACGCCTCGTTGATGGCGTCCTTCAGCGTGCGGCTGCCGGACGTGACGGCCACCACCTCGGCGCCGAGCATCCGCATCCGGGCGACGTTCAGCGCCTGGCGCTGGGTGTCGACCTCGCCCATGTAGATGGTGCAGTCGAAGCCGAACAGCGCGCAGGCGGTGGCGGTGGCCACGCCGTGCTGGCCGGCGCCGGTCTCGGCGATGATCCGGGTCTTGCCCATCCGCTTGGTGAGCAGGGCCTGGCCCAGCACGTTGTTGATCTTGTGCGAGCCGGTGTGGTTGAGGTCCTCGCGCTTGAGCAGGACGCGCGCGCCGCCCGCCTCGGCGGAGAAGCGGTGCACGTCGGTCAGCGGGCTCGGGCGCCCGGTGTAGTCCTTGAGCAGCGCGTCGAGCTCGGCGGTGAAGGCCGGGTCGGTCTTGGCCTTCTCGTACTCCTCGGCGACCTGCTCGACCGCGGCGACCAGCGCCTCGGGGATGAAGCGGCCGCCGTACGCGCCGAAGTATCCGCGCGCGTCCGGCACCTGGGCACCGGGCAGGTAGTCCTTCTCGGACATGTGGTTTCCCTTGGGGAGTTGGACGACAGTGACGTCTGATCGGCTGGGGTCAGCCGCGCGTCACGCGCCATCGTCGTCCCGGTACCTGGCCGGGCTCGCAGCCGATCACGTACCGCACCCGACGCCCCAGCACCCGGCGTGCGGGCGCGCGGCAGCCGCGCGGGCGGCAGCCGGGGGCGAGGCGGGTGGCGATCTTCATCGGGCTGTGTCAGTCCTTGTGCCGGACGGCGGGGTGGGCCCCGGCGGCGACCAGGTCGGCGACCGCGGCACGCGGGTCCTTGCCGGTCACCAGGGACTCGCCGACCAACACCGCGTCGGCGCCCAGGTTGGCGTAGTTGATCACGTCCAGCGGGCCGCGCACCCCGGACTCGGCGATCTTGACGATGTGGTCCGGAATGGCGTGGACCACGTTCCCGAAGGTGTTGCGGTCCACCTCGAGGGTCTTCAGGTTGCGGGCGTTGACGCCGATGATCCGCGCCCCGGCGTCCACCGCGCGCCCGATCTCCTCCTCGTCGTGCACCTCGACCAGCGGGGTGAGACCGATCGACTCGGCGCGCTCGATCAGCGACACCAGGGCCGACTGGTCGAGGGCCGCGACGATCAGCAGCGCGAGGTCGGCGCCGTGCGCACGGGCCTCCCACAGCTGGTACGCGGTGACGATGAAGTCCTTGCGCAGCAGCGGGGTGTCCACTGCGGCGCGGACGGCGTCCAGGTCGGCCAGCGAACCGCCGAAGCGGCGCTGCTCCGTCAGCACGCTGATCGCGGCGGCACCGCCGGCCGCGTAGTCGCGCGCCAAGGCGGCCGGATCGGCGATCGAGGCCAGAGCGCCCTTGGAGGGGCTGGAGCGCTTCACCTCGCAGATCACCCGGACCCCGTCGCCCTTGAGGGCGGCGACGCCGTCCTTGGCCTCCGGGGCCTTGGCGGCGCGTTCCTTCAGCTCGTCCAGGGAGACCCGGGCCTGCCGCTCGGCGAGGTCCTCGCGGACCCCTTCGATGATCGAGTCGAGCACACTCACGCAGGAGCCCCCATCTTTATCTGCCAGTCGGTTCTGCCGGTCGGCCGACAGAACCGCGCGGGCGGCAACCCGCCGGCTCTTCGATGGTATCGGCACCCGGGGGCGCGGGGCGCATCAGCCCGGCACACGTCTCGCGGACCGGACGCCCGCTCCGGCCGCCCTCAACTGCGACTTCACCGCTTCTCCACCCCGACCGGGCCGTTCGCGCCGCTCAGACCAGCGGCGGCGCCAAACCCGCTCCGACCGGCGAGTTTCGCACCACGGTAAACACCAGCACGAGCAGCGCGATCAGCGCCCAGCGCCGGCCCCCGACGGTGACCCTCGGCAGCGGCCCACCGGTCAGCGCGGCCCAGGCCCAACGCAGCCAGAGCACCCCCAGCACGCCCAACAGCAGGACGGCGGCGGCGTTGTCGTGCAGCGCGCCGGTGAAGTCCCCGTGGGTCAGCGCGTGGACGCAGCGCAGGCCCCCGCAGCCGGGGCACCACCATCCGGTGGCGGTCAGGAACGGGCAGTCCGGGTAGTGCCCGGGGCTGTTCGGGTCCACCACGGCGACGTACACGGTCGGGACGGCCACCGCCGCCAGCGCGGTCAGCGGCGGACCCAGCCGGCGCAGCACGGGCGACGGGGCGGAGGCGGTGGGGGCGGCGTTCACGCCCCGATTCTGCCCGCGCGCGGGCCCGGAGACGACGAAACGGCGGGCGCGGCGCGCCCGCCGTTCGGTTGTGCGAAAGGCGTGTCCTGCGAAGGCCTTCCCGTACTCGTACGGAGACCGTCCCGTACGTCGTACGAAGGCCGACCCGTACGGGGGCCGGTCGTCAGGCGGCGGCGACGGCCGGGTGGGGCTGGCGGGCCGCGCGGGCCGCGCTCTGCTCCTCGACCGACTCGTAGACGTTGGTGCTCGGCTGCTTGCCCATGCCCGCCATCGACATGGCCTTGCCGACCACGCCACCGGCCAGGACGACCGCCAGGCCGGCCCAGACGAGCAGCACCGACGGCAGGATCATCGCGACACCCGCGATGCCGAAACCGACGAAGGTGATGACGACGCCGGTCCAGGCGGCGGGGTTGTGGCCGTGCGCTGCTGCTGCCATCTGCGTGGTGCTCCTTGGCTCTCGGGGCCCGACCGGGCCTGCGGGGCCGTCGGCGGGTGGACGGGTTCCATTGTGCCGGGCCACACACCGGGCCCCCAAAGCGGGTGCCGCGTCTATCGCGTCACATGCGCGCTTCGGGCGGGTACGGGGCCCGACGCGGCGGCCGAGCGCCCCTCGGAGGGCCGTGGGGCCTCAGAGGGCCGTGGGGCCTCAGAGGGCCGTGGGGCCTCAGAGGGCCGTGGGGCCTCAGAGGGCCGTGGGGTCCTCGCCGCGGTCCAGCGCCTTCCACAGGTCGCCGGGCGTCTCGGCCCTGGCCGGGGCCTTGCGGGTCGGCGCCTCGTAGCGGCTGCCCATGGCGGGCCAGCGGCGGCCGTAGCGCAGGGTGAGCAGTCCGGCGAGGGCCAGCAGCACGCCGCCGACCAGCGCGACCCAGGGCCAGCCGGTGTGCGCGACCTCGGTGGCCGCCGAGCCGGTCAGGCCGAGTTTGCGGGCGGCCTCGGCGTCCAGCGCGGCGGTGTCGCCCGCCCCGGCGACCGACGCGGCGGCCGCGCCGATCCCGGCGAGCAGGGTCAGCGCGCCGACCGCCAGCCGTCCGGCGCCGCGCACCGCGAACACCGCCACGGCCGCGGCGAGGCCCACCAGGGCCAGCCCGCCGGGCAGTTCGGAGATGTTGCCGCCGGTGACGGAGACGTCCAGGGTGCCGGCCCGGCCCTGGGCCCAGGTCCGCCCGGCCGCGGTCAGCACCAGCACGGCGCTCAGCACGGTGAGCAGCAGCATCACGCCGAGCGTGCGGCGGCCTGCGGCGGCGGTGGGGGCGGGGGTCTGGTCAGCGCTCACCCGTCCACTATCCCCCGACCGACACCTCAGTCCGTACCCGGGGTGGGGAACGGGCCCGGGAAGACGTCCGTCCGCAGCACCACCGTCCGCCCGCCCAGCGGCAGGAACAGGTCGTTGCCGAACGGCACCCGCTCAGCCTCCCGGTACACCCCTTCGGGCGACGGCGCGGTGTGCACGGTGCAGACCGCCGCCGCCGGGTCGACCACCACGTACAGCGGCACACCGCTGCGCGCGTACGCCCGCCCGGCCTCCGCCAGACCGGGCCGGGCCACCTCCAGCACCGCCTCGACCCCGGCCGCGCCGAACCGGCCCCGCTCGCCCCGCACCGCGTCGCGGGCGAGCACGGCGACGTCCGGGGCGAGCACCGCCACCTCGTCGGGAGCCAGGCCGCCGGGCGCCGCCGGGAAGTCGACCGCCACACCGGACAGCACCCGGCCGTGGCCCGCCGGCTGCTCGCCGAGCTGCCCGGCCGTGCCCAGCACGACCTCCCAGCGCAGCTCGTCGTACGGCACCTCGGGCACCCCGGCCGCCTCCCTCACGCCTCAGGACAGTTCCGGTCAGGACAGCTCCGGTCAGGACAGTTCCGGCCTCCGCAGCGTATTGGCGGTGGCGACGGCCCGCAGCACGGCGGCCGCCTTGTTGCGGCACTCGGTGTCCTCGCCGTGCGGGTCCGAGTCGGCGACCACGCCCGCCCCGGCCTGCACGTACGCCGTGCCGTCGCGCAGCACCGCGGTCCGGATCGCGATCGCGGTGTCGGAGTCCCCGGCGAAGTCCAGGTAGCCGACGCAACCGCCGTACAGGCCGCGGCGGGTGGGCTCCAGCTCCTCGATGATCCGCATCGCCCGCGGCTTGGGCGCGCCGGAGAGGGTGCCCGCCGGGAAGCAGGCGGTCAGCACGTCGAAGGCGGTCCGCCCGGGCGCGACCTTGCCGGTGACGGTGGAGACGATGTGCATCACGTGGCTGTACCGCTCGATCTGCATGAAGTCGACCACCTCGACGCTGCCCGGCTCGCAGACCCGCCCGAGGTCGTTGCGGCCGAGGTCCACCAGCATCAGGTGCTCGGCCCGCTCCTTGGGGTCGGCGAGCAGCTCGGCGGCCAGCCCCGCGTCCTCGTGCGGGGTGGCGCCGCGGTGCCGGGTGCCCGCGATCGGGTGCAGCATCGCCTCGCCCCGGGTGACCTTGACCAGCGCCTCCGGGCTGGAGCCGACCACGTCGAAGCCGCCCTCGGCGGTGCCGTCCGGGCCCGGGAAGCGGAACAGGTACATGTACGGGCTGGGGTTGGTGGTGCGCAGCACCCGGTAGACGTCCAGCGCGGAGGCCGGGCAGGGCGCCTCGAAGCGCTGCGACGGCACCACCTGGAAGGCCTCGCCGGCCCGGATCCGCTCCTTGATCTCGTCCACCGCCGCCCGGTACGGCTCGCCGCCGAACGGCGAGTGCACCTCGCCGGGGCCGGCCGGGGTGAAGGTGGCCAGGCCCGGGTCGACCGGCTTGAACAGGTCGGCCTCCATCACGTCCAGCCGGCCCACCGCGTCCGCGTAGGCCTCGTCCACGCCGGTGGCCAGGTCGTTGTGGTTGACGGCGTTGGCGATCAGCAGCACCGTGCCGTCGGCGTGGTCGAGCACCGCCAGGTCGGTGGCCAGCAGCATGGTCAGCTCGGGGAGCTTGAGGTCGTCCGGGTTGAGGTCGGGCAGCTTCTCCAGCCGGCGGACGATGTCGTAGCCGAGGTAGCCGACCAGGCCGCCGGTGAGCGGGGGCAGGCCGTCGTCGGCGTGCCGCGGGGTGTGCAGCGCCTCCAGCGCGGCGCGCAGCACCTGCAGCGGGTCGCCGGTGGTGGGGATGCCGACCGGCGGGGTGCCGAGCCAGCGGGCGTTGCCGTCCTGGTCGACGGTCAGCGTGGCTGCGCCGCGCACGCCGACGAAGGAGTAGCGCGACCAGCTGCGGCCCTGCTCCGCGGACTCCAGCAGGAAGGTGCCGGGCCGCTCCCCGGCGAGGCTGCGGTAGAGGCCGATCGGAGTGAGGCCGTCCGCGAGGAGCCTGCGGGTGACCGGGATGACCCGGGTGTCG
This sequence comes from Kitasatospora sp. NPDC051164, assembly GCF_044455625.1. Taxonomy (NCBI): domain Bacteria; kingdom Bacillati; phylum Actinomycetota; class Actinomycetes; order Kitasatosporales; family Streptomycetaceae; genus Kitasatospora; species Kitasatospora sp. NPDC051164. The sequence continues at coordinate 5,295 of NZ_JBITFB010000064.1, read as the reverse complement.
ACGGCGAGCTTGCGGAAGGCTTCGAGGTCCATGCGCGGCGGCACCTTCTGGAGTTGTGGTCGGGTGATCAGGAAAGGGGGAGCACGTCGGCGTCGAAACAGGTGCGGTCGCCGGTGTGGCAGGCCGCGCCGGCCTGGTCGACCTTGACCAGCAGGGTGTCGCCGTCACAGTCCAGGGCCACCGACTTGACCGCCTGGACGTGACCGGAGGTGTCGCCCTTCACCCAGTACTCGCGGCGGCTGCGGCTCCAGTAGGTGCAGCGGCCGGTGGTGAGCGTACGGTGCAGGGCCTCGTCGTCCATCCAGCCGAGCATCAGCACCTCGCCGGTGTCGTACTGCTGCGCGATGGCCGGAAGAAGGCCGTCCTCGGTGCGCTTGAGGCGGGCGGCGATCTCGGGGGCCAGGGCGGTGGTGCCGGGAGTGGCGGGTGTGGTGGACATGCGGCCCATTGTGTCAGCCCGGCCGTCCGACCCGGCTGGTCCGTCCGACCTCTGGTCCCGGTCATCCGCCCGTACGGGGGCGAGTTCGGCCAACCGCCTGCCAGGCGCCGCACGCGTGGGCCATCCTCATGGCCATGACCCCTGAGCAGCCGCCCGCAGCCGCCGCCTCCCGCCCGTCGCGCGGCCTGGTCCTCACCGTCATCGCCGTGCTGGTCGCCCTCCTCGCGGTGCTGGCCACCGCGGTGCTCTGGCCGGACGACAGGAAGCCGGCCGCCGCACCGCCCCCACCCACCCCCACGGCCACACCCACGCCGACCCCGACACCCAGCCCGACGCCGACCAAGCCACAGCCGCCGTACGCCTACTTCCCCGTCGGCACCTGCTTCGACCACCCGCAGCTGAGCCCGGTGATCACCCGCGCCGAAGAACGCCCCTGCACCGGCGACCACGACGGCGAAGTCATCGCCAACCTCAAACTGCCCGACAATCTCACCGGCGAAGTCCCGATCGCCCTCGCCATGCGCGACGGCTGCAAGGAAGCCGAAGCCACCGCCAAAGCCGGACAGGCCGACGGAAAGACCTACTACGGCCGCCAGTTCGGCCCCGCCCTGGTCAACTACCAACAGGGCTGGCGCGACTACACCTGCACCCTGACCGGCGGCAACAAACAGGGCGCCCCCAAACTCACCGGCCGGCTACACCCGTAGGAATTCGGATACAAGAGAGCCGGGGCCAAGGGTCCGAACGAGGCGTCAGCCGAGGAGAAGAATTAATTGGCGGCGATGCCCCTCGGCACACCCGAGGTGCATCGCCGCAATTACCCCTGCCCACTCGGAGAGCCAGGCGGTCGCCATGAAGAAGAAAAAAATTTAGATATAAAGGGAAAATGCTTGCGGCATCCCTCCTCGGCCGAGGAGGGATGCCGCAAGCACCTGGGGAGACATACGGTAAGACAGAAGGATCAGCGACACAGCCAGAGAGGTGAGACAAAAATTGAGATGCCCCCTCGGTGCGCCGAAGGGGCATCTCTGCTGGAAGCCATTGAATAACCAAGATCAATAAGAGAAAAGAGGTCGAAATTTGATTGCCGCCCTCACCCCATAGAGGTGCGGGTGGCGATCACGAGAACGAGACAGGAGGCAAATGCATACCTACTTCACTGCTCCTGCCACGAATCGAGGGAGACGCTCGGACCGTTGTCGAGGTACCCGATCAGAGCTTCCCTGGTGGTGGAGACGAATTCTTCCGGCACGGTCTCGGCGCCGACCCACGCAACCTCCGAGTGCTTGCCGGGTTCCCCATTCGCCAGTTTGCCGGACCAGCGGTGAGCTGCGAAGACGACGGTCAGGAAACCGTTGGGCGCCTCGACGCCTCGGGCCCCGTGAATGACGTGGGCCAGACGCAGGTCCTCGGGAGTGACGACAAGCCCTGTTTCCTCCTTGAGTTCGCGAATCGCCGTCTCGGTGATCGGTTCGCCGGGTTCGCTCTTTCCTACGGGCAGGTCCCACAAGCCTTGGGCGAACTTGGCCTTGGGCCCTCGCCGGAGAAGAACGACCCGCTGGGCTTCGAGGTCGTGAACGATGACGGCGGCAACCAACAGGGTCATCGACTCCGTGGCGGGCTTGAGAGCGGCGGTCAATCCGTACCGTTAGCACGCAGTCCCGGAGGCCGACGGCTGTGGTGCCGTCGGCCTCCGGGCAGGCTCTGGGAAGCTGGGCATCGTGACCACCATCCGCATTCATTGGGCAGACCTGCCCGATTCGGTGCACCGGGCCGTCACCGCCCGCCTCGGCACGCCGGTCCTTGCCGCGGAGACCGTCTCGGCCGGTTTCAACTCCGAGATCGCTGCCAAGCTCACCACTTCCGGGGGCGCTGTCTTCGTCAAGGGGATGCAGCTGAACCACCCACGCGTGTGGACGCAGCGGCGTGAGACCGAGATCAACCGCTATGTGGAAGGCCTCGCCCCCGAGCTGCTGTGGCACCTGGACATCGGGGGTTGGAGCCTCGTCGCGTTCGAGTACGTCGAGGCCCGCCACGCCGACTACAGGGAGGTGGGGGATCTGGAGCTGATGGTCGACGTCCTCGGCCGACTCGGTCGCACCCCGTGTCCCCCGGTCGGGCTTCGCCGTGCCGAGCAACGATGGGCCGCCTACGTGGACGACCCCGGGATGCCGGCCCGGTTCGCCGGCAGTTCCCTGTTGCACACCGACCTGAACAACGAGAACGTCCTGGTTCGGGGCGACCGTGCCCTGCTGGTCGACTGGGCGTGGCCCACCCGTGGAGCGCCCTGGATCGACCCAGCCCTGTGGGTGATCTGGTTGATCGCGGCGGGCGGCCACAGCCCGGCTGCCGCGGAAGCCTGGGCTGCCAGGGTTCCGGCTTGGGAGACCGGCGATACGGCGGTGGTAGACGTCTTCGCGGAGGCTCAGGCCCGCATGTGGGCTGACATCGCCGGAGACGATCCGGACCCGTGGACCGCCGGGCTGAACCGGGCGGCTCGGCAATGGGCCCGTTTCCGGATGATGCACGCCCGTTAGCTCGCCGGTCCCAAGGACCGGGCCGCTCCTCCGTAGCCCGGGAGGCAGGCGAGGGGGTGGCTCCGGCTGGGCCGGGTGTGTGCAACCCCTAGGCTTTCAGCATGTCGAACCATGCGCTTGCCGAGCGCCACCGTCTCGCTCAACTCCTCACCGCTGCCGGGCCGGAGGCCCCCACGCTCTGTGGGGGGTGGACCACCCGGGACCTCGCTGCCCATCTGGTGATCCGGGAGCGCCGTGCCGATGCGGCGGCCGGTATCCGGGTGGGTGCGCTGGCCGGGTGGACGCGGCGGGTGCAGGACGACTACGCCGCGCGGCCGTACGAGGAGTTGGTGCGGCTGTTCCGGGGCGGGCCGCCGGTGTTCTCGCTGTTCGCCCTGCCCGGTGCGGATGAGGCGGCGAACACCATCGAGTACTTCGTGCACGCCGAGGACGTCCTGCGTGCCGGCGAGGACTGGACGGCGCAGCCCGTCCCGCCGGGGCGCGCCGAGGCGCTCTGGCGCCGTCTTCCCCTGCTGGCCCGGCTGGAGGCCGGCCGCCGCTCTCCCGTCCGTCTCACTCTCGCCCGCCCGGACGGCCAGTCGCTGACCGTCGGCCCGGCCGGCGCTCCCACCGTCCACCTCACCGGCGAACCGGGCGAGCTGGTCCTGTTCGTCTACGGCCGTGGTGCCCGTACCACCCTGACCGTCGACGGCGCCCCGGACGCGGTCGAGGCCCTCCGGCACGTCCTGCCGCTGCCTGCGCGGTAGGACGCCCGCCCGTGCGCATCGGGCCGGGGAGGGTGCCGGTGGAAGAGGCCGGCGCGGTGACGGTGCTGCCCCACAGCAACCTGTGGGGCAGCACCGTCACCGCAGATCACTCCCGCTACCGGGTCGGCGTCGTCCGTTCTCCGGTTACCAGCCGCCGGAGCCGATCTCGGTGCGGGAGCTCAGGCCCTTGCCGGTGCCCTTGTAGAGGTAGAGCTTTCCGGTCTGGCCCGGGTCGGAGGCCACCGCCGCCAGGTCACCGATGCCGTCACCGGTGAAGTCCGCACCCGCGTAGTCGGAGATCCCGTTCCAGCCACCGGCTCCGATCTCCACCCGGTCACCCAGACCACTGCCCGTGCCCGGGTACAGCCACAACTTCCCCGTCGACGTCTCCGTCGCGACGATGTCGTCCTTGCCGTCCTTGTTCATGTCGCCCGGGCTGACGACCTTGTTCATCCCGTTCCAGCCACCGGTACCGATCTCCACCCGCTTGCCCAGGGCCCCGCCGAGGCCGGGGTAGAGGAAGAGCTTGCCGGTCGAGTTCTCGCTCGCCACGACGTCGGCCACACCGTCGCCGTTGAAGTCGCCCACCGCGGTGTTGTTCATGCCGTTCCAGCCGCCGCTGCCGATCTCGATCCGGCCCTCGACGCCGTGGCCGTTGCCCGGGTACACCCAGAGCTTGCCGGTCGACTTCTCGGTCGCCACGATGTCGTCCCCGCCGTCACCGTTCAGGTCGCCCACGGCCAGGTTGCTCATCCCGTTCCAGCCACCGGAGCCGATCATCACCCGGCTCCCCAGCGCCCCCGTCCCGTTCCCCGGGTAGGAGAACAGCTTGCCGGTCGACACCTCGACCGCCACCAGGTCCTTCTTGCCGTCCCCGTTGAAGTCACCCGCCGTCAGATCGGTCATCCCCGGATCGGACGGGCCCGCCGGGTACGGGTCCGCGTGGTCGGTCGAAAGCCCGGTGCCGGGGCTGCACGTCCACGCGCCGGCCCCCTGGTCGGCGAGGATCTTCTCGGCGATCAGGATCTGTTCCTTCTTGGTCGCCTGGTGCGGATAGGCCGCGTACTGGGTGCCGCCGTAGTGCTGCCAGTTGTCCTCGGATATCTGCAGGCCGCCGAAGTAGCCGTTCCCGGTGTTGATGGACCAGTTGCCGGTGCTCTCGCAGGCGGCCACCTTGTCCCAGGTGCTGACCGACGCGGCGCCGGCCGTGCCGGCGAGGCCGAGGGGTGCGAGGCTCAGCGCGAAGACGGCCAGGCTCTTGCGCATTCGGGTCTGTGCGGACGTGCGGGACTGTGCGGACATGGGTGTTCTCCCCCTGGAGTCGGTGCGGAAGTGTGTGGATTCGGAGCTGCGTCGTTGCGCTTCGCGGCTCACCAGCCGCCGGAGCCGATCTCGGTGCGGGAGCTCAGGCCGCTGCCGGTGCCCTTGTAGAGGTAGAGCTTTCCGGTCTGGCCCGGGTCGGAGGCCACCGCCGCCAGGTCACCGATGCCGTCACCGGTGAAGTCCGCACCCGCGTAGTCGGAGATCCCGTTCCAGCCACCCGAGCCGATCTCCACCCGGTCACCCAGACCAC
>NZ_JBITFB010000063.1:0-29442 GCF_044455625.1 Kitasatospora sp. NPDC051164 | reverse complement strand
CGATGCGGTCGCCCTCGACGGCCAGCCGGTTGCCCTCGACGACGCCGCCGGGCAGGACCAGGCGGGCGCCGGCCAGGGCAGTACGGTCACGGTCCACGGCGATCACGGCCCCCGGCGGTGCTTGGAATTGATCGAATGCTCGACATTGTAGTCATCTTTGAGCAGAATTCTCGATGCCTCTGAAGCCACCGAGGGGCTGTACCGGGGCTCTACCGGGGGACGCGGGCTTGCCCGTTGGGTCGGCTGACGGGCCTGGCCTACACTCCGTCCATGCTCAAAGCCGATCGTGCCGCCCGGATCCTGTCGCACATCGCCGAGGCCGGAAGCGCCGACGTGCACGCGCTCGCCGAGCTGCTCGGGGTGTCGGGCGCGACCGTGCGCCGGGACCTGCAGGAGCTGCACGATCAGGGCCTGCTGCACCGCACGCGGGGCGGGGCGGTGACGGGAGCGGTGAACCTGGAAGTCCCCCTGCGGCACCGCGGTGAGAAGCAGCAGGAGGAGAAGCGCCGGATCGCCCGGGCGGCAGCCGAACTGGTGCCGGACGGGGCCGTGGTGGGCCTGACCGGCGGCACGACCACCACCGAGCTGGCCAAGGCCTTGGCCGAGCGGGGCAACCTCACCGTGGTCACCAACGCCGTGAACATCGCGGCCGAGCTGATCGTGCGCCCGGAGATCCGGCTGGTCGTGATCGGCGGCATCGCCCGGTCGGCCAGCTACGAACTGGTCGGGCCGGCCGCGGACAGCATGCTCCAGCGCTACCACCTCGACCTCGCCTTCATCGGCGTGGACGGCCTCACCGCCCAGGAGGGCTGCACCACCCACGACGAGATGGAGGCCCAGACCGACCGGGCCTTCCTGCGCAGCAGCGCGCGTACGGTCGTGCTCGCCGACCGGACCAAGGTCGGCCGGGTCACCTTCGCCTCGATCTGCCCGCTCGCCGACGTCCACGACCTGGTGACGGACGCCGGGCTCTCCGATGCCCAGGAGAAGGCCATCGCGGACTGCGGCGTACGGGTGCGGCGAGCCTGAGCGACCGCACCGGGTTCCGGCCGGGCGCGCCCGGAAACCGCGGAGGGCTGCCCACGGTTCCGTGAGCAGCCCTCCGGGCAGCCGTCGCGGCGCGCCGGATATCGGCGACGGGCGGGTGCGGTTCAGGAGCGGACGGCGGTGACGACGTGGTAGTCGAGGAGGCCGTCGCGCCAGGCGGGGAGGAAGTTGCGGGTCCAGTGGGCGGCGGGGACGGTGCCGGTGAGGTAGCGGTCGAGGCCGGGCCAGACGTCGGCGCCGATCGACTCGGTGGTGACCTCGGAGAAGCCGGCCGTCGCGAGGTCGTCGGTGAAGGCGTCGAGGGGGTGGGCGACGTCCAGTCCGTCGGCGAAGCTGGCGAGGAGGATGGCCAGGCGTTCGGCGGCGTCGGGGCCGGGGGCGGTGAAGAAGGTGGTGACGACGAGGCGGCCGCCTGGCCGCAGGACGCGGGCGGCTTCGTGGGCGAAGCCGGTGAGTTCGCGGAAGTGCTGGGCGGCCTCGACGGAGTACAGGCCGTCCAGGAAGGAATCGGGGAACGGGAGTTCGTCGGCCGAGCCGAGGGCGTAGGCGAGCCGGTCGGGATAGGTGGCCAGGGCCTTGGCGTTGACGGCGCGGGCGCGTTCGACCTGGTCGGGGTGGATGTCGACGCCGGTGACGGCGGCGAAGCGGAACTCGCGCAATGCGAGGGCGGCGCCCAGCCCGCGCCCGCAGCCGACCTCGGCGAGGCGCTGCTGCTCGCGCGGCTCAGGGAAGGCCCCCAGGACGCGTCGGTAGAGCTGCTCCTGGCTGTGCACCCGGTCCTCGGGGGTGGGAGCGGTGAGGTCGATGCCGTGCCAGTCGCCGAAGTTGATGAATCCGCCTGCGAAACTGGCGGCTTTGGACAGATCACCGGCGCCGTAAGTCTGGCGCACGGTCGGGGGGATGCGGTTGTGGTCCATGGGCCGCTGGGTCTCCTGCTCGGTGGGCGCCCGGGCGTCGGGCGCGCCGAGGTACGTACCCAAACCGGTGGTGGTCCGAACACGGTACGTGATGGGCCGGTGTGCTTGGCGGGAAAGGGGCGCGGCGGTGTTCCGAGGGGGCTCGGAACGCCGCCGCGCGACCGGGGGCGGCGACGGGTGAGGTCGGCCGGCTCGTCGAGCCGGGTCAGCCGCGTCGGTTGGGTCGGTTGGGTCGGCTGTGACCGGCGGGAGATAAATCCCTGCCGGTCGGGCGCCGGGTTCGCTACAGTCCGCGAGGATTCCCGCGATCTTGACAAGACATGAGGAGAACGGCACCGTGAAGACCCCTGACGAACGCCCCGTACCGCCGCTGACCGGCGGAGAACGCGAGATGCTGCGCGGCTTCCTGGACTTCCACCGGGCGACCCTCGCCATGAAGTGCGAGGGCCTGAGCGACGAACAGCTGCGGCAGCGCTCCAGCCCGCCGTCCACGCTGTCCCTCCTCGGGCTGGTGCGGCACATGGCGGATGTGGAGCGCACCTGGTTCCGCCGGGTGATCAACGGCGAGGACCTCCCGCTGGTCTGGTCGGACAGCGACTACCAGGCCTCGTACGACGCCGCCGACGCCACCCGGGCCGAGGCCTTCGCCGGCTGGCAGGCCGAGGTCGAGCACTCCCGCCGCATCGAGCTCGCCGCCGAGACCCTCGACGTCACCGGCTACCAGGCCCGATGGGACGCCGACGTGTCACTGCGGCTGGTGATGCTGCACCTGATCCACGAGTACGCCCGGCACAACGGGCACGCCGACTTCCTGCGGGAGGCGATCGACGGGGTGGTGGGGGCGTAGCGGAGTCACCCGGGGCACGGCGCCACCCGCCGGGGCTGCCGTTACCAGCCGAGACTGCCGCCGGCACCCGGGGCGCGGCGCTACCAGCCGAGGAGGTGGGTGCGGCGGGTGAGGGCGGTGAGCACGGTCTCGGCGGTGGTCTCGTCGGTGAGGTCGCTGGTGTCCAGGGTGTGCGGGGCGTCGTCCGGGGCCGGGCCGGCGTGGAGGACGACGTAGTGGAGGGCGGTGCCGGTGGCGCGGCTCTCGCGGCGGAAGGTGTCCAGTGCGGCCGGGACGGCCGGGCACTCCACCACGACCTGGTAGCCGCGGGTGGCGTAGGCGAAGGCGGCCTGGGCCGCGGCGGCCAGAGCGGTGGCGTTCTGGCGGCCGGCCTCCGGCAGGTGGGGCGGGAGCCGGCCGCTGCGGATGACCCGCAGGAAGTCGTCCGTCCGCAGGTGGACGCTCAGGCGCAGTTCCCGCGCGAGCAGCTCCGCGACCGGGCTGTTCCCGGCCACGGACGGGTCGACAAGGACGAGGACGCCCCCGGCGCCCCGGCCGCCCCCGAGCTCCGGCCCACCTTCGGTCGTACGGTTCACAGCTGCTGATCCCTTCGCGGGCCGGGGACGGTCGGGTAGCCGGGGCGAGGCGGTCGGAGTGCGAAGGAGCTGGTCGGTCCATATCCGGACAGCCGACCGCCTCGTCCCTACGACTGATGCGTTTCGGAGATCAACCTAGTCCAAACGGGTGCCCCGAGTCGTCCCCCACCCGGTCCGCGGACGGGCACCGCGGGCGCTCGGTGGCCGCCCGGTGACCGGGCGGTGGCCCGCCCGCGTCGTTCCGGTGCCCCCGCGGGTGCCCCTGCCGGTGCTCCTGCCCCGGTGGTCCGGCGGGTGCTCCGGTCGCTGCTCCGGTCGCTGCTCCGGTGGCTGCGACCGTCGGTGCGGTCAGTACTCCTCGGCGCGCAGGACGATCGGGTTGGTGAGCGCCGCCATCGGGCCCCAGGGCAGGTCCGGGCCCATCGCGTTGCCCCTGCCCGGCGTGCCGTCCGGCTTCGGATGGCGCACCTCGGCCCGGACGTACGCGGCGAGCGAGGCCGTCGTGCGCCACACCACCGTGCCGGAGCCGGCCGCGGGCAGTGACTCCTGGTGCATCTGCCCCTCGTCGGTGACCAGCCGGACCGTCCCGCCGGGCACCCCGGAGACGGTGAGCCGGACGTCCAGCGGAGCGTCGGCCGGGACGGTCAGCTCCTCGCCGATGGCCGCCTGGCGGCCGTGCCCGGTGACGGTGAACTCCAGTTGGACGGCCCGGGATTCGGCGAGCCAGCTGCGCCCGTCGCGCAGCCCGTCGAGGATCGCGTCCCGGGTGAGGTCCTCGGCCAGCACCACGTTGTGCGGGGAGCCGATCACCTGCGGCTCGCTGTGTGCGTCACTGTTGCCCAGGGCGGGCAGCCAGGATCGGCCCTCGCGCAGGGCGACGGCGAGCCGGCCGTCCCAGGTGTCCACCGCGGACTCGTCGTCGTACGTCCAGGGGCCGTTCCACACCTCGACGGCGTCGGCCTGCTCGTAGCCGAACTTCCACTGGCAGGCGACGTACGGGCAGTACGGGTGCGCGGGCACGACCAGGCCGCCGGCGCGGTGGACCTGGCGGACGAAGCGCGGGAACTCCTCGTCGCGCGAGCGGTAGCGCCAGTCGACGAACTGCCCGCCTTCCAGGCCGAGGGCCAGCCAGTGGCCGTTGCGGGTGGTGATCTCCTCGCCCGGGACGATCAGCAGGTCCGGGCCGGCCAGCGGGCCCCAGACGGCGTGCGAGGAGCTGGTGTTGTGGTCGGTGGAGACGATGAAGTCCAGGCCGGCCGCGCGGGCCCCGGCCGCGACCTCCTCGGGCAGGCGCTGCCCGTCGGAGTGGACGGTGTGCAGGTGGCAGTCGCCCCGGTACCAGGCCCGGCCGCGGCCGCGGGCCCGCTCCGCCGGGTAGTGCGGGGTGAACTGCGGCCCGGGCGCGCCGAACCGGAGGGTGACCCGGACGCGGTAGTCCAGGCCCTGCGGGGCGATCTGGTACGGGCCCAAAACGACGTGCCAGGTGCCGGGGTTGACCGGGCCGGGGAGGTAGCCCGGCGTGGCGGCGGAGCGGGAGAGGCTGAACTCGGTGCGGAAGCCGCCGGACCAACCGCGGAAGCCGGGGCCGCCGAGGTCGGTGCCGCGCTCGTCGAAGATGCCGATGTCGCAGGAGTTGCCGGGAGTGCCGGCCGGGACCGGAGGCTTGTCGTAGCTGTAGGAGACGGCGATCTCGCGGACGCCTTCGGGGACTTCGACCGGGAGGTAGACGAAGTCGGGGTCACCGGTGGCGAGATGGCCGGTGAGGGTGAGGGTGCGGTCGGGGGCTGCGGTAGGGGCTGCGGCGGGTGCGGCGACGGCCTCGCCGGTGGCGGCGGCGAGGCCGAGTGCGGTGGCGGCACCGGTGGCGAGGCCGGTGCGGAGCAGGTCGCGGCGGGCGGGGTGCGGGGTGCTGGGTTCGGTCGGCATCGAGGTCTCCGGATCGGGGCGGGGCGGGTCGCTCGCGTGCCTACCCGGGTGAGTGAACCGGGGGTGAGTCGGGGCCCACGGGGACGGGGCGGGTCGGTGAAGAGGGGCCGGGCGGGGCCGGGGCGAGTTGCGGGGAGTGACGAATGGTCGGTTCATAGTCATGTAATCGGTTGATAGGAGTACAGATGGGTCGGGAGGCGGGCGTGGCGGTGAGTCGGCGGACGCTGCTCGTGGTAATGGCCGGAAGCGTACTGGCGGGGTGCGGGACGCGGTCGGCCTCGACCTCCCCCGCCGGGGAGGTCTCAGGTCCGGCCTCCGCTTCGGCGACGGCGGCTGCCACGGCGGGCGGCATACCCGTGGAGGCCGGCGCCGCGCCGACGGCCGCCGCGACCGCCACGCCCACCGATGCGCCCACACCCGCGCCGACTCCGGCTCTGACCCCGGCTCCGGCGAAGGAGCCGACTCGAGCCGAGGTCGTCGACCGGTACGGGGCCGTGACCCCGACGGACTGGGGGCTGGAGGTCGCCGGGGTGATCACCGAGCTGCCCGAGGGCGAACGCGCGACGGCGCTCACCTTCGACGCCTGCGGCGGCCCCGGCGGCAACGGCTACGACGCCGAGCTGATCGGCTTCCTGCGCGCGAACGCCGTCCCGGCCACGCTCTTCCTGAACGCCCGCTGGATCGACGCCAACCCGGACGAGTTCGAGCAGCTCGCCGCCGACCCGCTGTTCGAGATCGGCAACCACGGCACCGTCCACCGGCCGCTGTCGGTCACCGGCCGCTCCGCCTACGGCATCGCCGGCACCCGTGACGTCGGCGCGGTGTACGACGAGGTGGCGGGCAACGCGCGGAAGCTCGCCGACCTGCTCGGGCACCCGCCCCGCTTCTTCCGCTCCGGCACCGCGCACTACGACGACGTCGCCACCCGGGTCGTCGCCGACCTGGGCGAGCGCGTGGCCGGCTTCACCGTGAACGGGGACGGCGGCGCGACGCTCAGCGCCTCCCAGGTGCGGCAGGAGGTCGGGTCGGCACCGCCGGGCGCGATCGTGATCGGCCACCTGAACCACCCCGGCGGCGGCACCGCCCCCGGCGTGGCGGCGGCGGTGCCGGGGATGCTGGCGGCGGGGCGGCGGTTCGTCCGGCTCTCGGACGTGCTGTAGGCCGGGCGCTCGGCACTCGGGCCTCGGGCCGCGCTACGCGAGCCGCAGGCCGCCCGGGTGCTCCTCCTCGATGATCCGCACCAGCCAGTCGAAGACCGTCGGCCCCTTGCCCGCCCGGGCGGTGGCCAGCTCGGCGGCGACGTCCTCGCGGTTGGTGGGGTGGCAGCGGCCCAGCCGCAGCTCCAGTTGGCGGGCGGTCTCCGGGTGGCCGAGGTTGCGGCGGGAGACCTCGTGGTCGCGCCACTCGATGACCCAGTCCCCGTCGTCGGGCGTGCCGTAGCCGCCGCGCAGGCAGTCGGCGAAGGCGTCGAGGTTGCGGCCGAAGTAGCCGTCCACGCCGATCTCCTGCCCGACGGCGTCCCAGAAGTCCTCCAGGGTGCCGATCCTGCTGCCGTCGATCACGTAAGTCACCGTCACGGGTCGAGGATATGCCCGGGTGGTGAACGGACGGTCGACGAAGGGTTACGGCTCCACGGCGATGGCGGTGGCGATCAGCCCGCCCCGGACGGCCCAGCGGCCGTCGAAGCCGTCGAGCCGTCGCCCGCCGACCACCGGGCCGGGGACCAGCAGGCGGGCGGTGAAGGTGCCGTCGGGGGAGATGTCCAGCTCGGCCTCGCTGAACTCCAGGAAGAGCCCGGTCAGCGGGAACCACGCCTTGTACACCGACTCCTTGGCGCTGAACAGCATCCGGTCCCACGGGGTGCCCGGGTGGCCGGCGGCCAGGTCGGCGAGCCGTCGCTGCTCGACGGGCAGCGCGATGGCGTCCAGGACGCCTTCCGGCAGCGGCAGCGCGGGCTCGGCGTCGATGCCGACGGAGGCGAGGCTGCCGGCCCGGGCCACGGCCGCCCCGCGGAAGCCGTCGCAGTGGGTGAGGCTGCCGACCACGCCGTCCGGCCAGCTCGGCGCGCCGCGCAGGCCCGGGACGAGCGGGCGGTAGGGGACGCCGAGCCGGGCGAGGGCGGTCCGGGCGCAGTGCCGGACGGTGGTGAACTCGCGGCGCCGCTTGTCGACGGCCTTGGCGATGACCGCCTCCTCCGCCGGCTCCAGCCGGGCCTTCGGCGGGTCGTCGTACGCCACCTCGGTCGCCACGACGTCCGGCAGCAGGTCCCCGATCACCCGTTCCCCCCTCGGTCGGTCGCGCGGGGTCGTCGCCGCGCGGGACGAGCGTAACCCGATCGGGGGATCTTGGTGGGCGGAACCGGGACTGCTGCCGGGGATCCGTCCTACCGCGTGCTATTCGAAGGCGGCCGCCGCCTCGCGCAGCGCCCGGGCGACCGTCTCCGGGTCGTACGGCGCCGGGTCGCCGGGCAGGTAGGTGACGGACTTCAGCGCGCCGGTGTAGCGGAAGGAGCGGTGGCGCTCGTACACCGGCCAGGAGACCGGGGACTTGCGGTCGATGCCGACGCTGATGCCCTGGAACGGTGCCATGCCGATCAGCTGGTGCACCGGGCCGAGGCGGCCGGCCCCGGTTACGGCCTCGGCGCCGGTCTCGGTTCCGGCCTCGGCGCCGTCCACGAGCAGCCGGAACTCCCACGCGAGGCCGGCGACCGCGGTGGCTTCCAGGGTGACCAGCCGGGTGCCTTCCGGCAGGGGACCGCCGTCGGCCTCCAGCAGTTCGCCGTACTGGTTGTAGGCCAGGCGCAGTCGGCCGTCCTCGACGTAGAGGCTGTAGCCGCCGCCCTGGTCGCCGTGCGAGACCAGGACGCCCTGGTCGGCCGCCCGGTAGCCGTCGAGCGCGACCTCGACGGTGAAGGAGCGGAAGGAGATCAGCCGGGAGGAGCGGTAGCGCTCCAGCTCGGGGGTGCCGGGCAGCAGGGTGACCGGGCGGCGCAGCCGGTCCGCCTCGGGGCCGCGCAGGGCGAGGGCGCCGCTGCCGTCGGCGAGCGGGAAGACGCCGTCGCGCCAGGCGGCGTCCTCCCAGGCGATGGACAACTCCTTGACCAGGTCGGGGTGTTCGTCGGCGACGTCGTGGATCTCGGTCGGGTCGGTGCGCAGGTCGTACAGCGCCCACTCGCCGTCGTCGTACGGGGTGCCGGGGCGGTGCAGGGTGACCAGCTTCCAGCCGTCGCGGTAGTAGCTGCGGTTGCCGGTCATCTCGCAGTACTGCTCGTGGTGGGTGCTGGGGGTCGTGCCGTCGCGCAGGACGGCGGCGAAGCTGATGCCGTCGAGTTCCTGGACGGGACGCTCCCGCCGCTCCGACGGCCGTTCCAGGCCCGCGAGTTCGAGCAGGGTGGGGAGGATGTCGGTGACGTACTGGTACTGGGCGCGGACGCCGCTGTCGCCCTCGGCGCGCGGCAGGCCGGCCGGCCAGGAGAGCACGAAGGGTACGCGGACGCCGCCCGCGTAGGTCTGGCCCTTGTAGAGGCGGAACGGGGTGTTGGAAGCCATGCCCCAGCCGCGCGGGTAGTGGACCAGGCTCTGCGGCCCGCCGATGAGGTCGATCTCGCGCCCGACGTCCGGGTTCCAGCCGTCGGGGAGGTTCGGGTGGTGGACGAAGCGGCTGAAGTAGCTGCGGGTGCCCTCGGCGCCGCCCTCGCCGGTGCCGCCGTTGTCGCTGGTGAACACGATGACGGTGTTGTCGAGTTCGCCGAGGGCGGCCAGGGTGTCGGTGAGGCGGCCGAGGTTCTGGTCGACGTTGTCGACCATCGCCGCGTACACCTCCATGTAGCGGGCGTACAACTTCTTCTGCACGTCGGTGAGTTCGTCCCAGGGGCCGACCTCGTAGCCGGCCTCGGAGTTGCGCTCGGGCAGTTCGGTGCCGGCCGGGAAGTGGCCGGCGGCGAGCTGGCGGGCGAAACGGGCGCGGCGCAGCTCGTCCCAGCCGTCGTCGTAGCGGCCCTGGTGGCGGGCCAGGTCCGCGGGCTTGGCCTGCAGCGGGCCGTGTACGGCGTTGTGGGCGAGGTAGAGGAAGAAGGGCTTGTCGGCGTCGTGGGCGCGCAGCGACTTGACCATCTTGATGGCCTGGTCGGTGATGTCGTCGGTGTAGTAGTAGTCGTCGGGGAACTCGTTGATGTCCAACGGGCTGTTGTCACGGACGAGTTGGTGCGGGTGGAAGAGGCTGGTGAGGCCTTCCAGGACGCCGTAGTACTGGTCGAAGCCCTTCTGTAGCGGCCAGTTGGCGCGGTCGTCGGCGGCGTTGGAGGCGGAGTCGCGGGTGAGGTGCCACTTGCCGACGGCGTAGGTGGCGTAGCCGGCGTCGTGGAGCAGTTCGGCGAGGGTGGGGATGTCCCCGGCGACTTCCATGCCGTAGCCGGGGAAGCCCGGGTCGGCGTTGGCGACGAAGGAGTAGCCGACCCGGTGCGGGTTGAGGCCGGTGAGCAGGGCGGCCCGGGCGGGGGAGCAGAGCGGCATGGTGTGGTAGTTGGCGAGCTTGACGCCGGTGGCGGCGAGCCGGTCCAGGGTCGGGGTGGGGATCTCGGAGCCGAACGGGCCGATGTCGCTGTAGCCCATGTCGTCGATCAGGACGACGACGATGTTGGGCGCGCCCTCGCGCGGGCGGACCCGCTGCGGCCAGGCGGGGTTGGACTCGCGGAAGGTGCGGCCGACGGTGCCGGGGAAGCCGGCGTACGGGTCGCGGCGGTGCGGGTTCGCTTCGGGTGCGGTGGTCATATGCTGCTCCGGGTGGTGGCGCGGGTGGTGTCCGGTAGGGGCTCCAGGCGCGGGACGGCGGCCAGGAGCTCGGCGGTGTACGGGTGTTCGGGCGTGGTGACGACGCGGTCGGCCGGGCCGGTCTCGACGATCCGGCCGCGGTGCATCACCGCGATCCGGTGGCTGACCCGGCGGACGACGGCCAGGTCGTGGGCGATGAAGAGGATGGCCAGGCCGAGTTCGCGCTGCAGCCGGGCGAGCAGGTCGATCACCTGGGCCTGGACCGAGACGTCGAGGGCGGAGACCGGCTCGTCGCAGATCAGTACGCTCGGCTCGGGCGCCAACGCCCGGGCGATGACGATGCGTTGGCGCTGGCCGCCGGAGAAGGCGCGTGGGTGACGGTCGGCGGTGGCCGGATCCAGCCCGACCTGGGTCAGCAACTCGGCGACCCGGGCGGCGCGTTGGGTGCGGTCGCCGAGGCCGTGGGCGATCAGCGGCTCGGCGATGATCTGCCCGGCGGTCATCCGGGGGTTGAGCGAGGAGTACGGGTCCTGGAAGACCAGTTGGACCTCGCGGTGCGGCCGTCGGCCCGGTTCCTCGCCACGGAAGCGGATGCTGCCCGCCGAGGGTGCGTGCACCTGGACCAGCGCCCGGGCGAGGGTGGACTTCCCGGAGCCGGACTCGCCGACCAGGCCCAGCGTCTCGCCGGGGTGCAGGTCGAGGTCGACGCCGTGCAGGGCGGTCCGACTGCTCTTCCGGGATCCGTAGGTCTTGGTCAAGCCCCGGACGGTGAGCAGGGGTCGGGCGCCGGGGGTGCTGTTGGCGGCGGCCCGGGAGGGTTCGTCCAGGCGCGGGACGGCGGCCAGCAGCTCGCGGGTGTACGGGTGCCGGGGCGCGGTGAGGAGGTCGGCGGTGAGGCCGCGCTCGACCACCCGGCCGTGGCGCATGACCAGCAGTCGACGGCAGGTCCGGGCGATCACGCCGAGGTCGTGGCTGATCACCACCAGCGCGGTGCCGCTCTCCCGGTTGATCCGGGTGAGCAGGCCGAGGATCTGCCGCTGGACGGTCGGGTCGAGGGCGGTGGTCGGCTCGTCGGCGACCAGCACCTCGGCGTCGTGGGCCAGTGCGAGGGCGATCATGATGCGCTGGCGCTGGCCGCCGGAGAACTGGTGTGGGTGTTCGCGCAGCCGTCGGGCGGCGTCCGGGATGCCGACCAGGTCGAGCAACTCGGCGGCACGCGCCAGTCGTTCGGCCTTCCGTGACCGGCGGCCGTGGGCACGCAGTGCCTCGTCCAGCTGCCGGCCGATGGTGAGGACCGGGTTGAGTGAGGACATCGGGTCCTGGAAGACCATGGCGATCCGCCGGCCCCGCAGGGCGCGCAGCGCCTCCTCGGGGAGGGCGGTGAGGTCCTGCCCGGCGAGTCGGACCGATCCTGCGGTGATCGCGCCGCCGGGCGGCAGCATCCGCAGCAGGGCGAGGGCCGTGGTGGACTTGCCGGAACCGGACTCGCCGACGATGCCCAGGGTGTCGCCCGCCGCGAGCTCGAAGTCCACGGCGTCGACGGCGGTGGTGGCGGTGCCGGCGGTGGCAGCGGCGGCGCCGAACCGGACGGTGAGGCCGGAGACTTGGAGCACAGCGCGGTCCGGGGTGGGCTCCGGGGTGACGTCCGGAGTGCGGTCCGGTTGGTGGAGCGTGGCGGTCATCGGCGGATCCCCCGGTTCAGGGCCTCGGCGATCAGCGTGAAGCCGAGCACCAGCGCGGTGGTGGCGGCCAGGGGGGCGGCCGCGAAGGTCGGGTCGGTGGCCAGGTAGGCGACGGACCGGCTGAGGATGCTGCCCAGGGTGGGCTCCGGCGGACGGACCCCGAGGCCCAGGAAGCTCATCGCACCCTCGATGAACACGCCCAGCGAGAGCGCCACGGCGGTCTGCACGATCAGCGGGTCGACGGCGTTCGGCACCACGTGCCGCAGCAGCACCCGGGCCCGGGAGGCGCCGCCGACGCGGGCCGCCAGGGCGTACTCGCGCTCCCGCTGGACCAGGATCCCGGCCCGCAACTGGCGTCCGAAGCCCGGGATTTCGGCCAGGGCGACGACGATCACCACCGGCCAGCGGCCCGGGCCGAGGACGGCGGTCACGGCGAGGGCGAGGATCAGCCCGGGGAAAGCGAGCAGCAGGTCGAAGGACCGCTGGACGGCGAGGTCGGCCCACCGGGAGGTGGCCGCGAGCAGCGCTGCCGAGCAGCCGAGCAGCGCGCCGACCGGGACGGCGGTGACGATCAGTGCCAGGTCGGTGCCGATGCCGTGCAGCACCCGGCTGAACAGGTCGCGGCCGAGGTCGTCGGTGCCGAAGGGGTGATCGGCGGTCGGGCCGGCCAGGGCGAGCGCGCTCTGGGCGTTCGGGTCGGTGCGGGTGAGCAGTGGTGCGAGCAGCCCGCCGAGCGCGACCACGCCGACCAGGGCGAGGCCGGTCAGACCGCGCCAGGTGCGCAGGGCGGAGAGGTGACGACGCTGCGTCGCGGGGGACGTGCGGGGAAGGGTGGCGGTGGTCATCGGGTCACTCCCAACGGATCCGGGGGTCGAGCCAGGCGTACGCGAGGTCGGTGAGCAGTTGGACGGCGACGTAGACCGCCACCACGAGCAGCAGCAGGTCCTGTACCACCGGGTAGTCGCGGCGGGCGACGCCCTGCTCGATCAGCCGGCCGAGGCCCGGCCAGGCGAAGATCCGCTCCACCAGGACGGCCCCGGCGATGAGATGGCCGATCTGCAGGCCGAGGACGGTGACGGCGGAGGGCAGGGCGTTGGGCAGTGCGTGCCGCCAGACGATCCGCCGCCGGGAGACGCCGAGCGCGGTCGCGGTGCGGACGTAGTCCTCGGCGAGGGCGCGTTCGATGCCGTCCTTGAGGTAGCGGGCGAGCACGGCGGCACTGGGCAGGGCGAGGCAGAGCGCGGGCATCGCCAGGTATTGCACGGCCAGGTCCGGGGCGTCCAGCAGGGATTCGTGGCCGCCGGCCGGGAGCAGCCTGAGCGAGACGGCGAACACCAGGACCAGCACGACGCCGGTGACGAAGGGCGGGACGGCGAGCACGGCCGTGGTGACCGCCTGGATGGCGGCGGCGACCGGACGGCTCCGGGCAGTCGCGCCGGTCACCGCCAGCGGCAGCGCGATCAGCACCACCAACAGCAGCGCGGCGACGGCGAGTTGGGTGGTGGCGCCGAGTCCGTCGCCGATCAGGTCGGCGACCTGGCCGCCGATCGCGTAGCTCGGCCCGAGGTCGCCGCTCAACAGGTGGCCGAGCCAGCGGACGTACTGGCCGAACAGCGGTCGGTCCAGGCCGAGTTGGGAGCGGATCGCCTCGACGGAGGCGGCGGAGGCGTCGGGACCGGCGAGCGAGGTGGCCGGGTCGCCGGGGATGAGGCGGAGGATGAGGAAGACGAGGAAGGAGGCGAGGGCAAGGACCAGCAGTCCGCTGGGGAGGCGTTTGAGGAGGAAGGTGCGCATGGGTCGGGTACCGGGCCGTCCTGCTCAGGCCGTCAGGTGGGCGTCGTCGAGGTTGAGGTAGCCGAACTTGTTGAGCGTGGCGCCGCGGACCTTGCGGCCCGCGACCTCGACCAGTCCGGCGATGGCGAGGTCGATCACGAACTCCTCGTCCAGCAGCACCTCGGTGATCTGCTGGTAGAGGGCCTTGGCCTCAGGGCTGTCGCTGTCGCCGCGGTTCCAGGCCCGCTGCACCACGTCGGTGTAGGCGGGGGAGGCGAAACGCGAGCTGTTCTTGGCCTCGTTGAACGGGTAGGCGCTCACCGCGAGGGTGGCCGGGTGGAGCTGGGCGAAGCCGTGGCTGAGCGTCCACAGGGCGGGCATGGACTGGGAGATGAGCTGCTTCTGCATGGTCGGTGAGTCGGTGGGCTGGAGCACCGTGTCGATGCCGACCTGCTGGAGGTCGTACTGCAGGATCTGGGCGACGGCCGTCGCACCGGGCTCGCTGGAGTGGGCGAAGGGCAGGGTGATCCGCTCCAGGCCGGCCTCCTTGAGCAGGGCGCGCGCCTTCTGCGGATCGTGGCGGTAGCGGGTGGCGCCGGCCTCGGTGTAGGCCGGGGAGGACGTGGGCCAGGGCGCGGAGGAGACGCTGCCGTAGCCGCCGAGGGCCTGCTGGACGAAGCGCTCGCGGTCGACGGCCCAGGCGATGGCCTGGCGCACGCGCTTGTCGCCGACGTGCTCGGCGCTGACGTTGACGCCGATGTAGGAGGCGCCGGAACCGGTGTCGTACTGCTTGATCCGGAACCGCGGGTCGCCGCGGAGGCCGGCGACGTCCTGGCCGCGGACGTTGTACGACAGGTGGGTCTGGCCGGTCTTGAGTGAGGACAGCAGGGACTCGGCCTGCGGGACGATCCGGATCTCCACGCCGTCGAGGTACGGCCGGCCGGAGTTCCAGTACGCGTCGTTGCGGGCGAAGGTGAGCGAGGAGCCGGGCTTGCGGCCGGTGAGGGTGAACGGGCCGGTGCCGATCAGCCTGGTGCCGGCGACAGCGTCCTCGACGGAGCCGGAGTCCGGGATGATCATGAACTCGAAGAGGTCGAAGAGATTACTGACCGGGTGGGCGAGCACCAGGGTCAGCTCGAAGTCGCCGTTCTTGCGGAAATCGGTGACGGTGGCGGCGGTCGAGCGCAACTGGGCCGAGCGGGCGGGGTTCTGGAGGTTCCTGACCGCGAAGACCACGTCGTCGGCGGTGAACCGGCGGCCGCTGTGGAAGGTGACGTCCTCGCGGAGCTTGAGCGTGACGCTGGTGCCGTCCGGCGCGACCTCCCAGGCGGTGGCGAGTTCGGGCTGCGGCCGGAGCCGGTCGTCGTACCTGGTGAGGGTGTTGAAGACGAGGCGCTGGACGAGGGTGTTGGCGCTCTGGGCGAAGAGCAGGCTCGGCGTGAAGTCGATGCCGGTGGCGACGGAGAGGACGCCGCCCTTGCGGGGGGTGTCCACGGCGTCGGCCGCGTCGCCGGCACTGGCGGCGTTCGCGGCCTCGTCGACGGCGGACCGGCAGGCCGCGAGCGTCAGCAGGCCGGCACCGGCGAGGCCCGCGCGCAACAGGGCGCGGCGGCTCGGGGCGGGGGGACGGGTGAGCGCGGTCATGGCGGTCCCTGGGAGTGGTGAGGCGGTCAGAGGTGGCGGGCCGACGCGTGGACCGGCCGCGCATACGGCTCGCCGAGCACCGGGGTGCCGACGGCCACCAGCGTGCGGGCGATCGGCCTGCGGTCGAGCACCGTGCGCAGGACGGTGGCGGCGTCGGCATCCCGGCGGTCGTCGCCGGTGGGCAGCGCGGTGGCTACGCCGCTGCCCTTGTGCCGCAGATCAGTTGGATGCAAGCGACTCGGCGGGCACCAGACCCGGCACCCGCGGCGGGTCGGCCGGCTCCAGCAGACGGCTCGGGACGCCGTCCACGCCGACCGGCAGGTCGCCGTCCAGCGTGATCCGGCGCACCAGCCGCGGCTCGTCGCCGTAGTCCGCGACCGCGTAGTGCTGGGTGGCGCGGTTGTCCCAGATCGCCACGTCGCCGACCTGCCAGTCCCAGCGGACGGTGTTCTCCAGCCGCTCGACGTAGCGCTGGAAGAGGTCGATCAGCGCCTTGCTGTCGTCGCCCGAGAGAAGTTGAATGCGCTGCGCGAACGCGCCCAGCAGGAGGGTCTTCTCGCCGGTCACCGGGTGGACCCGGACCACCGGGTGCTCGGTCTTGAAAGCCGTGGAGACGAAGACGTCCCGGAACAGCTTCGCGACCTCGGCGTTGTCCGCCAGCTCCGGGCGCAGGGCGAGCCGGGCGGCGTAGTCGTAGTCGTTGGTGTGGACGGCGCGCAGGCTCTCGGCGAGCGCCTTCAACGGCGCCGGCAGGTCCCGGTAGGCAGCCGCGGTGTTGGCCCAGACGGTGCTGCCGCCGGCCGCCGGGACCTCCAGGGCGCGCAGGATGGAGGCCTTCGGGTACGACGGGACGAAGGTGACATCGGTGTGCCAGTTGTTGGCGCGCACGCCCTTGGTGGCGTCCAGCTCGAAGATGTAACGCCCGTCCGCGCTGGGCACGGTGGGGTGGCCGACCGGGTGGCCGAGGAGCCGGGCGAAGGCCTCCTGCCCGGCGTCGTCCAGGTGCTGCTGGCCGCGGAAGAAGAGCACCTTGTGCTCGTACAGGGCGGCCTCGAGGGCGGCGACGGTCTCGGCGGGGAGGTCGCCGCCGAGGCGTATGCCGTGCACGATCGCGCCGATGCGGCCGGCGACGGGGGTGAGGCTGAGGGCGGTGTGGGCGGTGTGGGCGGTGGTGGGGGTGGTGGGGGTGGTGTGGGCGGTGGTGGTCATGGCGGGGCCCTTTCGGGGGAGTGTGGTGACTGAGAGTGATGTGATGGTGGTGCCTGGCGCGGCAGGCACGGTCGCAGGCGCAGCGCGGGGCGAGGAGTGCGGGAGGGGCCGGTCCGGACTGGCGGACGGTCAGAACGCGAGCGCGCCGCGACAACAACGGCGCGGGCAGCGGCGGGGAAGGGGGCGGACGGCGGTGTGCATCGGCCCCTCCTTTCCGGCTCGCTGCGAGTGGGCTCGGTGCTCATCGTGCTGAAGCGCGCAGGCCGCTGTCAATCACCATCTTGGCTGGTGGGAACGGGTGTTGCCGCTTCATTGCGGCTGCTTGCGGTTCCTTGCGGCCTGTTGCGGCCCATTGCCGCCCGTTGCGGAGGATGACGGATGGCGGGCGCGCCGTGGGCGGGAGTTCGGCCCTGTGGTGCTGGTGCGGGGGTGCCCAGGTGCGGAGCGGAAGTGATCCGGGCCGGCGCGGGCGGTTCCCGCGCCGGGGCTGACGCCTGCCCGGAGCCGTACGGAAGTTACCTTCGGTGACTGCCGGCGGTCACTGTCCGAGGAGTCGGGCGAAGTCCAGCCCGAGGCCGCCGAGGACGGGCAGCGCACCGAGGTCGGTCACGCCGCCGACCGGGATGCTGTAGCCCTGGTTCACCTAGCGGGGCGCGCCGGCGGCAATGGCGGCCGGGGCCAGGACGGCCGGGGCCAGGGCGACGCCGAGGAGCAGGGCGGCGAGAGCGGTGCGCATGTGACGGGACCTCCGGGGCGGGTGCGTACGGGACAGTCAGGTGGGTGACGGCCTGTCAACACCGTGCGTGGCGGAGTGGTCACGCATCTTCGCCCCTTCGGCCGCATTCGTAAAGATCCTTGCCTTGTGTTCATGCCAACATTGTGGAGGTCTGGACCACGCCGAGGAGGAGCGCATACGTTCCCTTCGCAAGGGCGGGCGTCGGGTCGCCGAACTGCCGCGCAGACATGGCGACTTTGGCCTGTCATGCCCATGAAGAGAAGGCCAGGAAGACAAGCAGCCAGGCTTTCCCAGCACTGCAACCGGAGGGAACGAACCATGCGCGCCATCGGCAAGAACCTCAGGATCCTCGCGGGCGCCCCGCTCGCCGCAGCCGCTCTCATCGCCCTCACGGCCGGCTCCGCCAGCGCCGCGATCCCGATCAACAAGCCCATGACCGGCAAGGCCACCTACTACACCGACTCGGGCTACGGTGCGTGCGGCACCCAGATCAACGCCTCGTCGCAGATGCTGGTGGCCGTCCCGCGTTCCTGGTGGACCACTGCCAACCCGAACAACGACCCCGTCTGCAAGGGCATTTCGGTCAAGGTGACCTACCAGGGCAAGACCATCACCGTCCCGGTGAAGGACCAGTGTCCCTCCTGTGACTCCACCCACATCGACCTCAGCAAGCCGGCGTTCGCCAAGCTGGCCCCGCTGGACAAGGGCGTCATCAGCGGCCTCACCTGGCAGTTCGTCAAGGCCGGCCTGAAGGGCGAGACCGTCGAACTCTCCGCCCCCGTCACCGGCTCCAGTATCGGCTGAGACCGACCGGTCCGACAGGCCCGTGCCCGCCCCGGCAGCATGGCGGGGCGGGCACGGCCGGTTCGTGCGGCAGGCCGGATCATCGGTGCGGCCTTGCCCGGGCATCGCAGCTCAGGCGTTCGCAGCCCGGGCGTTGCAGTCCGGTGACACGGAATGCGCCATTCCGTCGACTGTTCGGACTAGTTTCGATCGTGCACGCCGCTCCGTCGCCCGCCGGCCGATCTCTGCAGGGCGCGGAACGGGCAACGTGCCCGTCCCCAGCCGTACTTCGTTCAGGAGAACCAGCATGTCCCTCTCGACGACCCGCCGCGCCACCACTGCCCGCACGCTGGCCGGCACCGTCCTGACCGTCGCGCTGCTGGTACCCGCCGCAACAGCCTGCAGCAGCAGCTCCGGCGCAGCGAGCGCGGCCTCCCCCGCCGCCACGGCCGCCGCAACCGGCGCGCCCAGCGCCCCGGCGTCCCCGGCCGCCACGGCCTCCCCGGCCACGACGCCCGGAGCGCCCAGCGCGCCGCCCGCCCCTCCGGCCGCCAAGCCCGGCACCGGCACCACGGCCGCCAAGCCCGACGCGCGGCCCACCGGCACGGCGACCGCCCCGGGCAAGCCGGCGCCCGGCGCCCACACCCAGACCCTGCCGGACGGCAGCACGGCCGAGATCCGGGAAGTCGCCCCCCAGCACTTCGTCGCCAAGATCGTCCACGGTGGTGACGTCCTCGCCACGCTGGACGCGAAGGACACCGACGCCGGACTCGACGCCAACGACATGTTCATCGTGCTCTCGCTGGACGGCACGGTCCACGCCTGGATGGGTGGCGGACACCAGGGCCCGGGCACGTTCAAGCTCGCGGGCGACTGGACGGTCAAGGTCACCAAGACCGGCGAGCTCAAGTACCGCGCGGACATCCTCGGCATCGACAACGCGGTGTACGGCACGCTGGAGACCAACGGGCACGACGTCGGAGTCGACGCCAACGGCGTCTACATCGTGCTCTCGGCCGGCGGCCAGATCAGCGCCCACGCGTGAACGCCCGGTCGAACGAGCCCCCCGCTTCGCCCGCACGCCCGCCGGGCCCCGCCCTGATGCGGACGGGGGCCGGCGGGCGTGCGCCGGATCAGAACCAGTGCAGGCAGTGCGGCGGTCGCTCGGTGCGGAAGAGGGCGTCGGCGAGCGCGACCGCACCCGGGCGGTGGGCCCGGATGTGGCCGGCGCGCACCAGCGTGCTCGGGGCGGTGCCGCCGAGATAGACCGAGCCCAAGTCGCGGACGTCCAGCGACAGATCGGGCTCGCGGTCCGTCGCAACGCACTCGGCCTTGCCGTCGCGGACGGTCAGCAGGTAGCGGCCCCGCTCGCCGAGGAACGGGTCGTCGACGTCGAGGACCAACTCCCCGTCACAGAACCAGCCGCGCGAGGACAGCGCGCGCGGCACATCCAGGATCCGCACCCAGAGCCAGTCGGTGCTGTTGCCCAGCTGGCCGGCGTTGAAGTCCGCCAGCTGCCAGCGCAGCGGGTTCTCGGGCGCGAAGTGTTTGAACACCACCTGGGTGACCAGATCGTGGTCGAGGACGAACCGGGCCAGGGCCGTGCGGACGGTGTCGTCGGTGGCGATGGTCTCGTCGACCGTCAGGGCGTCATCGCCGAGCGAGTAGCTGGCGTACCCGTCCGGAACGCCGTCGACATCACGGTGGACGGCGACATAGCGCGGCGCCCGGGCGACCGGGGGCTGCCCCGCACCCGAAGCCCACCAGCGGTGCGGCCGCGACAACGCGCCCGGCTGCGCGCGGCGGTACCGGTCGTAGACCTCCTCCAGGATCTCGCCGCACTCCGAACGCCGCAGCACCTCGACCGAGCCGGACGCAGGCACCTCGGCTGCCCCACGCGCCCGAGGGAGAGTGAAGTCGCCCTGCCGGCGCGACACCGTCAACCGCTCCGTGTAGGTCGCCGGGCCGTAACCGAACCTGCCGTAGATCGGCGCCTCCGACGCCAGCAGGACGGACAGGAACTCCCCCCGCTCCCGCAGCTCCCCGAGCTGGTGACGCATCATCGCGGTGAGCACGCCCTGACGCCGGTGCGACGGCAGGACACCGACACAGCTGATGCCCGCGGCCGGGACGACGGCCTCACCGGGCAGCGTGAGCTCGAAGGAGTACGCACAGGCGGTACCTACGGGCTTCCCGTCCGGCGCGACGGCGAACAGGCCGCGGTCGATCTCGAGCGCCGACCACCAGACCCCGCTGCCGTCCTCGGCCGCAGCCTCGGGGAACCGCCCGAACGCGGCATGCAGTGTGCCGACGAAGACACCGAGGTCCTGGTCGGTCGTGGAACGAATGCGCATTGCTGCCGCTGCCTCCCCTGGAACCGGCACCACGGCTTGCGGCGCCCTGCCACAGTGCAGCGTTGCAGCATTCCGAGGTCAAACGAATTTCGGACGGGCGCGGCGAAGGTTCAGACGGTGCGTTCGATGGTTTCGAAGATGTCGGCATCGGTTTCCTGCTGCCACTTGGGCAGCTCGTCCCACGGGGTGATGTAGCCGGGCTTCGGATCGCCGGGGAGGTGCTTGCACACCCCGGCGATCCGCGCCTCACGGAAGATCCGGCCGCCATCTTCGGCCATGGTTGTCACCCTTCGGTCGGGAGGTACACCTTCTGCCACTCCAACGACGTCACCCCTCGGCGAGATCAGCGTTCCAGGCTTCGGTGTCGGTGGGTACGGGGCTCGCGATGAACCTCCCGGGGCGCGGAATGCGGGGGCGGAGGGTACTCGCCTCCGCGAGGTCGCGGAGGCGAGCACGGTGAAAGGGTTCAGACGGTGCGCTCGATGGTTTCGAAGATGTCGGCGTCGGTTTCCTGCTGCCACTTGGGCAGCTCGTCCCAGTCGGCGACGTAGGCGGGCTTGGGGTCGTCGATGTGCTTGTGGATCTGGGCGATCCAGCAGGTGGCGACGAAGCGGCCCTTCTGCTCGCGGGTGAGCTTGGCGGTGGTGCCCGCGCTGACGGCGACGAAGTCGCGGACCTGGCCGAACACCGCTGCTGCGGAGGCGCGTTCCCAGTTGGGAGTTTCGTCCCAGGGGGTGATGTAGCCGGGCTTCGGATCGCCGGGGAAGTGCTTGCGCACCCCGGCGATCCACGCCTCACGGAAGATCCGGCCGTCCTCGGTCATGTGGAGTTCCTTTCGTTACGCGGCGTGCTGGAGCGCTGAGATGTGCTGGTGCAGCTCCGCGATTCGGTTGTCCTTCATCAGAGGTACAAGATGCGGCTTCAACCCGTCGAGCTTCTTCGCGATGTAGCCGGATCCTGTTTCGCCTGCCAGAGCCATCGAGGCCGTGCTGAAGTGGACGACTTGCTCGATGTCGCCGCTGTGGGCGCTGAGAGCAGCGAGTTCGGCGAGCACGGCGCCGCGACGCCGTGGGGAGAGACTGACTTCCAGCGCGCTGTGCAGAGATTTCTCGGCAAGGTCTGGTCGGCCGAGGGCGAGGTAGCAGGTTCCTCGCTCCTCGGCGAGACGGGTGCCGTCGAATCGTAGCCAGCCCCCGTTTTGCATCGTGCCTGTGAGGCTGTGGACCTGTTCGGCTTCTGCAAGTGATCGGTCACAGGCATCGAGTCGGCCCAGCCCGGCGTAGGCCTGGGACTGGATGGCGGCGACCCAATAGCGGGTGGAGAGCTGGCCGTCGCCCCGACGGCCGACTCGCGCTGCTGCGGCGAGAATCGGCTC
Source organism: Kitasatospora sp. NPDC051164 (assembly GCF_044455625.1). Classification (NCBI taxonomy): domain Bacteria; kingdom Bacillati; phylum Actinomycetota; class Actinomycetes; order Kitasatosporales; family Streptomycetaceae; genus Kitasatospora; species Kitasatospora sp. NPDC051164. Next base: position 7,805 of record NZ_JBITFB010000063.1, on the reverse strand, counting down.
GGCGGATCGGTACCGGCGTTCCGAGAGCTCGATGAAGGCGTGGCGGGTCAGCGCGCATGCCCAGAGGTCGTAGTGCGAAGCCTCGCGAGCCGCTGCCGCCGCGAGGGCGTAGCACTGCGCCGCGTCGGTGTAGCGAGTGGCGTCGAAGAGGATTTCTCCGGCCAGCTGATACAGGTCGCCCACGAGGCTGCACAGGCGCTGCCGATCGGGCTCGGACGTGACCGATCGGAGTTCGGCGGCGAGAACGCCGAGATGGTGCCGAACCAGTGGATAGACCTCTTGCTTGGTGCGGGACTCCGAGAAGATCTGCCACAGGTGGGCGTTGGCCGAGATTGTGGAGTCGTTGGACATCGCGGAGGTAAGCGGCGCGGCCGTGCTCTCGCCGCAGGGAAGTGTGATCAGCGCGCCCGTTGCCGCAATGAGCCCAAGGGCCTCGCGTCGCTTCATGTCGTCACTTTCGTCAATGGGCGCAGGCGACGCCTGGTGAACCGGTTCCATGAGCGGCGGATTCAGGAGGCCGTCCAGCTCCGAGGCGGTGACCTTGAGGAGCGCTGCGAGCCTCGGCCTCTGTTGAGGGTGGGGGTCGGCGCGGCCGCACTCCCAGCGGGTGACGGTGGAAGTGGCGACACCAAGATCAGCAGCAAGCTTTTCCTGACTGTAGCCCAACTCCCGGCGCCTTCGGCTGAACAGGTCGCGCTTGCTGCTCATTCGTCCCCGCTCCACGAGTGCCATCGTTCCAGTCGTGCACCCGTGACACTTGGGAAACGCCTGGAAAGTGCTGTAGGTCTGCTCTGGTCGACGGTAACGCATTGTCGTTCACTGGTCACGCGCTGCTTTGGGCTGTCGATACCTCGACCCGGTCCGGCCGCGACTGGTTCGAGACTCCGATGGCCGAGGGGCTGTTGATGATGAGTGGGCTTCTAATGACTGGCCGGGCGTCCCAGCCGGCGACCGCGAGGTTGCCCTACCTGCCGGAATCGGCTTCTGTGGCGCGCCGGTTGGTGCGGGAGAAGTTGGTGGAGTGGGAGTTGGCGGAGCTGATCGACATGGGGGAGTTGATCGTCAGTGAGCTGGTCACGAACGCCACCAAAACCGGCTGCCTGACGAGGATGACCTTCACGATCCGCCGTGTCACCGACCGGACCGTCCGGGTGGCGGTGCGGGACGGGTCGCGGGTGATGCCGACGTTGATGGTGGCGGGGGAGGACGAGGAAGGGCATCGGGGGTTGGCTCTGGTCCACGAGTTGACGAAGGGGCGTTGGGGTGCGGTGGCGGAGCCGTTTGGGAAGGTGGTGCATGCCGATCTTGTGGTGAGTCGGCGGTGACGGGAGAGGGGAGCGCTGGGAATGACGACGAAGCCGATGCTGTATGTCGTGGTGTGTGCGGCGGGGGTGGCTGGTGGGGTGGGGGAGCTGATCTCGGCCGCGCAGGCGCAGGGGTGGGATGTGGGGGTGGTCGCGACTCCCCACGCCATGGGGTTCATTGACGTTGACGCGATCGCCGCGCAGACGGGGTATCCGATTCGCTCGGCCTGGCGGAAGCCGGGGGATCCTCGGCCGCTGCCGGATCCGGACGCCATCGTCGTGTCGCCTGCGACGTTCAACACGATCAACAAGTGGGTCGCGGGCATCTCGGACACGCTTGCGCTCGGGATTCTCTGCGAGTCCTACGGCTGGGGCATCCCGGTGGCCGTGCAGCCGTGCCTGAGTGCCGCGCAGGCTGCCCACCCCGCCTACGGCGAGAGCCTGGCGAAGCTGCGGCGGATGGGGGTGCGGGTCGCGGACTTCGTGCCGGGCTCGTACAGCTGGACGCGGGCTCTGGAGCTGCTGCGGGACTGACAGGGTGGCTGGTCGGGGAGGGCGTTCCTGGCAGTGTGAGGGGTGGTTCGCGTCGGCCGGGCCGGGGTAGCGTCCGGGCAGGTCAGCGAGGGTGTGGGAGGTTTCCGGTGGCGGCGGTCAACGGCGAGGTGTCGTTCTGGTACGCGGCGGGCGGGGTGCCGCAGGCGGGGCCCGGGCTGCCGGGGGACAGGGACGTCGACGTGTGTGTCGTCGGGGGCGGGTACACCGGCCTGTGGACGGCGTACTACCTGAAGAAGGCCGACCCCTCGCTGCGGATCGTCCTGCTGGAACGGCGGTTCTGCGGCTACGGCGCCTCCGGGCGCAACGGTGGCTGGCTGTACAACGGCTTCGCGGGCCGTTCCGCCTTCGTCAAGCGGTACGGGCAGCAGCGCGCGGCGGCGATGCAGCGGGCGATGGACGATGCCGTCGGGGAGGTCGTCGATGTGGCGACGGCCGAGGGGATCGACGCGGATGTCGTGCGCGGCGGCGTCCTCGAAGTCGCTCGGAGCAAGCCGCAATTGGAGCGCCTGCGGGCCTTCGTCGAGGCCGAGCGCGCGTACGGTGAGGGCCGCGTCGAGCTGCTGAGTGCCAGGGAGGCCACAGACCGCGTCACTGTCGCCGGCACCCTCGGCGGCTCGTGGACCCCGTACGGCGCCCGCATCCAGCCCGCGAAGCTCGTGCGCGGCCTGGCCCGGGTCGTCCGGGACCTCGGGGTGGAGGTGTACGAGGGCACGGCGGTCACCGCGATCCTGCCCGGCACCGCCTACCGGAAGCCGCGTGCCGTCACCCCGTTCGGCACCGTCACCGCCGATCGTGTGCTGCGCGCCACCGAGGGGTTCACCGCCGGGCTGCGCGGGGAGCGGCGCACATGGCTGCCGATGAACTCGGCGATGGTCGCCACCGAGCCGCTGCCTGCCGAGTTCTGGGCGGACGCGGGCTGGCAGGGCCGGGAGGTGCTGGGCGACTTCGCCCACGCGTACATGTACGCGCAGCGCACCGCCGACGACCGGATCGCGCTCGGCGGGCGCGGCGTGCCGTACCGGTTCGGCTCGCGGACGGATTCGGACGGCAGCACCCAGGTGGAGACGGTGGTCCAACTGCGCGCGATCCTCGACCGGTTCTTCCCGGCTGCCGCGCAGGCCCGGATCGATCACGCCTGGGCGGGCGTGCTCGGCGTCCCCCGGGATTGGTGCGCCACCGTGGAGCTGGACCGGGTGAGCGGGCTCGGCTGGGCGGGCGGGTACGTCGGCAGCGGGGTGACCACGACCAATCTGGCCGGGCGGACCCTGTGCGAGCTGGTGCTGCGGCGTGACACCGAGCTGACCCGGCTGCCCTGGGTGGGCCACACGGTGCGGCGTTGGGAGCCGGAGCCGCTGCGCTGGCTGGGGGTGCACGCGATGTATGCCGCGTACCACGCCGCCGACCGGCAGGAGGCGTCCGGCCGGGCGACCACCTCGCCGATCGCCCGGGTCGCGGACCTGGTCTCCGGGCGGTAGCGGCGCGGGGGTCCGGACGCTACCGGCGCTGGGCCCCGGACGGTCCACGGTCGTTCGGGTGGTGGGGAGGCTATTAGCAGATTCGCGACGCCAGGTAGTTGATCTTGGGCGTCGCGTCGGCGATACCACTCGAATTGCGGACAGCGTTCGGCTGACAGGGCATATTGTGTACCTCGGCAAACTACTCCGATGGAAGTCAGTTTCCCGTCGCGGTCCGAAAACCATCTGCCGACCCCTGTCGACTGGGATAGCGTCGAAGGCGTCGGGGGGTCGACACCGATCCGGTGTATTCGAACGCTAGCTACCGGGCCGTAGAGGCCGATTGAGTCCTGGAGAAAAACGTGCGAAATTTCCCTTCGGAAAACCAGCCGGAGACACTCGACGATCTGCAGCTCGCGGTGGACTCGCTGGCCGCGTTTCCGTCCCGGAATGTGGCGGGCGGGTCGGTTGTGACCGAGCGGCTCGCGGCGGTAGCCGAGTTGTGCCGCTCGGTCGACGCGGTGCTCGACAGCCTGGTCGTCCAGGCTGCCGCGGAGGCCGCCGAGGAGGGGTGGACCGCGGCCCGGATGGCGGTCGAACACTCCGGGTACTACGCCAGGTTGCAGCGCGCGCTGCTCCCCGCCGGGGCCGGTGCCGGGCCGGCGCAGCAGTGAGCGCGGTGCACCTGGGCGCGCACGTGCTGGCCTGCCCCACCCGGTGGAGCGACGTCGACGAGAACGGGCACATCAACAACGCCCGGCTGGTCGGCTACATCCAGGAGGGGATTTACGACCTGTTCTGCCACCACGCGACCGCCGTCCGAGAATCGCTGTTCCCGTCCGGCTTCATTATCGCGCGGCACGAGATCGACTATCTGGAACAGTTGCACCACCGCCCCGAGCCATTGTCGGTGCGGCTCACCGTGGAACGGCTCGGACGGAGTTCCGCGCATGTCGAGGTGAATGTCTGCCGGGATCCGCTCACCTTTATGCGGGCGCGGACCGTGGTGGTCGCGCGGGACCGCGAAACCGGCCGCTCGCGCACCCTGAGCCCGGACGAGCGACGCTTTCTCTCGGCGTTTGTGCCGGACACGGCGCGTGCCGAGGCCGCCCTGGCCACCCCGACAGCGACGGCGCCGGCGCAGCGGGTGTCGCCCGGGGCCGCCGCCGGCGCGGTCTCCTCCTCGCGCCGGCCGCGCAGGCGCTGCCGCGCCTCGGCGGGCTGAGAGCGGCCCCGGGCGTGGCGCGATCCCCGGGGCCGACGCCCCGGGCCGGCGGCGTGATCGACAACGGCGTCGATCCGCCAGGCCGGATTTCCGGCGCCCGGCCGGTTGCCTGGTCGAGCCTGCGGGCAGTGAGCCGGTTCCCGAGGGCATCGGGCCGGTTCCCGAGGGCATCGGGCCGGTTCCCGAGGGCAGCGGGCCGGTTCCCGAGGGCAAGGGGCCGGTTCCCGAGGGCAGCGGGCCGAGTTACGCTGAGCAGCACGGGCACCGGTACGTCCCACGGCGGTCACCAGCTGCGACCTCCCTCCCCGGCCCGGGGCGCAGAGCGCCGTCGGTCCTGCCGGATCCCGCCGACCGGAAGGAGGACGCGATGACCATCTCCTGGGAGGACTTCCTCGCCCGCGTCGTGGAGCGCGGCGAGTACCGGGGTGAGGCCGAGGCGGACCACGCAGCCCGGGTGGTGCTCGCCCTGCTCGGCGAGCACCTGGTGGGGTCCGAGCGGCTCGAACTCGCCGACGCGCTGCCCGTGACGTACGCCTCCCTGCTGCGCGACGCCAAGCCCGCGGCCGAGCCGCTGACCGCCGAGCGCTTCGTCCAGGGCGTGGTCGGGTGGATCGACGGGGCGACCACCACGACGGCGCAGTGGGACATCGGGGCGGTGCTGAGCACGCTGGCCGACCTGGTTCCGGGGGAGCTGATCGACCAGGTGATCGAGCAGCTCCCGGAGGGCTACGACCTGCTGTTCGGGCATCCCACGCCGGCGTGAGCGGCCCGGCCGGCCCGCAACCTACCGCTGCCGGCCGCAACCTGCCGCAGCCGACCGCTACCGGCCGCTATCCCGTGGTGGCCCGGAACAGCTCCGCGCCCGGGCCGGTCAGCCCGACCGGTCCGGCGCCCGGGCGCAGGTAGGCGGACGCCCCAGCAGGAAGGGCGAGTTCGGCTCCGTCGGGAGCGTGCAGCCGGGCATGCCCCGAGACGCAGAGCAGGATCTGCGGGGTGGGCAGTTCGATGCGGGTCGCGGTGGTGCCGGGGCGCAGCCGGGCGAGCATGAACTCCTCGGCGGGCGCAGGGAATTCCTCCTCGATGCCGCCATCGGAGGGGCGCGGTGCGAGGATGTCGGGCACACCGGTGCGGAAGGACGTGACCGCCAGCAGTCCGTCGACGTCCACGTGCTTGGGGGTGAGCCCGCAGCGCAGCACGTTGTCCGAGTTGGCCATCAACTCGACTCCCAGGCCCCGGAGATAGGCGTGCGGCACCCCGGCGTCCAGGTAGAGCGCCTGCCCGCGGGCGAGCCGGACGTGGTTGAGCAGCAGCGCGGCGATCAGGCCGGGGTCGCCGGGGTACTGCCCGGCGACCCGGCCGTAGCCGGCGCAGGCCTCCGCGTACGGTCCCCCGGAGGCCGCGACCCGCTCCAAGGCCCTCGCGGTGAGCGAGAGTTGGGCGGCCGAGGGGCGGGCGGACGCCAGCGCGCTCCGCAGCAGCTCCGGCAGCACCTCGGAGGAAGGCCGTGCGCGTAGCGCCGCAGCCCACGGTGCCAGCAGCGGCACGTCGAGCGCGTCCAGCAGTCCGGCCGTGTCGGCAGCCGGACGGAAGCCGCAGAGCGCCTCGAACTCTCCGAGCGCGCAGAGCAGTTCGGGCTTGTGTCCACGGTCCTTGAACACCCGCTCCGGCGCGTCCGGCGGGACACCCCGGGCCTCCTCGGCCGCGTACCCGGCCTCGGCCTGCGCACGGTTCGGGTGGACCTGGAGGGAGAGCGCCCGGTCGGCGGCCAGCACCTTGAACAGGAACGGCAGCTCCGGGCCGAACCGCCGTACGGTGTCCGGCCCGAGCATGCCGTCCGGGTGCGCGCGGATCCGTTCGTCCAGCGGCTGCGGGCCGTCCGGTCCCAGGACGGACGACGGTGCCGACGGGTGCGCGCCCAGCCACAGTTCGGCCTGCGGGGTGCCGTCGGGCTCGGTGCCGGTGAGCGCGGGGATGGCGGTGGGCGAGCCCCAGGCGTACCGGCGGACCGGGTTGTGAAGCAGGGCGAAGGGAGGCCGCGTGAACGGAGGCAGTGTGGAGGGTGGCATGCGGGGGGCTCCGGGACGGTTCAGCGGCAGAGCGCGGCCGCGCCGATCAGCCCGGCGTCGGTGCCGAGTTCGGCGCGGCGCACGTCGAGGCCGCGGATGTAGGAGAGGGCCGCGTAGCGGTCCAGGTGGCGGGCGAGCGGGGCGAACAGCACGTCCCCGGCGGTGGCCACGCCGCCGCCGACGACGACGCGGTCGAGGTCGACCAGGGCGGCCGTGGCGGCGATGCCGGCGGCCAGGGCCTGGGCGGAGCGGTCGAAAGAGGCGAGCGCGACCGGGTCGCCCGCGGTGGCGGAGGCGGCGACGGCGCGGGCCGTCCGGTCGTCGCCCGGCGGCCGCCAGCCTTCGGCGAGCGCTCGGCGGGCGATCGCGGTGCCGCTGGCGAGGCCCTCCAGGCAGCCGCGCGAGCCGCACGGGCAGGGCTCGCCGTCCAGGTCGACGGTGATGTGGCCGAGGTGCCCGGCGTTGCCGCTGGGGCCGGGCCGCACCACGCCGTCGAGCACCAGCCCGGCGCCCACGCCGGTCGACACCACCAGGCAGAGCGCGTTGGCGGCGCCCCGGGCCGCGCCCTGCCAGTGCTCGGCGGCGGCCATCGCGACGCCGTCACCGGCGAGGTGCACGGGCAGTGCGCGCGCTGCCACCGCCGGGTGCGCGGCGACCTCGGCGACCAGCGGGAAACCGCGCCAGCCGGGGATGTTGACCGGGCTGACGGTGCCGGCGGCGAGGTCGACCGGACCGGCGCTGCCGATCCCGACGGCGGTCACGGCGGCCCAGTCGGCCGTCCCGGCGAGCTGGTCCAGCACCTTGTGCACGACGGCGAGCACGGCCGCGCCCGGTTCCGTCGCCGGGGTGGGCAGCTGAAGCCGGTGCCGCAGCCGTCCGTCGCCGTCGACCAGTGCTCCGGCGATCTTGGTGCCGCCGATGTCGACGGCGGCAAACAGCGGGGTGAGCGGCACGGTGGACTCCAGGAGGTTCGGGAGGGGCGGCGCCCCGGCCGGTGGGGCCGGGGCGCCGCACAGCGTAGAGCAGCCGCACCGCGCAGAGCAGTCGGACGGCGCAGAGCAGTCGGACGGCGCAGAGCAGCCGCACTGCGCAGCGCAGGGGCTAGCTGTACTGACCAGTGAGGTTGGGGACGCGGCTGGCGGGTGGCTTGCCTGCGAGCGCGGTGTGTCCGCGGTGGTGATTGTAGGTGTGCAGCCAGTCG
>NZ_JBITFB010000062.1:0-30383 GCF_044455625.1 Kitasatospora sp. NPDC051164 | reverse complement strand
GAGGCCCTGCTTTCATGCACGGCAGTCGCCACGGTCACCCGATCGAGACTCCCGTTCGACCGACACTCCTCAAGATCGGAACGACAACAACCACTCACCGATAAGCCCAGCTCAGACACACCACTCCTGGTCACAACCAACGAGCGCGGGCAGGAAGGCACCGACGCGTCACTGGCCGCGCGGCGAACTGGTAGGTCCGCAGCTCTTGAGCTCATCCGTCTAATCGGGGGACTCGACTGGCTCCGGCAGTGAGCCGGCTGGCCCGGCCCGGCGCGATGCCCCGGGCCGAGCGGTGGCCGCGCGAGTCGGGCCCGCTGGCCGCCAATGTCGCACGGAGCCGACTCGCTACCACCCCCAAATACCGGCGCAGGCGCCGCAGACGTAGCTGGACCCGCAGACGTCGACGTACTGCGACTGCTGCCAGTTCCACTGCTTGCAGCAGTCCTGGCACGTCATGACAAAGCCGTAGCAGGATGTATTGGTGAACCCCTGGGCGCCTTGGCATTGCGCAGGGTAGGCCTGGGGCACGATGCTGGACGCGGAGGACCGCAGAATCGGACTGCTCGGTCCCGGCGTCGGCGGGCTTCCGGACGTCGGCAGCACGTCAAATCCTGGCGTGGCCATGGCATTCTCCTTACAGGTGGTGTTCAGTTGCGTTCAGACGCAGGCGTAGCAGACCTCCCGTCCGGCCCGTGCGAAGCACTTGAAGCAATCTTCGGTCCCGGGGACGGCGCAGGAGAGGGCACATCCGGCGACTGTGCCAGCGCAAGCCAGCCAGTCCCAGAAGCCGCAGCCCTGGGCGACTATTACCTCGCCCCGGTCGGTGAACTGGTCCTTGACTGGCGGGTTCGGCATGTGCACGGCACCTCGGGTTAGCGCGGCCTCGGCGGAAAATCGTGGTGTGGTCATGATGGGCTCCGTTGCGGATTGGCCCAGCAGGGTCACCGCTCGTAGTAGGGCGAGAGTTTGGTGACGAGGAACGGAAACTCCTCGGTGACGTCCACGCGGACGAAGTGCTTCTCGGTCACGTCCGTCCGCCGGTTCGTGTAGGAGAAGATCACGTCCATGATGTTCCGCGCGCCGCCCAGTCGGGAGGGCCGGACCTCGACCCCGCTGAGGGCCGCTTCTGCCGCATGGGCCTCGGCTGTCTTCGCGTAGATGCCGTGGTAGCGGACCGCGAGGTAGTTGAGGGCTCGGTGTTCGTCGGTGGCACCGGCGTTGTCCGCCAGCTGCCCGATGATGTCGAAGAGCTCGCCAGCTGTCGCCCGGAACGCGTCCGCGGACTGATTGTCAGGACGTGGGATGCCTTCAATGAGTTCTTCACGGCTGAACGAGTACAGCTGGTCAAAGGCAACCATCGGCACGGTCAGCCCGCCACACATCTGCGGCGGGGCACTGGGACCGAGCAGGCCGATCACCACGTCGATGTCGTCGCCGTCCGGCTCCGGCCGGACGGCGTCGATCAGGAGGTCGTAGTCCGCAGCGTCCCGGGGCGCCAGGATGTAGGTGTCCAGCCCTTCAACCGTGAACACCCAGCAGATCTGGCGGGCGAGGTATCTGGTGGACCGATCCCCGAGGACCGACCGCATGGCCTGCCTGTCCGTCTTCCCGGCAGTGTCGCTCCGGCCCACCGCCTGAGCGAACTCTTTCTCCACGCCCAGGCCCGGGAAGCGCGGTTCGACCCGCCCTACTGCGTACACGAATGAGACTGAGGTCTTGTCACCGGAGGAGGAACATCCGCCGGTCTGCGCTGGCTGCTCGCCGACGGGCGGCTGCTGCTGCGGGTTGCCCGCAGGCGGCGACGACCCGGTCGGCGGTGGCGCCGACTGCGTCTGCGACATGCGCGTAGGCAGAGGAGGCGGCCCCTCGGCGGGAATGATTTCCCCGACTCCTGCGGATTCAGGGTATTCGGATGCTGGCACCATATTGGATACCTCCTACTGCTCTCTTGGTGGCAACTCTCAGTTCCGCCTGGAGAAGACCATCCACCGATTTAGGAGTTCGGCCCGACGTGAGCAGCCTCCGCACGGTTTGATTCCGACAGTTGAAGTGGCTTTTTTGATCAAATCACCGAGCCCCGTATTCTCGTCGTCAATGAATCCGGGAAGACGCACCCGGTGGGGACGCCTGTCGTCGTTCTTTTGTTCTCTCGCCATCACGAAGCTCTCCTCGACTTTGCCTCAGTCAGCAGCGAGTAGGCCCTCCAGGCGTCCAGGAGCGGCGGTACAACACTGCCGCGGTGTGCTCCACGGCCATGAAGAACGGCATTCTTGATTTCCGCAACGTCGGCTGAGGGAAAGAGCGACCAAAGAAGGGCTGCCGCGCCGGTGACGAAAGCCGCAGCGGCACTGGTGCCACCGGAAACTGGCGGCGGATCGCCCTCGGCGCCAAGGCTGGTGATTTTCTCGCCCGGTCCGCCGATCCCTCGCCGGCCGAGCGCGCGCCCGAGGTTGGTGTAGGCGCTCGGCCGACCATCGAGATTGAACGCGGCGACCGGCAAGACCCAGGGATGGCGGGTAAGAGCGCTGGTACCCAGTGTTCCCTGATTTCCTGCGGCGGCGACGACCAGGACGCCGTGCTCGGCCGCGTGGTCGAGCGCGGCGTGGAGTCGCGGCTGCTGGATCGTGGAAGGATAGGTGGATCCGACGCTGAGGTTGATGATGCGTGCGCCGGCGTTGATGCATTCCAGGAGGGCGGACGCCAGCTCATCGACAGTGGTGCCTAGACGGCTTCGGTCCTCCCCGGTCGTGTCTGTGAAGATCGGACGGACCAAAAGCGTGCAGTTCGGGCAGATCGCGGGAGCCTCTCGGCCACGTCGCGCCGCGAGGATTCCGGCGGTGAACGTCCCGTGACGGGAGGCCGCGCCGACGGCTCCGGGTGGCTCTGGACGTCTCATCAGCCCGGGAAGTCTGCGCACACTCTCGGTCGCTAGCTCGGGGTGACCCTGCGGGACGGGTCCGTCCAACAGGGCCACGACGACCTGACGGCTTCCCTCCGTGAGGGTCATCAACGAAGGGAGGCGGACCATCTCCAGAGGCGTCATGGAAATTCCCTACTATGCGGAGGAATACGCGGCCTCGGCTGGTCAAGCAGCGGCAAGAAATGACCGACAAAATCCGCACCTGCTTTAGTGAACTCGCAAGCCACTCAGGCCTGGAGACGGTCGCGACTTCGCGATTACCGCACGCAGGCCCCGTCAAGGTGAAAAGTCTCACGCCGTCCAGGGGGATCATTTCCGGTCCCCCAATCGAGGCCCATCCAATGCTGCTCTATTTCTTTACAATATAACGGCCCGATTTCGGTCACCACTGCATAGGGCGGCTCGGGTTTCAGGTCTAACCGTGAGCGCGCCCGCGGCTGCTACGTGGCCGCTCTTTAGTTCCAGCCTGATTCCGAACCCTTCACCTGTCAAGATATTGGTCTCGCTATCATGGACCGATACGATGACCTGACAGAGACCTGTCGAACCCTCAACAAATCACGGCAACAGGGCTTCTGCTCGCCGACGTCACAATGCGTCATGCCCTCGAGAATTGAGAAGCTCACTTCTGTGCAATCCCAAGAAAAACCGGAGACTGCTCCATGGTGGATCGTCACAACGGGTAGGTCGTCCTGGGTCGCGTCGAGTCGTCCCCGCCCCGTGTGCATCGCGGTGAACGTCACCGCGCCCCCTCTCCCCGCCGTCGGCCTCCCGCGGCCGCCGACCATCCTCCCCTTCCCCACCGCACTCGAACCACCGGCACATCGCGGACGCTGTGCTGCAGGCGGCCGGACCGCTCGGGGGTTCGGCCGGCCGCCCGGTTCCACAGTGCCGCCGCCCGGCTGCTGGTGCAGTCCGGGCTACGCCGACACGGCGTCAGGCAGCGGCAAGCCCACGTGCGGGCTGAGTGGCAGCAGGCCAGCAGAACGGAGCTGACCACCGGCGGTGAATTGCAGACCTGGCCGGCAGCAACTCGGTCGACCCGCGCCGGTGGGCCTTCGCCCCATCCTGGCGCAGGCCTGCGCCAAGCTTCTCCGCGGAGCAGGACGCGCACGTTCCTCGCCGCCGTCGCCCCCGCCCCCGCCCACACGCGGACGAGGTGGGCGGGGCCAGGCTCGCCGTTCCGGGCCGACTCGGTCGGGCATGGCATGGGCGCTATGCCGCGCGGCTCCGGCTGCGGCTGGATGCTGGGACTTGATCAGCGGAAAGGGCCCGAGGGGGCCGGGATCGCGCGGCGGACGAGCGACGCCGCTTCCGCAGGACCCAGCCGAATCTCGTTGAAGCCGACGGTCAGGCAGTAGCAGATGAGCCAGTGCATGACCGCAATCCGGCGCAGCTCCACGGGTGCCTCGCGCCACAAATCCGCGACGGCCTCCGCACCCCGCTCCCTGTGGGCAAGCCGCATCGACGGGACAAGAGAGACATCGGGCTGGGCTGTCCGCGCGTTGCGGCGCAGCTGGTCCGCGGCTTCGGGTGGCGGAAGCCCGTAAGCGGGCCGGGCGACCAGGGGGGCGTACAGCAGGTGAACGCCTTCCCACATGGCCTCCTCGCCTCGCCTCGCCGCTCCAGCTCCGCAACCAGCCAGAGCCCCGCTGCCGGGCCGGCGGTGGCGACCGTGTCCTCAACGGCAGTCTCGACGACGTCCTGGAGCTGGAGACCGGAGCTGCTCATCCTGGGACCGTACCCGACCACCGCCCCAGGTCCGCGCGCTTGGTGGTTCCTGGCCGCTCGGCAGCGGAACATCGTCTGCCCTGGAACGGCCGGGGCGGGATCGCCCGGCCCGTCGAGGGTCAGGTCAGGTAGGCGGCTACCGTGTCGGCCGAAGCCCCGGTAGTCCCGGCGCCACTCGTGCAGGTGCGCGGCGACGGCGTCCAGGACCATCCAGTCTTCGTCTCGTCGTCTTCGTCGTCCCGGGGTCGGCCAGCTACCCAGCTGAATGAGGTTGGTGGCCTCGTACGTTCCCAAATTCAACGACGCATGCGGATCGGGCCCGCGTCCCGCTCCGCATGCTCAACCAGGCCGCCGGCCTCACCGACGCCCGCGGCCTGTGCCGCTCCGGCGCCCATGCCTCCCAGCCTGCACACCACCCGCAGCAGAGCCTTCATGCTGCTACCAGGTTGCGCAGGAAGAAGCGCGGTCATTCCAACCGAAAGGGTTCAAGCTCTGAACCGCTTCGAAGCCAGTCCCGGCAGGTATGGTGTGATAGAAGAACGGCCCCCCGAAGTTAATGTCATCGGACAATTGCATGACTGTGACTCCGCCCTGCATCGTGAAGGACGAAATCTTGTCGTTCCAATCGCCGAAGAACCCCATGGTCTCGCTCAGCAGGTTCCAATAGCCGCGATTCTGGTTCGCAGCAATTGACCACCCTCTGGTGTTGTCATCCTGGTACCATATTGTTCCGCCAAAGTCACTTAGCTGGATGTGGGTGAAATCACGATACTTCTCGAAGTATGCGAATTGTAGCCAATCAGCCATGAGGTCTCGGTCGTCGACGACAAGCATATGATCGGAATCCGGCGACGTGAAAAAGTGGAGCTCTTGGCCGTTGAAGCGCGTGATGTCCTGCGGCTCGTACCAGGTGCCGTGGAGAACGAATGGCACCTCCGGAACGACGTGCTTTATGCTCGATACGACCTCTGGGCGAGGGTGGCGCCGCAGCTTCCGAAAGTCCGGCTGAGGACCGTCGACCCACTTGTGGACCTTTACCTCTTCCTTCAGTATGGATAGGGCATCCTCAAGGGACGAGACCCCCTCCGCCTTAAGGTCTGCGAGGCCGTCCTCTATCTCTGCATCGCCTTTCACAATGGCCCTAAGGAGTTCTAGGGCATTGTTTTTTTTCGACTCCTGACTCATGGTTCCTCCTTGAAGTATACTGAGATGGGTGCCACCTTCAGCACCGATCACGATATGTGAATCCACCCATCGCACGGCAATTCTAAGTGCCTTCCTGCGCACTATGCCTCTCCACCAGAGAAGCACAGGAAGGCACTTAGTGAAACTCGGATGACTTGTCACCGAATCAACTACCGTAGGTGCCTACTAAAGGTTGTCCCGTTATTGATCTTTGGTGTACCGGTTGGCGGGTCGGCCGGTTGTGCGTCAGCCGGTGAGCGCGAGGTTGTGCAGGCGTGCGATGCCGAGGATGGCACGGTGGACGCCGTCGCCCTTGAGGCGGCAGTCACGGAGGATCTTCCAGGTCTTCATGCGGGCGAAGGTGTGCTCGACGCGGGCCCAGGGCGCGGCGGTGGCCGACGTTGTGGTGCTCTTTCCAGTCGCCCAGGATCTCGTCCTTGTGCCAGCGGTAATGCGGGATGAGCAGGCCGGTGCCGCGGTAGCCGCCGTCGGCGATCACTGTGGGCGCCGTGCCGTGTCGGCGGTCGCGCAATTCCCCACGGGACGGGGGCCTGCTCCGGCGGATCTACATCCACCTGGCCAACAGCTGGCTCTCCGAGCAGTACCTGCAGGCCAGCGACGCCATCGACGCAGACCGGACGGCCGTCTGATGAGCCGGGCCCGCGCCGCAGCCCTGCCAATCGTGCGCCCGGACCTCGTCGAGTACTACCTCGCCCACCGGGCCGCCCAGGGCATGAACGGATGCGACGGTGGGGTGAGTGGCCGACCACAAACGGCGGCACGTCGAACGCTACCGGCAGTGGCTGCTGGAACGACCGGCCGCCCGCGGCGGGCCCCTGCACCGGCACACCGTCCGCGATCGGCTGAGCAAGCTCCGCGGGTTCTTCCGCCGCCTGGACGAGTGGGAGGCCGACGACCGGCCACTCCGCCAGCTGGTTTTCGACAGCGACTTCCCGATCGCGGACGAGCCGCTGCCCCGTTTCCTCGACGACGCTGCTGCCGCCAAACTGCTGGCCGCCGCCCGCCAGGACCCCGATCCGTTCGCGCGGCTGGCCATCGAGATCCTTGCCCGCACCGGAATGCGCCGCAGCGAGATGCTCGGTCTCGCAATCGACGCGGTGGTCCAGATCGGCTCCGCCTACTGGCTGCGTGTCCCGGTCGGCAAGATGCACACCGACCGCTATGTCCCCCTGCACCCGCAGCTGAAGACGCTACTGGACGACTGGCTGCTGCACCGGCCCGAGGGCCTACGGTCGAACCTGCTGTTCACCGACCACGGCCGCCCGGTCAACGCTTCCCGCATCGAGCAGGTTGTCCGCATGGCTGCGGAACGGGCCGGCCTCGGCAGGGTCACGCCCCACCAGCTCAGCTTGCTCAGGGACCGTAGGCGTGCTCCACGTACAAGGGACTGGCGATGATTAGTCGCGCAGTGTCGGGCCACTCAGTCGCGATCTCGAAAGTCACCCTGGCGTATCCGGACATGCGGCTGGCCATCTGCGAGGGCAGGCTGTCATCAATCTCGTCCAGCAACCACGACATGACACGTGTGGCGCTTGCGGGCCCGAGTGAGGGCCGCCTGGCGAGGCCCAAGAACTCGATCAGCCCCATGGGCAACGAAGGTGGAACCCGCAGTTGGCGTTCAGAGGAGGGATCCGCTTGGATCGCACCCACCAGGTGTTCAGGAGAACCATGCAGCAGCAGGCGGGGCTGGGAAGCATTCCAGAGTGCCTGCGGCTGCCAGAAGAGCAGAGCTGGCTCACAGAACGGGGGGCCTGCAGGTTCGTCTCCCAGTGGTTCCACCACCGGTTCCACGACCCTGTAGTTCAAGCGTGCGTCGAACCGCACCCACTGTCCAGGTTCCGGCCGCCCCTCGAAGTACCAGGCAGGCCGTGGACGCAAGCCCGTGATGTGGCGGAGGGCCTTGGCCAAGTCCGGGTGCTCAGAAGCAGTCTGGCGATCAGCCATCGTGACCTCGAACTCCCCTAACCCCATCGGAGCCTTGGCGCTCAACTTGTCGAACCCCGGCCAACGCCTGGACCTCTTGAGCTCGTAGAACTGCTCAAGCTTTCGGTTGGACAAATAGATCAGTTCACGCATGCCCCTGATGCTGATGGCAGAGGACGTTCGGTGACAAGGGCCTTGCCATCAGCCGAGTACTCAGAGGAATTGTCAAATCCTGTGGACTGATCAGACCGCCCGAGGGCTGGTCGGTCAAGCAAGCGGCTTGCGATAGCGGACGTGCTCGTTCTGCCGCTGGAACCCCACGCTCTCGTAAAGGTGGTAAGACCGGTGCGGATTCGCCGTGCCCGTGAACAGCCGGGCGGTCGTTGCACCCTGCTCACGAAGGCTTCGCAGCCCGTCCAGTAGCAGGGCCCGGCCGATTCCGAGGCGTTGATGGTCCGTCCGGACACTCAGCTCTTCGATCTCGCCCACGGTGTGGTCGTGGCGGCGGATGGAGCAGAGGGCGACGCCGACCATGTCCTGCCCGTTCCATGCAGCCCTCCAGCATGCCGAGTCGGCGGTGTCGACGAAGTCCTGGAACGGCCATTTCTGAGTGAAACCGGCATCCGCATACGAATCGACGACCGTCCGCCAGGCTGCACGGTAGTGGCTTGGCCCGATCGGTCCCGTCCGTATCCCGGCCGGCAGTTCGCTGTCCCCCTCGGGCAGCTGCTGCAGATCGCCCAATTCCATCTCGACCAGGCTGAAGACACGTCGGTAGCCCGCTGCCAGGAGGAGGGCGGTGGCGTCCTGCTCGGAGACCAGAGCGTTCGCGCCGATCACTGCCGTCCGAGTCGTTCCATGCTGTTCGACGAGCTGGCGGATCCGCTCGTCGGCCCAGCTCAGCATGGCTGAGCCGATGCCTTGGCGGCGATGCTGGGGCAAGAGGTAGCCGCGGTGCAGGTAGAGCCACGTATCGTCCCGCTCTTGCCACCACCGGATCGTCGAGTAGCCGACGACGCTGCCGTCGTATACCACCAGGGTCTGGTTCTTGGACGGCTCCTCCAGCTTGGCCGAGGCTTCGGCGATCTCGGCTGCTGTCGGGAGCCCTTCCACAACCGAATGGGCATCGACCCCGTCCTGTTCGGCACACCCCAGCCGCACCGCGGCCATGGCGCCGTGGTCTTCGCTGCCGCGATACGGCCGGAACCCGAAGCCGACCGGAAGGTCCTGTCCTGGCGTGTCATCCGACATGACCGGATGGTCTCCAACTTCGAGGCAGGTCCGCCACCCTATTCATGCCGCTGTCGTCTGCGGCCGTTCAACGAGTTGGCCGCGTTCGAAGCGGGCCCCGGTGCGGACGAGGGCGACAATCGGTTGACGTGTGATCAGGCTGCCGTGGCCTCCTCCCGTTCGACCAGGACGCCGTTCTTGAACTCGGCTCCGGAGCGGACGAGGGCGACGACGTGGGCTCCGGTGATCGCGCGCCAGCGAGCCTGGGCGGACTCGACCAGCTTGAACACCATGGCCAGGGCCGCGGCCGGGCTGCCGGCCCCGCGGGTGACCTTGGTTCGCAGCTTGACCGTGGAGAACGTCGACTCGATGGGGTTCGTGGTCCGCAGGTGGATCCAGTGCTCGGCCGGGAAGTCGTAGAACGCCAGCAGCTCCTCCCGATCCTCGGTGATCTTCGCGACGGCCTTCGGCCACTTCGTCCCGTAGGTCTTGGCGAAAGCGTCGATGGCCTTCTCCGCGTGCGCGCGGTCCTCGGCGTTGTAGATCTCCTGCATGGCCTTCTTTGCGCCCGGCTGTGCGGACTTCGGCAGGGCGTTCGTAATGTTTCGGGCCTTATGGACCCAGCACCGCTGGTGGCGGGCGGCCGGGAACACTTCGGCCAGGGCCCGCCACAGCCCCATCGCACCGTCGCCGACGACGAGTTCGGGGTCGCGCATGCCCCGGCGGCGGCAGTCGCGCAGCAGGTCAGCCCACGACTCGGTCGACTCCCGCAGCCCCTCCGCGAGCGCGATCAGCTCCTTGGTGCCATCCAGCCGCACCCCGAGCAGCACCAGCACGCACGAATGCGCCTGCCCGAGGGGGACTTTGGGGTGCACGCCGTCGGCCCACACGTAAACGAAGTCCCGGTCCGAGAGGTCGCATTGCTGGAAGGCAGCGTGGTCTTCGCCCCACTGCTTGGTCAGCCGGATCACCGTCGCCGGGGACAGGCCGGCCGCGGAGCCGAGGAACTGCTCCAGCGCGGGCACGAAGTCACCGGAGGACAGGCCGTGCAGGTAGAGCAGCGGCAGCACCTCGGAGACCTTCGGGGACTTGCGGCACCACGGCGCCAGGATCTTCGAGGAGAACCGCTGGCTCTCGCCGGTGGCCTCGTCCACGCGGCGGTCGTTCACCCGCGGCGCGGTGACCTCGACGGGGCCGGCGGCGGTGACCACGGTCCGCCTCCGGTGGTGGCCGTTGCGGACCACCAGCCGGTGCCCGCGCTCGTCCCGCTCGGCGGCCAACTCGGCTATGTACTGGTTGACTTCGGCCTCCAGCGCGGCGGCCAGCATCCGGCGGGCACCCTCACGGACGATCTTGTCGATCAGGGAGCCGGACTCGGTGGAACCCTCGGAGGTGACTACGCTGAGCACGGGTGTACCTTCCCGACCCGCGCTGCGAACGCGGGCCTACTCGGTGACCTTGCGGATCATTCGGGAAGGTACGCCTTCCGCATCCCGCCCGGGGCTGATCCACAAGTCCTGAGCATTGCTCCGTTACTCATCACCAGCCTTGCGTTCGTCAGCGTCGGCCGCCACCGGATCCCGGTGGGCCGGAGCACCCCGCCAGCCGCGTTGCAGCCCGAAAGCTGAAGCGACCGAATTTGCCCCTTGGAGGAAAGCACACTCATGGCGACCACGGTCGGTAGCCTCGTAGATCGTCAGGATCAGGAACCCAGATCACCCGATCACAGCCTCCTACCAGTAAAGGCGGCGTACGGGTCGGTACCGGCGCTCTGGTTGACCGGGGCCGGGCTGTAGGAGCCGCCGCTCGCGGTGGCGAAGCCGGCCGGCGCGGCCGGGCCGCCGATGGTGCCCCCGGTCGCGGTGACCGTGGTGGCGCCGCTGACGAGCGCGGCCTGACTGTTCGTCGAGTCGACCAGGATGTCGCCAGTGACGTGAATGCTGCCGGGGTGGACGTACAGGGCGTCCGCGGCACTCGCATTGAGGACGCACAGACTCGCCGCACACGCGCTCGCGGCCCGGGCATCCTCCGACGGACCGGTCACCACCCAGACCAGCGCCGACACAAGGACCAGGAGCACGGAACAGACCGGGAACGGCAGACGGCACCGCCTGCGGGCACGCAGGTGCCAGCTCGCGCCCGGACGGACCCGCCCCGACGCCCGGAGCCCGCCGGGACGCCGTACCAGCGCCGCATCGGCCGGTCCCCGGTCTCCGCCTCCACGCCGACCGGCGCCTGCCCGGGCGATGCCTGAACCCGTGGCGAAGCCCGCCGCAACGCCCACCACTCTCCGCATGACCCCAAAAGGTACCAATAGCGCTATATCGGGCGCATGTTGCACCACCGCGTGGCCCGCGCCGGCTCTCCTGCGTGGCGTGCGCTATCGCGTTCGCGGTGCTCTGGTCCTCACGGCCCGGACCTGTCGCGTCACTCACGACCCATCCCTCCTCACCTCTGGCGGCTCACATGGGCGCTCTCGCGCCTGTCCGTCCCGCGCGAGCTCATCCAGACCGTCAAGGAAGAGGGCCGGGTCAGCTTCGACTGCCGCCGCCGCCTTCGTCGGGCCACTTGCGAGTGTCCCGGGGCGGCACGTAGGGCTCCTGGGAGGCGGGCATGCCGCCCTCGATCGCCCGCTCACGGGCCAGCTCGGCATCGAACTCCAGCCCGAGCAGGATCGCCAGATTGGACAGCCACAGCCAGACCAGGAACACGATCACCCCGGCCAGCGTGCCGTAGGTCCTGTTGTAGGAGCCGAAGTTCGCCACGTACGCGGCGAAGCCGCCGGACAGCGCCAGCCACAGCCCCACGGCCAGCACACTGCCCGGGGAGATCCACCGACGAGTTTCTGATCGCAATATCTCCCACGGTTTCGGTCAGCAGCCCCCTTCCTTTCGGAGGCCCGCCGTAGCCTTGGTTAGGCAAAAGACAGTGTTCTGACCTTGCGCTGCGTGGGTCCGGGCGAGGTTCAGACACAGGCTCTACAGGAGGAGCCACATGAGGGCCCCACGGAAAGCACCACGGCCGTGGCCATCCCGCAGCTGGCGAGCCCCGCCTTCTCGCGGGCACTCGTGCACCCGTGCAACACCGAACGCCCCCGCCGAGCCGCCGACGGCACCCGCAGCGCTCCCGGGGGGACCGGCCCGCACCGACCTCGCCGAAGGGGTTGTCGGCATTTCCCGCCCGCCCAAAACGGCACCTGACATGCGGTGATGCCGTGCCGGGCCGGATCACCATGCACTCACAAGACCACCAGCTAGACGTCCCCCAAGACCACTCACAAAACGCGGCCCCGCGGGTCAGGTCAGCTGCTGGTTGCGGGGCGGGTCAGCCCATCACGGTCTCGGCATGGCGCGTGAGCGCATCCAGGAGCGCGGTCTGCTGGTCGGTCAGCTTCCCGTCGGTGCGGGCCCCCGCCTGCTTGCGTAGCCAGGTGCCGGGCCGGAAGGCGGGGTCGTCGCCGAGGCCGGTGCGGTTGGCGGGGCCGTCGAGGGTGCCGCCGGCGGCGAGGTAGGTGAGCAGGCGGCGGTAGGAGCGGTTCCAGTCCGGTTCCAGGCGCCACAGTTCGTCCAGCGCGTCGAGCTTCGCCACCTGGTCGGCGCCGAGGTTCTCGGCTTTGCGTTGGCGGCGCATCCACGCCCCGACCGCGTAGTCGTCGAGCTTCTCGGTGGCGGGGATCGCGAGGTGGCCGTGGTGGGCGGCCCAGGCGCGGGCGTAGGCGTGGCCGCGTTCCCAGGCGTTGGCGTGCTTGGACCAGATCATGCCGAGCGCGTCCAGCTCGGAGACGCGGGCCGGGCCGAGCAGGTGCTGGCCGTTGAGGTGGCGCTGGCGGTCGAGCCAGGAGATCAGCTCCGCGTGGCGGGTCTTGTCGGTGGGGTCGAGGTGGCCGTGCTCGAGGTGGAACCTGGCGGCGACCGCGTGCATGCGCTGCCACTCCACGGCCCGCGGGTTGAACGCCCGCAGCTTCACCGTCTGGAGGATGGCGCCGGCGTGACGCCGGGCGTCGATCCGCAGCCAGTCCACCGGCGACTCGACCGGCGCCGGCTGCTGCTCGCCGTCCCCAGCCTCGGCGGCCGTGCCGTCCTCCGAGGCCGTGGTGGTGAGCAGGGCCGGCTGGGCGCGGTGGGCACGCAGCTCGGTGATCCGGCCCACCACCCGGGCGTCGTGCGCGGCGAGTGCCCGCAGGACGCGCCAGATCGTGCGAAACGACGAGGCTTCGATCTCGGTGTCGGCCTCGTCCTTCATGGCCGCGCCGGCGTCGTGGACCTCGGCCGGGTCGGCGGTGGCGGTGTCGTCGCCGACCTCGGGCGAGGGGAGGTAGACGGGGATGATGACCCAGCTGACTTTGCCCTGCCGGTAGGACTGGCGCAGCGCCCGGCCGACCGCCTGGACGATGTCGATCACGGACGACTTCGGGTCCGCGAAGCACACCGCATCCACCGCGGCGACGTCGATCCCCTCCGTCAGCAGCCGGGAGTTGCAGATGATGCAGCACTGTTCGCCGTCCTCGCCGGTGGAGGCCTTGAAGGTGGCGAACGCGGCCCGCCGGTCCCTGAGACGGTCGGCGCCGGCCACGGCGAGCGCGGTCAGCCGTTCGGGACGGTCCGCGTCCTTCAGCAGGGCGGCGGCCGTGGTCAGGGTGTCCGCGAACTGCCGCGCCCCGGACACCCGGGAGTGGAACGTGATGACCCGGCGCAGGTCGAGGTCGACGACCGCGCGCAGCACCACGACCTGCAACGCGAGGCGCAGCAGTTCCTCGTTGGAGCGTTGGGAGCGCAGGTCGGCGACGGCGGGCAGGCTCAGCAGGTCGTGCAGGTCTTCGTCGGTGACGACGGGGACCAGGACGCGGTAGTCGGCAAGGTAGCCGTGCTCGATGCCCTGCCCGAGAGTCCAGGTGAACACGGTTTTGCCGTAGATCGTCTCGTCGTCCATGGAGCACAACGCGGGCAGCCGCTGCGCACCCTCGCTGTCGGCACCGTCGGCGCCAGCGGGGCCGCCGAGGTCGGCCAGGCCGTCCTTGGCGGCGCGGTCGTCGGCGATCCGCGGGGTCGCGGTGAAGTACAGCCGCCGCACGGCAGGGACCTTGGCGTCGGCGTGCACGGCCGCCCACGCCTTGCCCTCGGAGCCTGCGGTGCGGTGGGCCTCGTCGACCACGACCAGGTCCCAGGCCGGGAGGCCGCACAGCCGGTGGGCCTGGACGATGCGTTCCAGGGACGCGTAGGTGGCGTACACGGTGACCGGCTCGCCCGGCCGCGCGGCGGCGACCAGGTCCGCGATCCGCGGGGCCTTGGTGGTGACCTGGGAGTGGACGCGGCCGCCGGCCTCCGCGCTCTCCAGCGCCTCCTCCCGGGAGACGCCGCCACCGCCAGGCCCCGGCGCCCGCCGCGCAGCGACCAGGACTCCGCGGTCTGATCCAGCAACTCGATCGTCGGCACCAGCACCAACACCCGGCCACGCGCGGCCAAACGCCGCGCGCAGCCTGCGGCGATCAGCGTCTTCCCGGAGCCGGTCGCCGCCACCACCGTCGCGCGGCCGCCGTCCTTCACCTCGCGTACGGCGGCCGCGACGGCGTCCTTCTGGAACCAGTGCAGCGGCAACGGGTTCACCATGCCGGTCGGCTGGGCCGGGAGCGGCGGTACGGCCTAGGCGCGCAGTCCGGCCGGCACGGTCTGCTCGGCGGTGGCGGTGGTGGTCTCCACGACGGTGCTGCTCCTTCGGATGCTGAGACGGCGCCTCGGGGCGGGCGGGGCTGTGGCAGGGTCAGCGCGGGCGGCCTCTCCCCGGGGCCAGGTCATGGATGGGGAGAGGCCGCCCTGTGACTGAGCGCTTCAGTTGGCGAGTTGAGTAGGCCTTTCGCTGGGGTGATGTCCACGGCCGCTCCCTATCGGACACGCCTGGGAGCTTCGCGTTCCAGGCCGAGCCGGTCCTTGAAAACAGGCAGGCCGGCGAAGGGCGTCCGCAATTTCCGCGGAGCCCCGTCGCCGCAGGCCCGGCGCCGAGGGCTGTCAGCCTCCTGCTCTAGCGTTGCCGACATGACGCAAACCGCTCACGCGTACCGCTATCTGCGCTCATCAGTGCTGGACGACCTGCACGGGCGCCTCGGGCTGGAGACCTCCGGCGGGGCCACGCCCTTCGGCGAGGTCGCCCATCCCCACTTCTTCGAGGGGATGCTGACGACCCCTTCAGCGGCGGCCGCCGGGCTGCTCGCGGTCGCGGACGTGGCCGCCGCGCGCTACTACCAGCCCCGGCTGCTCGCCTCGCTGGACCCGGTGGTCACCGCCAACGGCGACCGGCTGCGCTTCGAGTCCTTCTCCGGCTGCTGCGGCGTCTACGCCCGGCTCGACGTGCTCGAGTCCGGCCTGGACGGCGGCGAGATTTGCCACGGAACCACCAATGTCGACATCAACGTTCCGCTGCGGGACGCCCTCGGCCGCCTCGGCCCGGCCGAGCCGCTGCGGCTCGCGGTCGGTCCGGAGGCGCTGGAGGTCACCACGCTGGACGGACCGCTGGTGGAGAAGAAGGTTCCGCTGCCGGACCGCTGGCTGCGCGGCTTCGCCGAAACGCAGGTGGTGGCCGCCGGTTTCGACCTGCGCGCCGAGTTGCCCGCCGCCGAGGCGGTCCGCTTCCTCCGCCCGCTGACGGCGGGAAGTGCGGGGAGCGCGCGCGGCACGGCCGGCCCGACGCAGTGGGTCATCCCCACCGGGCGTCTGCTGCGGCCGACCAGCCGGCCCGTACCCGGCGCCGTCTGCCTGCCCGGCCCGCAGCGGCTGGTCGCGCTGCAGCGGGTGCTGCGCCACGCTCTCGCGCTGCGCGTCTACGGCCCGCCGCTGACGGCTGGGGACAGCCGGCCGACCAGCTCCGCCTGGGAGGTCGAGCTGCCCGGCATGCGGCTGACGCTCACTCTCTCCCCCGACCCGGCCCGCGGCTTCTCCGGCGAGGGCGGCGTGCTGGACGCGCTGGCCTCGGCCGGCTGCGAGCAGGACGCGGAACTGGTCGCGGTGCTGCTGGCCTGGGAGCCGCGTATCGACGTGGGAGAGCTGGCCGATCAGGCCGGCCTGTCGTCGCAGCGGGTCCGCGCGGCGTTGACGCGGCTGGGCACCGCCGGGCAGGTCGGATACGACACCGCCGAGGCGGCCTTCTTCCACCGCAGGCTCCCCTATGAAGCGGGCTGCGCCGAATCCCACAACCCGCGGCTGCGGGCCGCCCGCACACTGGTCGCCGCAGGGGCGGTCCGCCCGCAGGCGGACGGCGGCGCACTGGTGCACGTGGAGGATCATGTACAACGGGTCCGCCGCGCGGCGGACGGCTCGCTGGGGTGTACCTGCCTCTGGTGGGCCAAGTACCGCGGCGGGCGCGGGCCGTGCAAGCACGTGCTGGCGGTCGGGTTGGCGGCGGAGGCGACGGCCTCCGCCGCGCTGAAGGAGAAGGAGGGGGCGGCGCGATGAGCCTGCTGGACTGTGTGGACGCTGGGGATGCCGACGGCGTCGTGGCTGCGCTGGCCGCACTGGGCCCGGCGGAGCGCCGCGCCCTGCTGCCCGAACTCAAGCGCCGCCGCAAGGAGATGTCCGCCGCCTGGTGGGAGCACTCGGGAGGCCGGAAGCTGGCCCTGCTGGTGGCCGGGCTCGGCTGTCACACGGCGCCCTCCTCCGCGTTCTCCTGGGCGAGCGGAGTCGGTTCCCCCGCCGGGATCGTGGTCTGGCAGAACGAGACGGTCCTGGCCGTCGTCGACCGGCAGAGTCCGCAGTGGCAGGCGGAGGTGCTGCGCCGGATCGCCGACCGGCGGCCCGGTTGGTTCGGCGACGAGTACCCTGCGATCGAGCGCCTCGCCCGCGCCGCGGGTGAGCCGGTGCCGGTGACGGACGGAGTGGTGCTTGCGTGGCAGCACCACCACGTCCCGTCGTACGCGACCGAGGAGTACCGGCGCGAGCTGGTGCCCCGGCTGACTCAGGCGCCGTCGACCCCCTCGCTGCTCCTCGGGATGTTCGACGTCGTGGGCGCGGGCGACCAGCTGGGCGAGGCGTGGCGTGGCGCGGTCCTCGGGCTGATCGAGGCCGGCGTGGTCGAGCGCGACGAGATACTCGACCGCTGCCTGGCCCGGCTGGCGCGCGGCGGACGGCCGGGCGACCAGCGCGGCTTCCAGCGGCTGCTGGAGCAGCTCGCGCCGACCCCGGAGGAGATCGCCGCACGGATCCGCGCCTACCTGCCGCTGCTGGGCAGCCTGTCGCCGGTGGCCGCCCTCGGCCAGGCACAGCTCGCCGAGGCGGACGCCGTGGGCCTGCTGGAGCCGGAGCACCTGGTCGAGGCCTCGGCCACGGTCTTCTTCCGCAGTGAGAAGAAGCTGCTGCGCGCCCAGCTCACCTGGCTGGACCGCTCCGGTCGGCGCTCCCCGGACTGGGCGGCGGCGGCCGTGCGCGGCGCGGCTCTGGCCTTCGGGCAGAGCGACGCGGAACTGCAGGAGCGGGCGCTCAAGGTGGCGGCGCGTCACCTGAAGGTGGCGGGTCCTGCCCTGCTGCCCGAACTGCAGGCGGCGACCGAGCTGCTCGGTCCGGCCCAGGCCGCCAGTGCGGTGGCGCTCTTCGGCCTGGACGCCCCCGCCGCCTCGGACGCGGCCGCGCCCTACGAGGAGTTGCTGCCGCCGCTCCCCCAGCGGCTCCCGCTGGCCGGACCGTTGGATGGGCCCGCCGCCGTGGCCGAGGAGCTGGCCGCCGTGCTGGCGGGCGACGGCAGTGTCGCCGCCTTCGAGCGGACGCTGGCCGGCCTGGTCCGCGAGGCGTTCCGGGACGGGGAGGCGCTCCGGGTGGCGCTGAAGCCGGTGCTGGGCGAGGAGCAGTGGGCCGAGACGCTTAACGTCTGGTCCCCGGACCACACCTGGATCGCCCTCGCCGCGGCCGCGGCCGCGGGTCAGGTCACCGAGGCGCGGGCGCGCGCCATGCTGCAGGGGCAGGGCCCGCTCCGGACGGCATATCAGGAACGCCTCAGCGCCGTCCACGCCACCCGGGTGCGCGAGGCCGCCGCTCTCATCGTGCTCGGACGCACGCCCTTCCTCGTCGCCACGCCCAGCTACGCGGACGGCGGGCTGGAGGCGGCCGCGCTGGTGGAGCGCCTCGCCGCCCTGGAGGCAGCGGAGGGCGAGGTCGGCGCGGCCGACTTCAGCCAGGCACTGCTCCGCGTCCTGCCGACGGACGATCCGGCGGTGCAGGCCGCAGCCGTGCAGCTCCGCTCGGCGGAGGGCCGACGGCTGGCTCGGTGGCTCGCCCAGGGCGGGCTGCCCGGCCAGCGTACCGAGCGGCTGCCGGCCGGGGCGGGGTCGCGAGCGTGCCCGCGCGTCACCCAGCCCGGGCTCGCGCCGGATCAGGAGCCCCTGCTCCACCCGGACATACGCCGGATGCTCAACCCGATGCTGGACGGGGAGGGGCGTCACATCCCCGCCTACGGCAATATCGCGACGCCCTACGCCCTCGCCGTGCTGCCCTGCCACCGCGAGGAGCTGGCGGTGCGGCTCGGCAGCGCGATCATCGAAGCCGCCCAGTATGGCGCCAAGGGCGCCCAGCTGCTGCCGCAGCTGGTCGAGGCGGGCGGCCCGGCCGGCCCCGGGGTCCACCTGACGGTGGCGTGCGCACTCGGCGCGGCAACGGCGGAGGACCGCACGGCGGCCGTCGACTCCCTGCTGCTGCTCGCCGCCCAGGGCGCGCTCGACGCGGAGCGCCTGGGCTCGGACCTCGCCGAGGCGGTCCGCTGCGGCGTGGCCCCGCCGAAGCGGCTGCCGCTCAGCCTCCGCCAGGCCGCCGAGTCCGGCGCGTACGGGACGGTCTGGTCGGTCCTCCGCGCCGCCCTGCCGGGCCTGCTGGCCCCGGAGCCGATACGCGGCGTCCCGGAGCTGCTGGCCATCGCCACCGATTGCGCCGCCCGTAGCGGCGCGACCGGCGCGCTGCCGGTGGTCAAGGCGCTTGCGGCGCAGCGCGGCTCCTCCCGCCTGCTGAAGGAGGCCCGAGCACTGCACGCCGTGCTGACGGCGAGCTGAGCGGCGGCTCACCCCAGCAACGCGTAGACCGCCGTCCCCTGCGCGGCAAGGGCGCCTTTGCCCGCCGGCACGACCGGATACCCACCGAGGTCGGTCGAGGCGCGGCGCGGCGGCAGAATGCGTTGTGGCCCGTTCCCGGCAGCTCCGATGCCGGGAACGGGCCCTTGTGCTCTTCTCCTGGTCGGGCCCTACGGTTCCATGCCGTCGGCCATGTCGTGCGGGTGGTGGACGGCGTCCCGTCCCAGCCGCTGGGGGTTCCAGTCGGGGTCAGCCAAGCGCTCAACCCGCCAACTCAACTGCGCATTCGCCAACTGAAGCGCTCAGTCACAGGGGAGAGGCCGACCGGCCTACTGCTCGGGGATCCAGCCGCGGACTTCGAGGTAGGCGATGTCGGCGTCCTCGACGGCGCGGCCGGTCTCCACAAGCCACTCCCTCATGGCCTCGGTACCGTCCGCGCGGGGAATGAAGCCGCGGCGCAGGCCCGGGGAGTCCTCCGTGGAGCCGGCCGACATGGTGAACTGGTCGGCCTTCATCCGGACGGTGAAGGCCAGGCGTCCGCCGGCTGGCCGGTCGCGTGGACAACCGGCGCGAGGTGAGAGGCGCCGGAGCGGATGGCCTGCTTCCCGGCCCGGCCGGCCATGCTCTCCCCGGGTGCGCCGACGACGTCCTTGCCCCGCGGCCTCAAGGCCTACGCGGGCGCCTCCCCGATCACCCGGGCCTCCGGCAAGAAGTCGAGCATCACCCGCCGGTGGGTGAAGAATGACCGGCTCAACCACGCCGGCTACCTCTGGGCCTTTGCTGCCCTCACGGCATCATCCGGTGCGAAGGCCCACTATCGGCGCCGCCGCGACGACCACGGCGACTGGCACGCCGCCGCCCAGCGCAACCTCTTCAACAAGATGATCGGCCAGCTCTACCACTGCCTCCAGAAGCACATCCCGTTCGACGAAGCGTTGGCCTTCCCCACCCAGCTGATTGCTGCTGCTGCCTGACCCACCAATCACGGAGCTGGCCTGTCGCGATCCCCTACGCGTCGAGGTCGAAGAGCGGAACGTCGATCGACGGAGGTGGTGGGTTGAGCATCGAACGAAGAGCCTTGATCATGGCGATCCACCGAGCGCAGTCAGCGGCCGCGACCCAGCTCTCGGTGATGCCGAACTCATCGGAAGCGATGCGCGCGAGGGCCTCATCGGCGAGCAGGCGGAGGTCCTCGGAGAACATCGGCATCACAGTCTTCGGACCGTATCCGGAGTCGGCCTGTCGGCCTCCAGGGCACTGGGCCGCGATCAGTGCGGCCGCAGCCACCGCCTCCTGCGCCTCATAGAGGTAGTCCGACGTGCTCAACGTTCGGGTGAGGACCCCACGAACCATGGCCTCCCGCTCGACGGACTCGGCCTCATCCAGCGCTCCGGCGAAGTCCGCAGCCGTGTCGTTGTCGAACGGGCCGATACCCCACGTCCCCACGATGACCTCCTCGCGTCGTTGGCGAGGATCATGCCACCGGCTACCGACAAGGCGGGCGCACGCCCGCCCACATCTTGTTCGACCAGCAGCCATTCTCTTCCAAGCGACTTCCGGAGGTGGCTTGACGAGCTAACAACGTGAGGTGTCTACGTGGAACCGGCGTGGTGCCGGGGACCGCCGTGGGCTGGCTGGTCGGCGCGGACGGCTTCGCCGGACGCGCAGAAGAACCCCCGGCCCGCCGCAGGCGCGAACCCCGAACCGAACCGACCGGCCTACCTCCACCACCAAGACAAAGGACAGGAGAAGGGGTTGTCGGCATTTCCGGCCCGCCCACAATGGCACCTGACATGCGGTGATGCCATGCCGGGCCGGATCACCATGCGCGCACAAGACCACCAGCTAGACGTCCCCCAAGACCACTCACAAAACGCGGCCCCGCGGGTCAGGTCAGCTGCTGGTTGCGGGGCGGGTCAGCCCATCACGGTCTCGGCGTGCCGGGTGAGCGCATCCAGGAGCGCGGTCTGCTGGTCGGTCAGCTTCCCGTCGGTGCGGGCCCCCGCCTGCTTGCGCAGCCAGGTGCCGGG
Organism: Kitasatospora sp. NPDC051164; assembly: GCF_044455625.1. Taxonomy (NCBI): domain Bacteria; kingdom Bacillati; phylum Actinomycetota; class Actinomycetes; order Kitasatosporales; family Streptomycetaceae; genus Kitasatospora; species Kitasatospora sp. NPDC051164. The sequence continues at coordinate 9,307 of NZ_JBITFB010000062.1, read as the reverse complement.
CCGGAAGGTGGGGTCGTCGCCGAGGCCGGTGCGGTTGGCCGGGCCGTCCAGGGTGCCGCCGGCGGCGAGGTAGGCGAGCAGGCGGCGGTAGAAGCGGTTCCAGTCCGGTTCCAGGCGCCACAGTTCGTCCAGCGCGTCGAGCTTGGCGGCCTGGTCGGCGGTGAGGGCCTCGGCCTTGCGCTGGCGGCGCATCCACGCCCCCACCGCGTAGCCATCGAGCTTCTCGGTGGCGGGGATCGCCAGGTGGCCGTGGTGGGCGGCCCAGGCGCGGGCGTAGGCGTAACCACGTTCCCAGGCGTTGGCGTGCTTGGACCAGATCATGCCGAGCGCGTCCAGCTCCGCGACGCGGGCCGCGTCGAGCAGGCCTTGGCCGTTGAGGTCGCGCTGCCGGTCCAGCCAGGAAATCAGCTCCGGGTGTGCCTGCTTGTCGGTGGGTCGAGGTGGCCGTGCTCGAGGTGGAACCTGGCGGCGACCGCGTGCATGCGCTGCCACTCCACGGCCCGCGGGTTGAACGCCCGCAGCTTCACCGTCTGGAGGATGGCGCCGGCGTGACGCCGGGCGTCGATCCGCAGCCACTCGACCGGCGACTCCACCACCGCCGGCTGCTGCTCGCCTTCCCCAGCCTCGGCGCCTTCCCCGGCCTCGGCGCCTTCCCCGGCGACCTGCGCCGTAGTGGTGAGCAGGGCCGGCTGGGCGCGGTGGGCACGCAGCTCGGTGATCCGGCCCACCACCCGGGCGTCGTGCGCGGCGAGTGCCCGCAGGACGCGCCAGATCGTGCGGAACGGCGAGGCTTCGATCTCGGTGTCCGAAGCCATCCCGCCGATCCGCTCCGGGCGCGGGCCGCGTCGGCACAGGCCCGGAAAGCTCCACGGCGACAAGGCCAACGAGCACCGCTTCATCCGCACCTACCTGAGACGGCGCCAGATCACTGCCCGCATTCGCCCGCCGGGGTGTCGAGGCCTCCGCGCGCCTCGGTCGGCACCGCTGGGTGATCGAGAGGACCGTGGCCTGGCTGAACGGCTTCCGCCGACTCCACCGCCGCTATGAACGCAAGGCTGATCACTTCGCGGCCTTCGCCAGCATCGCCGCAGCCATGATCTGCCACCGCCGACTCGCCGAGTGCGATGATTTCAGAGTTGTCAGCACCTGATCGGTCGCCGCCCAGGGAGGCACCTTCAGGAGACCGCGCCCTGAGCTGGGCACTGCCAGTCGGCCGCGTCGATCGCATGGCCCGCCATATCAGCGAGGTGGAAGCAACGGCCGTTGGCCCACACCGTCACCGAATCCGGCCGATGCACGACCTGGAAGGGCTCATCCCCACGCTGCGTCCCGGACCAGGAACCGTCTGCCGCCGGTGAGTGGGTGACAACGACGCAGGTCTGCTGGCGCTGGATCTGGTAGGTGTCGGCCCAGGGCTCCACGGTCAGCTCCAGCGGCACTTCACCGTCGTTCGTGACCAGCAACCGCGCAGTTCCCCCCGTGAACATCCAGCACCCCTCCTTACCTCTGCGGCGATCTTTCAGGGCGAGCACCGTCCAGAGGTGCACCTGGCCTGATCCTCGCACGCGAGATCAGGTTCGCCAGCGCCATCCCCTTTCATAGGCATCGCAGACCTCCCAAATGAGATGACTTCTAAGGCGCAGCGGGCCGGCTGGCCGGACCTGGTCGAGGATCAGCGGGACCTGCTGACGGCGATCGGCATCGAGGCGGACCCGGAGCTGGTGGCCGCGAAGGCCGCGGCCGAGGCGAAGCCGAAGGTGTCCCGGACGGATCGCTTCGCGCAGGGTCTGGCGGCCCTGGCCCAGTTCGTGGAGCGGGAGGGCCACGCGGTCGTCAAGCGAGCCCACAAGGAGGAGCTGGAGCTTGGTGACGGTCGGCGCCGGCGGCGAGGAAACGGTGGAGACGATCTCCGTGTCGCTTGGCACCTTCTATTTCCTTGTGGTGTTGCGCCAGTCCTTCGATCGAGCACGCCGCCGCCACCGCCCTGGGCGCGCGGACCTCCGGCGCCTACCGGCCCGGCGAGGGCGAGCGCGTCGCCGTCGTCCTGTGCGGGGCGAACACCGACCCGTCCGATCTCGTCCCCGCCACCTGACGTACCGCCGGCTACCGCCACCGTCCGGCTCCCGGCAGGAGGGCACGGGACAGCGGAAACGCGGCGGCGCCCGGATCCGGGGTCGCTTTCCTCCGGATCCGGACGCCCGCCCCTCGGCTGTCCCGTGTTGTTGTCCCCGCACGTGCCCGTCTGCCTGACCGGGCACCGCGCGCAGGCCGGTCACCGTGTCGGACGGTCAGAAGCCGAGCTTGTTCCAGTCGCTCCATCCGGTGGAGCCGGTGGTGTACCAGGCGTGGTAGGGCTGGCCGTCGGTGCCGGTGGCGAAGACTTCGCTGGTCTTCTTGTCGGCCTGGTAGGCGGTGGCGTAGATGTCGGTGAAGGTGCCGGTGGCGACGGGCTGCCAGTTCGACCAGCCGGTCGACCCCGCCGTGTAGTACGCGTGGTAGATGTGCTGGTCGTTGTCCAGGGCGAAGACCTCGATGGTCTGCTTGTCGGCGTGGTAGACGGTCTGCACCTTCGTGGCCTTGCCCGGCGCGATGAGCTGCCAGTTCGACCAGCCGGTCGCGCCCGTCGTGTACCAGGAGTGGTAGACCTGCTGGTCGTCACCGATCGCCACGACCTCGGTGGTCTGCTTGTCGGCCTGGTAGACGGTCTGCAGGTTCGTGGCCTTGCCCGGCGCGACGAGCTGCCAGTTCGACCAGCCGGTCGAGCCGGCCGTGTACCAGGAGTGGTAGACCTGCTGGTCGTCACCGAGGGCGAAGACCTCGATGGTCTGCTTGTCGGCCTGGTAGACGGTCTGCACCTTCGTGGCCTTGCCGGGTGCGATGAGCTGCCAGTTCGACCAGCCGGTCGCGCCCGTCGTGTACCACGAGTGGTAGACCTGCTGGTCGTCACCGATCGCCACGACCTCGGTGGTCTGCTTGTCGGCCTGGTAGACGACCTGGAGCTGGCCGGTGAACTTGCCCGGCGCGACGAGCTGCCAGTCGCTCCAGCCGGCGGAGCCCGCGGTGAAGTAGGAGTGGTAGATCTGGCCGTCGGTGCCCAGGGCCATGACCTCGGTGGTCTTCTTGTCGGCGTGGTAGACCGCCCGCGGCTCGCCGACGAACTTGCCCGGCGCGACTAGCTGCCAGTTCGACCAGCCGGTCGAGCCCGTCGTGTACCACGTGTGGTAGATCTGACCGTCCGAGCCCGGCCTGAACACCTCGGTGGTCTTCGCGTCCGGAACGTACACACTCGCACCGGTCGTCCCGGCCACCGGAGTCGGAGTCGGGGCGGGGGTGTCGTCGACGATGTTGTTGTAGCGCAGGGCGGTGTAGTAGCCGGTGGGCCAGCCCTCGACCTTCGAGTTGTTGATGTTGGCGGAGGTCGGCCCGTGGGTGGGGTTGTTCGGGTTGCTCTCCGCGTAGTACTTGAACGCACCGCTCGACTTGTCGGTCCAGCCGGCGAACAGGAAGGTGTGCTCGGCGGTGTAGTCCATCGCGTCGCCCGGCTTGAGGTCCGAGAAGCCGATCTTGGTGGACACGTCCGGCAGGGTCCAGGTGACCATGCTCTCCTTGAGGTGCCAGGCCATGGAGACGTATCCGGAGCAGTCCTCGCGGTAGGTGCCGTTCGCGTCGGGCTTGTAACCGCCCTGGTTGTAGGGGACGTTTTCGTCGACCCAGGACTGTGCCCGGGCCATGACCTCGCTGCGGCTGATCGTTCCGCCGGCGCTCGACGCGGCCTGGGCCGGGCTGCCGACGGCGAGCGTGGCCACGACGCCGGCGGTCAGGGCGACGGTCGTGGCGAGGGAGGTGAACGTGGTGGACTTGGAACGGTTCATGATGATTCCTTCGGGAGCGGGAACGTGGGCTGTCATGCGGGTGCCGTGCGTGCGGGGCGGGTCACCGGGCTGCGGTGAGCTGCGCCAGGAGGACGTCCAGGGCCTTTCGGTCACCGTCTGCGGTGGCGGTGTCGCTCTGGCCCGCGGAGTCGAGGTCGGTGTACTGCAGGACGGTCAACTGTCCGGCCTGCTGGGCGAGGTAGACGTGCTGGGACTGCTGCCCGGGCGCGGACAAGCCCGGTACGGCGGTCCACCGGTAGGTCCAGGCGGCGGCGCCGTCGGCGGTGGCGGTCGCGGTGACGGCGGCGTCGGGGGAGCGGCCGTTCTGGCTCTGCAGGACGGCAAGCCGGTCCTGGCAGGTGTTCATGGCGGAGGTGAGCTGCTGGAACACCTGGGCGGCGGCCTGCGGGGTGGCGAAGGTGAAGGTGTCCTGGATGGCGGGGGTCTTGGCGGTGCTCGCCCAGCCCTGCTGGAGCCATCCCGTCGCGCCGTCGATGCCGAGGCATTCGTTCAGGTCGGTGTGCTGGCCGGTGGGGCGCGGCACCGGCGCACCGAGGGGTTTCCAGCCCGCCTTCGCGCTGTTGGGCAGCTGGGTGGGAGCGATCGGTGCGGCTGGCTGGGCCTGGCCGGCGGGAGAGGTGCCGGCCGGCGGTGCCGGCACGGCGGGCGCGGGTGGAGCGGAGGCGTCGACCGGGGGCACCGCCGCCGGCGAGGAGGGGGTGGTGGCCGCCGCGCGGGGCGTCGCGGTGACGGGGGCGGCCGCGGTGACGGGGGCGGCCGCGGTGACGGGGGCGGCCGCGAGGGCGGGGGCGGCCGTCGGGGAGACGGTGGCCGGTGCGGTGGCCGCCGAGGACGTCGGGACGAACTGGTTCGCGGTAACAGCCGCGAGGGCGATCGCGGGGACGGCGGCGATCAGGAGCGCTCGGCGACGGCGGACAAGGGGCATGACGGGTCGTCCCTTCATGGGGAGTCGAGAAAGAGGGCGGCTAGGAGTGGGGCGGGTGTGCATGTCGCGGGGACGGCTGTCCTGCGCTGCGGGTGGAGCGGTCACAGCCGGCGGCGGGACGCGGTCGCCGCGGCGACACCTGGCCCGGCAGCGGGAGGAACGGGACCGGGCGGGCGGGAACGCCGCTACCGGGAAGTTGGGTAGGCTTCGCGCGCTCCACGGTCGGCGGGCCGCGGTGGGCGTGGTGCCCGGGTGGCCGGCGCTGCGCGGTGGGCGTGGCGGTCACCGGGCTGAGTGGTCCGCGGCCTCCGGCGGCTCCGGGGGCAGGTAGCAGCGCAGGAGCAGGGGAGATGTCCGGTGGCTACGGGAGATCAGGCCGTGGGCACACCTGACGGCGTCGGCCCCATCGGCCGGGTCGTGGCTGAGCAGGTAGAGCAGGAGGTCGAGCCGGTCATGGGCGGGCTGTACGCTGACGTGCTGGAGTCCGTCGGCGGGCTCGTGTGCGCCCAGAGGGCGTCCACCACCTCTGCCGCGGCCGCTGCGCTCGTCTGCGCCACCTCACCCGGCCGCCGGAGCCTGAGGCTGGCGTAGACGATGTCCATCCCGCGCTCAGGCGCCCCAGCCGAGGCTGTCCGAGCCGGCGGCGGTCGTGGTGGCAGTCGTGGCGGCGGTCGGACGTGGCGGCAGCGGAAGCGCCACCGGTGACTGCGGAAGCGGCCGGAGCGATCAGCAGGACGGTGAGCGAGACGGCGGCGACCGCGGAGGCCTGGGCAATACGGGTGCGGATCATGACGGAGCCTTCTGGGATTGACGGGAGAGGTGTGCCGCCGAGCCTGGCAATGCCACTGCCGAGCAGGGCAGTCACCGAGTGAACGACGCGCCTGGCGTACGCGGCAGCGGTCTCCCCCGAGGTTCGTGTCACCGGATCATGGAGGAACGAACCATTGCCCGTTCACGCCCGACCGGACGGATGCACCGATCGTGACTCCGCCTGCTCACAGGCCTCTAATATGGCGATAACAGCGATCCATGGCCGATGTGAGCGCTCATTACTACGGGGGTTTCGGCGTGGGGATCCGGTTTGGGCTGCTCGGGCCGTTGCAGGTGGAACGCGACGGGCAGCCGCTGCCGCTCGCCAGCCCGAAGGTGCGCACGCTGCTGGCCGGGCTCCTGTGCACGCCCGGTGAGGCCGTCCGGGTCGACGCCCTGGTGGACCTGCTGTGGGACGGCGTTCCGCCCCGCACGGCGCTCGCCTCCCTGCACAACCACGTCAATCGCCTGCGGACGGCGCTGGGCCCGTACGGCCCCCGGCTGCGGTCGGTGCCCAGCGGCTACCTGCTCTCCGTGGAGCCGGACGAACCGGACTCACTCGCCTTCGCCGGCGCGGCCGAGCGGGTGCGAGACGCGCACGAGCACGGAGACTGGGCGGCGGTGACGGCCGGCGCGGACCAGGCCCTGGCCCTGTGGCGGGGCGAGCCGTTCGCCGACGTGCCCGGGCTCACCGCCGGCCCCCAGGCCACCCAGCTGCGCGAGACCCGACTCGCCCTGCTGGAACGGGCGTTCACCGCGGGCCTGCGCACCGGACGCCACCGGGACCTGGTCGCCGACCTGACCGCGCTGACCGCCGAACACCCGCTCCACGAGGCCTTCCACGCCCAGCTCATGCTCGCCCTGCACGGCTGCGGCCGCACGGCTCAGGCCCTCGACGTCCACCGCGCCCTGCGCACCAGGCTCGCCGAGGAACTCGGCGTCGACCCGGGCGCCCCGGTACGGCACGCCCATCAGCAGATCCTGGCCTCCGACGGCGAAGCCGCGTCCTCGTCACCACGCGCGGCAACGGCGTCGCCGGCAACAGCACTCCCGGCCGCCTCACTACCCCGGGACGTTTCCGCGTTCGTCGGGCGTCGCGAAGAACTCGCCGCCGTGCTCGCCGCGTGCCGCCGCGGCGCCGAAGCGGGTGGAGTGCTGGGGATCCACGCCGTCGACGGCATGCCAGGCATCGGCAAGAGCGCCTTCGCCATCCACTGCGCGCACCGGTTGGCCTCCTACTTCCCCGATGGCCAGATATTCCTGCCACTGCACGCGCACACGCCGGGCACGCGCGTCGTCCAACCGGCGGAAGCCCTCGCCGCCCTGCTGCTGGCCGTCGGGGTGGCGCCGCGGGAGATCCCGTCCGAACTGTCAGCGCGGGCGGGGATGTGGCGCAGCCGGGTGGCGGGCAAGAAGATCCTGCTGCTGTTGGACGACGCTCTCGGCAGCGAGCAGGTCAGCCCCCTGGTTCCCGGCGCGCCCGGAACCCTGGTGATGGTCACGAGCCGCCGCCGGATGGTGGGCCTTGAGGACAGCGTCCCCATCACGTTGGACGTTCTGCCCCCGCGCGAGGCCGCCGAGTTGTTCACGGCCAGAGCGGGCCGGGCGGGCTTGCCTCCCGAGGACCCCTCGGTCGTCGAGACGGTGCGCCTGTGCGGGTACCTGCCGCTGGCCATCCAGCTTCTGGCGGCCCGTCTGCGTCACCATCCGTCCTGGTCGGTCGCGGACCTCGTCTCGGACCTCAGCGATGCCACCGGGCGCCTGGACGCGATCTGTGCCGGGACGACCTCGGTTGCCGCCGTCTTCGACCTCTCCTATCGCCACCTGCCGGCAGACCTGAAACGGCTCTTCCGACGGCTCGGCCTGCACCCCGGTGACGACCTCGACACGTACGCCGCCGCCGCGCTGGACGACACCGACCTCGCCACGGCCCGGCGGCGGCTGGAGGTACTGGAGGACCATCATCTGATCGACGAACCGGTCCGCGGCCGCTACCGCATGCACGACCTCCTGCGCGAGCACGCCCGCGACCTTGCCGGGGCGGACCGGCCCGAAGAACGCGTCGCTGCCCTTGACCGGCTGCTGGACTACTACCTGGCGGGCAGCACCGCCGCCAACCGCCACTTCGCCCGCCACAGCCAGCCCGCCACCAGCCACGCGCCCTCCGCGATCAGCCCCGATCTGTCGACCCCGGAACGGGCAACCGCCTGGTTGCTGACCGAACGCACCAACCTGCACGCGGCCGTGGAGCTCGCCGCCGCACAGAACCGCCCGCTGCACGCTGTACGTCTGCCATCGGCCCTGCACGAGATCCTTCGGGGCCAGGGCCATTGGGAACAGGCCGAGACCCTGCACCAGATCGCTCTGGACACCGCGATTGTCACGGGCGACCGGCTCGGCCAAGCCGACGCCCTGGTTTACCTGGCCAAGCTTCGAGACCTGCGGGGGCATCTGGAACCGGCCACAGAGTTGCTCCGGCAGGCAATGACCCTGTACCGGACGCTCGGTGAGCGGCTCGGCGAGGCATACACGCTCTTCTGCCTAGGGGATGTGCAACAGAGCGAGGGACGATACGAGGACGCGATCGACTCGTGCCGCGCGTCACTGGCGATCTACCAGGAAGCCGGCGATCTTCCTGGCCAGGCCAATGCTCTGGTCAGACTCGCCTTCGTCCAACAGCTCGCCGGGCAGACCGACCAGGCCACCGAGAGCCTCCCGCCGGCCCTTGACCTGTTTCGCACCCTGGGGGACCGGGTCGGCCTGGGCAACGTCCATTTCAATCTCGGCCTGATCGGAGAGAAGACCGGGCGCTACGAAGACGCGGCACGCAACCACGACGCCTCGATCAGCCAGTTCCGCGCCATGGGAAACCGGTTCTGCCAAGCCAACGCCCATCAGGGCCTCGGTCTGGCGCAGGAGGCGATGGGACGGTACGAGGAGGCCGTCGAGAACCACCGTGCAGCTCTGGAGATCCTCCGTGCAATGGGAAACCCGATCGGCCACGCGAACTCCCTCGCCCTACTGGCACGTGTCCAACTCGTGACCGGGCAGCACGAGGTGGCCGCCGAAAACCTCCGGGCCGCGTTGGAGATGTTCCGCACGGCGGGCATACGCCGGGGCGAGCTGGACGCCCTCGTCACGCTGGGAAGCCTCCAGCATGAGACCGGGCGCCACGCGCAGGCCGTCGAACTCCTCCAGCAGGCCCTGACCGGGTTCCGCGCCATCGGCGTGCCAGCGGCCGAAGCACGCGCGCTGGTCCACCTCGGCGATGCCCAACGGGCCACGGGAGAACTCGACGCCGCAGCCGAGAGCCTGAGCCAGGCGCTGGCCCAGTGCGGAGATCTCCAGGACCCAGGGCTCGAAGCGGAAGTCCTCAATGCGCTCGGCAGGCTCCTTGCGAAGCGCGCGCGGTGGGTCGACGCACGTGACCATCACGCAAGGGCGTTGGCGATCGCCCGTGCGATCTCCTATCCGCTTCAGGAGGCACGTGCACTCGAAGGAATCGCGAACGGCTACGGCCAGGAGGGATACGCCCGCGAGTATGAGACCTATCTTCATCAGGCTCTCGATATTGTCCAACGGCTCGGAAGATTTCAAGTCCAGTGAGACGGTCGTGACGCTATGAGGTTTGTGGTGCGGGTTCCCTGCGCTTGGCCGGGTCGTTGATCCACGCCGTCTT
>NZ_JBITFB010000061.1:0-30911 GCF_044455625.1 Kitasatospora sp. NPDC051164 | reverse complement strand
CCCGTACCACCCGTCACCAGCACCGTCCCCGACGGCACCCACGACGAACCCTCACCACGCACAGCCCGCACCAGACGACGCACGAACACACCCGAAGACCGCACCGCCACCTGGTCCTCACCACCACCGGCCAGCACACCCGCCAACCGCCCGAAGACCCGCCCGTCCAACACCTCCGGCAGATCGATCAGACCACCCCAACGCTCCGGATGCTCCAAGGCCACCACCCGGCCCAGACCCCACACCTGCGCCTGCACCGGATCCGCCACCCGCTCCGAACGACCGGTGGAGACCGCCCCACGCGTCACACACCACAACGGCGCACCGACCCCGGCATCGCCCAACGCCTGGACGAGCAGGGTGGTGAGCAGCAGCCCGGTCGACACGCCGTCGGTCCGGCGCTCGTCGAGGGCGAGCAGCGACAGGACGCCTGCGACGGCTGCGCCGTCGGCGACGCACTGTCCGAGGAGTTCGGTCAGGCCCGAGCGGTCGGTGCGGGCGGCGTCCAGCTCGATCTGGCGGACGTCCACGCCGCGGTCGGTGAGGGCCCGCACCGTGCCGAGCACGGCGGTGCCCTCGGCCGAGCCGGTCGGGACGGCGAGCAGCCAGACGCCGGCGGTCAGCGCGGTGGCGGCCTCGCCGATCGGCTTCCAGGTAGCGCGGTAGCGCCAGGCGTCGGTGGTGGCCTGCTCGCGGGTCCGGCGGCGCCAGGCGGAGAGGGCCGGGAGCACCGAGCTGAGGGGCTGGTCGCCGCTGAGGGCGAGAGTGCTGGAGAGCGCGTCGAGGTCGCCGGTGTCGACGGCCTCCCAGAACCGGGCGTCGACGGCGTCGACCGCGGCCGCGGCGGGCGCGGGGGCGGCCAGGTTCTCCAGCCAGTACCACTGGCGCTGGAAGGCGTAGGTGGGCAGGTCGACCCGGCGCGCGCCGGTGCCGGCGAAGACGGCAGGCCAGTCGACGGCGCTCCCGCGCAGGTGCAGCAGGGTGAGGGCGGTGGTGAGGGTGCGGGTCTCCGGGCGTCCGGCGCGCAGGGCCGGGGTGAAGAGGGCGTCCTCGGTGACGCAGTCCTGGCCCATCCCGGAGAGCACCCCGTCGGGGCCCAGTTCCAGGTAGGTGCGGACGCCCCGGCCCTCCAGGACGGAGACGGCGTCGGCGAAGCGGACGGCCTCGCGGACGTGCCGCACCCAGTACTCGGCGTCGGTCAACTCGGTCGAGGCGAGCGCGCCGGTGAGGGTGGAGACGATCGGAATCCGCGGGAGTTCGTAGGTGATCTGCTCGGCGACGGCGCGGAAGTCGTCCAGCATGCCGTCCATCAGCGGGGAGTGGAAGGCGTGGCTGACGGTCAGGCGCTTGGTGCGGCGGCCCGCCAGGCCGGCGACCACGGCCTGGACGGCGTCCTCGGCACCGGAGATCACCACGGAGGTCGGGCCGTTGACGGCGGCGATGCCGACGCCCTCGGTCAGCAGCGGCAGCACCTCCTCGTCGGTGGCCTGCACCGCGACCATCGCACCGCCGCGCGGCAGCGCCTGCATCAACCGGCCACGAGCCGCCACCAGCTTCGCGGCATCCGCGAGCGAGAACACCCCGGCGACGTGGGCGGCGGCCAGCTCGCCGATCGAGTGGCCGGCCAGGTAGTCCGGGCGGACCCCCCAGGACTCGAGGAGGCGGAACAGCGCCACCTCGACGGCGAACAGCGCCGGCTGGGTCCAGCCGGTCTCGCCGATCAGTGCCTCGTCGGCGATCGCCTCGCGCAGCGGGCGGTCCAGGTGGCGGTCGAGTTCGGTGCAGACCGCGTCGAAGGCCGCCGCGAAGGCGGGGTGGGCGGCCGTCAGCTCCGCGGCCATGCCGGCCCGCTGGCTGCCCTGCCCGGTGAACAGGAAAGCGGTGCGGCCGGCGGTGACGGTGCCCTGCAGGACGTCGGCGTTCGACTCGCCGGCGGCCAGGGCGGCGAGGCCGGCCAGCAGGTCGGCGCGGTCCTCGGCGATGACGGCGGCCCGGTGCTCCAGGACGGCGCGGCCGGTGGCGAGCGAGAGGGCGATGTCGCCATCGGTCGCCTCCGCGGGCGTGCCGGCGGTGCGGTCCAGGTGGGTCAGCAGGGCGCGGGCCTGCTCGCGCAGCGCGTCCTCGCTCTTCGCGGAGAGCACCCACGGCTGGACGGCCGGGGCCTGGTCGGCGGGCTTCCGGGTGCGGACGGCGGCCGGGGCCTGCTCCACGATGGTGTGGGCGTTGGTGCCGCTGAAGCCGAAGGAGGAGATGCCCGCGCGGCGGGGGCGGCCGGTCTCCGGCCAGGGGCGGGCCTCGGTGAGCAGTTCGACCGCGCCGGACGCCCAGTCGACGTTGGGCGAGGGCTCGTCGAGGTGGAGGCTCTGCGGCAGCGTACCGTGCTGCATCGCCATGACCATCTTGATGATGCCGGCAACGCCGGCGGCGGCCTGGGTGTGGCCGATGTTGGACTTGAGGGAGCCGAGCCAGAGCGGCCGGTCGTCGGTGTGGTCCTGGCCGTAGGTGGCGAGCAGGGCCTGCGCCTCGATCGGGTCGCCGAGGGCGGTGCCGGTGCCGTGCGCCTCGACGGCGTCCACGTCGGTGGCGGTCAGGCCGGCGTCGGCGAGAGCCTGGCGGATCACCCGCTGCTGGGAGGGGCCGTTGGGGGCGGTGAGGCCGTTGGAGGCGCCGTCCTGGTTGATCGCCGAGCCGCGGACGACCGCCAGCACCGGGTGGCCGTTGTGCTGCGCGTCGGAGAGCCGCTCGACGAGGAGCATGCCCGCGCCCTCGGACCAGCTGGTGCCGTCGGCGGCGGCGGAGAAGGACTTGGAGCGGCCGTCGCGGGCGAGGCCGCGCTGGCGGCTGAAGTCGACGAACGCCTCGGGCGTGGCCATCACGGTGACACCGCCGGCCAGGGCCATCGTGCACTCGCCCTGGCGCAGCGCCTGAACGGCGAGGTGCAGCGCGACCAGCGAGGACGAGCAGGCGGTGTCGACGGTGACGGCCGGCCCCTCCAGGCCGAAGGTGTAGGAGACGCGGCCGGAGGCGATGCTGCCGGAGGTGCCGGTGCCGAGGTAGCCCTCGACGCCCTCGGGGACGGCGCCGAGCCGGGTCGCGTAGTCGTGGTACATCACGCCGGCGAAGACGCCGGTCCGGCTGCCGCGCAGCGTCGCCGGGTCGATGCCGGCCCGCTCGAACGCCTCCCAGGAGGTCTCCAGCAGCAGGCGCTGCTGCGGGTCCATGGCGAGCGCCTCGCGCGGCGAGATGCCGAAGAACGCGGCGTCGAACAGGCCGGCGCCGTGCAGGAAGCCGCCCTGGTCGGCGTACGAGGTGCCGGGGTGGTCCGGGTCGGGGTCGAAGAGGTGGTCGAGGTCCCAGCCGCGGCCGGACGGGAACGCGGAGATCGCGTCGACGCCGCCGGTGACGAGCTGCCACAGCTCCTCGGGCGAGGAGACGCCGCCGGGGTAGCGGCAGGCCATGCCGACGATGGCGATCGGCTCGTCGTCGCGGCGGGCGGGGGCGGCCACGGGAAGGGCGGACTGCTCCGCGGCGCCGGCGATCTCGGTGCTCAGGTGGGCGGCGAGCGCGGCGGGGGTCGGGTGGTCGAAGATCAGCGTGGGCGGCAGGCGCAGCCCGGTGGCGGCGTTCAGCTCGTTGCGCAGTTCGACGGAGGTCAGCGAGTCGAAGCCGAGCTCGTTGAAGGCCCGGCCGGCGTCGATGGTGTCGGAGGACGCGTGGCCGAGCACGGCGGCGACCCGCACGCGCAGCAGTTCCAGGAGTTCGCGGTCGAGCTCGGCGTCGGAGAGGCCGGCCAGGCGGCGCATCAGGTCCGTGCCGCCGGAGCGGCCGGCGCGGGCGGTCCGCCGGGTGGGTGTGCGGACGAGGCCGCGCAGCTGGGCGGGGAGGGTGCCGGCGGCGGCCTGGGCGCGCAGCGCGGCGAGGTCCAGGCGCATCGGGACGAGCACCGGTTCGGCGGTCGCGGTGGCGGTGTCGAAGAGGGCGAGGCCCTCGTCGTCGGCGAGGCCGGTCAGGCCGCTGCGGGCGAGGCGCTGCAGGTCGGCGCTGTCGAGACCGGCGGCCATCCCGCCGTCGGCCCACGGGCCCCAGGCGAGGGAGGTGGCGGGCAGCCCGGTGGCGCGACGGTGTTCGGCGAGGGCGTCGAGGACGGCGTTGGCGGCCGCGTAGTTGGCCTGGCCGAGGCCGCCGAGCACACCGGCGTTGGAGGAGAAGAGGACGAAGGCGGTGAGCGGCTGGTCGGCGGTCAGCTCGTGGAGGTGGAGGGCGGCGTCGGCCTTGGGCCGCAGGACGGTGTCGAGGCGCTCGGGGGTGAGGGCGTCGAGGACGCCGTCGTCGAGGACGCCCGCGGTGTGGACGACGCCGGTGAGCCGGTGTCCGGCGAGTGCGGCGGCGAGGGCTGCGCGGTCGGAGACGTCGCAGGCGGTGACGGTGGCCTCGGCGCCGTGCTCGGCGAGGTCGGCGAGGAGTTCGGCGGTGCCGGGGGCGTCGGCGCCGCGGCGGGAGAGCAGCAGCAGGCTGCGGACGCCGTGCTCGGCCGCCAGGTGGCGGGCGACCAGGGTGCCGAGGGCACCGGAGGCGCCGGTGACCACGACGGTGCCGTCGGGGCCGAACGCGGGGGCGGCACCGGCCCCGGCCGGGTCGGCGGCGGTACGCGCCCGGGCGAGCCGGGGGACGTGCACCGCGCCCTCGCGGACCGCGAGTTCGGGTTCGCCGGAGGCGAGGGCCCCGGCCAGGACCTCGCCGGGGATGCCGTGCGCGTCGAGGTCCAGCAGGACGAGCCGGTCGGGGTGCTCCAGCTGGGCGGAGCGGATCAGGCCGCGGACGGCGGCGCGGGCGAGGGCGCCGGGGCCGTCGGCCGTGCCGCCGGTCGTGAGGACGAGCCGGGCGGCGCCGAGGCGGTCGTCGGCGAGCCACTGCCGGGCCGCGTCGAGTGCCCGGTGCAGGGCGGCGCGGAGGGCGGCCGGGTCGTCCGGTTGCTCGGCGTCGACGGGGCCGACGGGCAGGAACACCGCGTCGGGGGCGGCGCGGCCGGCCTCGACGGCGGCGGTGAGGGCGGCCGGGTCGGGGTACTGCTCGGCGCCGAGGGCGGCGAGTTCGGGGGTGGCGGCGCCGAGGACGGCCCAGCGGCCGGTGGTGGCGGCGGAGACCGGCAGGGCCGTCCACTCGACACGGAACAGTGCGTCGCTGCGGGCGGCGCGGGCGGCGTCGAGCTGCTCGGCGGAGATCTCGCGCAGCGCCAGGGACCGCACCGACAGGACGGGCTGCCCGGTGGCGTCGGCCGCTTCCAGGGCGACCTCGCCGCGGCCGAGGACGGTGGCGCGCAGGCGCAGCGCGGTGGCGCCGGCGGCGTGCAGGGTGACGCCGTGCCAGGAGAACGGCAGGCCGCCGCGGACGGCGTCGTCGGCGGTGTCCGCGCCGAGGGCGTGCAGGGCGGCGTCGAGCAGGGCGGGGTGCAGGCCGTAGCGGTCGGCACCGTCGAGGGCGGGCTCGGGCAGGTCGATCTCGGCGAGGATCTCGGTGCCGCGCAGCCAGACGGCGCGCAGGCCCTGGAAGGCCGGTCCGTAGCCGAAGCCCGCGTCGGTGAGCCGGGCGCGGACGTCCTGGACGTCGACGGGCCGGGCGTCGGCGGGGGGCCAGGCGGCGAGGTCGGGTCCGGCCGGGTCGGCGGCGGGGGCGAGCAGGCCGCCGGCGTGGCGGGTCCAGGGCTCGTCGGCGTCGGCGTGCTCGGGCCGCGAGTGCAGGGAGAGGGTGCGGCTGCCGGTCCGGTCGGCGCCGCCGACCACGATCTGCAGGTGGACGCCGCCCCGGTCGGGCAGCAGTAGCGGCGCCTCCAGGGTGAGTTCCTCGACGAGGCCGCAGCCGGCCTGTTCGGCGGCGCGGACGGCGAGTTCGACGAAGGCGGTGCCGGGGAGCAGGACGCTGCCCTGCACGGCGTGGTCGGCCAGCCAGGGGTGGGTGTCGAGGGCGATCCGTCCGGTGAACAGGATGCCGTCGCCGTCGGCGAGCGCGACGGCGGCGCCGAGCAGGGGGTGGTCGACGGCGCCGAGGCCGACGGCGGTGACGTCACCGCCGTCGGAGCCGGGCGCGAGCCAGAAGCGCTCCTGTTCGAAGGCGTAGGTGGGCAGGTCGACACGGCGGGCGCCCTGCCCGGCGAAGACGGCGTCCCAGTCGGGGGCGGCGCCCCGGATGTGGGCCTGGCCGAGTGCAGCGGTCGCGGTGTGCGCCTCGGGGCGGTCGCCGCGCAGCAGCGGGACGAACACGGCGGCGTCCGGGTCGGCGAGGCAGTCCGGGCCCGTCGAGGAGAGGACCCCCTCGGGACCGAGCTCCAGGTAGGTGGTGACGCCCTGGGCCTCCAGGGTCCGGACGGCGTCGCAGTAGCGGACGGCCTCGCGGACGTGGCGCACCCAGTACTCGGGGTCGCCGATCTCCTCAGCGGTGACGGTCCGGCCGGTGAGGGTGGAGACGAGCGGGACCTTGGGTTCGGCGTACGAGACGGCCTGGGCGCAGCGGCGGAACTCCGCCAGCACGGCGTCCATGTGGGGTGAGTGGAAGGCGTGGCTGACCGTCAGGCGGCGGGTCTTGCGGCCCTGCTCGGCCCAGTGGGCGGCGACGGCGAGGACGGCGTCCTCGTCGCCGGCGACGACGACGGAGGCGGGGCCGTTGACCGCGGCGACGGCGACGGCGGCCTCGCGGCCGGCGAGGGTGGTGCGGATCTCGTCCTCGGTGGCCTGGACGGCGGCCATGGCGCCGCCGGCCGGCAGTGCCTCCATCAGGCGGCCGCGGGCGGCGACCAGCAGGGCGGCGTCGGCCAGGGTGAGCACGCCGGCGGCGTGCGCGGCCGCGAACTCGCCGATGGAGTGTCCGGCGACGGCGTCGGGACGCAGGCCCCAGGACTCGACGAGCCGGTGGAGGGCGACCTCGACGGCAAACAGGGCGGGCTGGGTGTAGGCGGTGCGGTGCAGCAGCTCGGCCTCGGGGGTGCCCTCGGCGGCGAACAGCACCTCGCGCAGCGGCCGTTCGAGCTGGAGGTCGAGGTGGCCGGCGGCCTGGTCGAGGGCGCGGGCGAAGACCGGGTACGTCTCGTAGAGTTCGCGGCCCATGGCGAGC
Organism: Kitasatospora sp. NPDC051164; assembly: GCF_044455625.1. Taxonomy (NCBI): domain Bacteria; kingdom Bacillati; phylum Actinomycetota; class Actinomycetes; order Kitasatosporales; family Streptomycetaceae; genus Kitasatospora; species Kitasatospora sp. NPDC051164. The sequence continues at coordinate 23,807 of NZ_JBITFB010000061.1, read as the reverse complement.
CGCTGGCTGCCCTGGCCGGTGAAGAGGAAGGCGGTGCGCCCTGGGGCGGTGCTGCCCTGGAGCAGGCCGGGGGCGCCGAGGCCGTCGGCGAGGGCGTCCAGGGCGCGCCGGAAGCCGTCCCGCTCGCCGGCGACCACGACGGCGCGGTGCTCGAAGGCGGTGCGGGTGGTGGCGAGGGAGTGGCCGAGGTCGGCGAGGCGGTGCTCGGGGTGCGCGTCGAGGTGGGCGGTGAGCCGGCGGGCCTGCGCGCGCAGCGTCTCCGGGGTCCGGGCGGAGAGCACCCAGGGCAGCGCCGCGGGCGCGCGGGTGGCGGGTTCGGCGGCCGGGATCTCCGAGGTCTGCGGGGCCTGTTCGAGGACGGCGTGGGCGTTGGTGCCGCTGAAGCCGAAGGACGAGACGGCGGCCCGGCGGGGGCGGCCGGTCTCCGGCCAGGGGCGGGCCTCGGTGAGCAGTTCGACCGCGCCGGACGCCCAGTCGACGTGCGGGGAAGGCTCGTTGACGTGCAGGGTCCGCGGCAGGACGCCGTGGCGCATCGCCATGACGGTCTTGATGATGCCGCCGATGCCGGCGGCGGCCTGGGTGTGGCCGATGTTGGACTTGAGGGAGCCGAGCCAGAGCGGCCGGTCGGCCTCGCGGTCCCGGCCGTAGGTGGCGAGCAGGGCCTGGGCCTCGATCGGGTCGCCGAGGGTGGTGCCGGTGCCGTGCGCCTCGACGGCGTCCACGTCGGCGGCGGTCAGGCCGGCGTCGGCGAGGGCCTGGCGGATCACCCGCTGCTGGGAGGGCCCGTTCGGGGCGGTCAGGCCGTTGGAGGCGCCGTCCTGGTTGATCGCCGAGCCGCGGACGACCGCCAGCACCGGGTGGCCGTTGCGCTGCGCGTCGGAGAGCCGCTCGACGAGGAGCATGCCGACGCCCTCGCCCCAGGCGGTGCCGTCGGCGGCCTCGGCGAAGGGCTTGCAGCGGCCGTCTGGAGCCAGGCCCCGCTGGCGGCTGAAGGCGACGAAGGAGCCCGGTCCGGCCATCACGGCCGCGCCGCCGGCCAGCGCGACGCCGCACTCGCCGCGGCGCAGCGACTGTACGGCGAGGTGGAGGGCGACCAGCGAGGAGGAGCAGGCGGTGTCGACGGTGACGGCCGGGCCCTGGAAGCCGAAGGTGTAGGAGATCCGGCCGGAGGCGACGCTGGCGGCGTTGCCGGTGACGAGGTAGCCCTCCATGCCGTCAGCGGCCTCGTGCAGCCGGGGGCCGTACTCCTGGGCCTCGGCGCCGATGAAGACGCCGGTGCGGGACTCGCGCAGGCCGGTCGGGTCGATGCCGGCGCGTTCGAACGCCTCCCAGGCGGTCTCCAGCAGCAGGCGCTGCTGCGGGTCCATGGCGAGCGCCTCGCGCGGCGAGATGGCGAAGAAGCCGGGGTCGAACTCGTCGGCGTCGTGCAGGAAGCCGCCCTCGCGCGCGTACGAGGTGCCGGCCCGGTCGGGGTCGTCGTCGAAGAGGCCGGCGAGGTCCCAGCCGCGGCTGGTCGGGAACGGGGAGACGGCGTCGACCTCGTCGGCGACCAGCTGCCACAGCTGTTCGGGGCTGCGGGCGTCGCCAGGGAAGCGGCAGGCCATCGCCACGATGGCGATGGGCTCGTCGGAGGCGCCGACGGAGGCCGGCAGCGGCTCCGACTCGGCCGCCAGGCCGAGCAGTTCGGCACGCAGGTGGCGGGCGAGCGAGGCCGGGGTCGGGTGGTCGAACACCAGGGTGACCGGCAGGCGCAGCCCGGTGGCGGCGGTGAGCCTGCTGTGCAGGTCCACGGCGGCGAGCGAGTCGAAGCCCAGTTCCAGGAAGGGCCGGTCGGCGTCGACGGCGGCGCCGGAGCGGCCGCGCAGCGCCTCCCTGGCGCGGTCCAGGACGAGGCTCAGGACGGTCCGCTGCTGCTCGGCCTCGGAGGAGTCGGCGAGCCGCGCGCGCCAGGACGAGACGCCGTCCGAATTTGCGACATCCGCGCCGGCCGGCTCCGGAATGAATTCCTCGGACTGGTTCATCATCGCGCGCTCCACTACCCGGCTGACGGTATCAAACACCGTTGGCCAGCGTGGCACGGGAATGCGTCGCCGGATAACCCCTTACGGGGCCCCTCAGCACCCCTACGATTTCGGCCGGCTACCCCTAGGAATTCTCGGGGGTGCCGACCGGGAGGAAATCGCGGAATGCGCCCGGCGAATTCCTCACCCACAATCGGGCCACGCTAGCGCGTCCCGGCGGGCCGGTAAAGCGGGCCACCGGAACTCGCGCCCGAGTGGGGCACCGGGGTGCGGGACGTTCACCCGGGCCGCGACCCGGGTGAGCCGGGTGCCGGTCCGGTCAGTCGCGGACCAGGAACGGCGCGAGGAGCCCGGGCACGGCCTCCTCGGCGAAGGCCAGCCCCTCCCCCTCGGCGACGTCGCGCACCCGGTAGACGCCCGCGCCGGCCGCGGTGGCGGCCCCCAGGGTGAGCAGCCCGGCACGGCGCTGGAAGTAGGAGCGGGAGACCGTCCAGCCGATCACGCCCTCGCGCCGGAGGGCGACGGTGCGGCGGACGAAGGTGCCCGACCTGGCCACCAGGTAGGGGCCGGTGAGGCCATGGCCGAGGGCGCGGTGGGCGTCGGCGGCGAGCAGGGCGCCGGCGGGCAGCAGCACGGCGGCGCTGATCCCGGCGGCGACCAGGAAGGCGGGCAGCCAGATGCCCGGCAGCGCCACCGCGCCGACCACCGGCAGGACGACCAGCAGGGCCCGGTTGAGCCTGCGGCGCAGCGCCCGGCGGGGGTGGCGGTGCAGGTCGGCGCGCTCGGTCGGCGACCGGTCGTCGCCGAGCACCGCGGCGGCGACCCGGAGCACCTCGGAACGCGGTGAGGGCGGCATCAGGGCCCCGCGGGAGCGGTTCTCCTCGGCCGAGCCGAGTCCGCCGGCGACGGCCTGGAGCCGGGCGCCGCCGCCCGAGCGCAGCAGCAGCGGCTCGACCAGCTCGACGCCGCGCAAGCGCCGCTCCTCGATGGAGACCGACCGGTGGATCCACAGTCCGCGCCGCACCCGCAGAATGCCGCCCTCCTCGCGGGCCAGCCGGAAGCCGGACCAGCCCTCGACGTACAGGGCCACCGCGCCGGCGGTGCCGACGGCGGCGACGGCCAGCAGGGTGACCGGGACGGCGACCCAGACGGGCACAGCGGTGAAGGCGTCGGCCGCGCTGCGGACGACGCCCAGCTCCAGCGGGTCGACCTGCATCTCGTGCAGGGTGCGGTAGGCGGCGCCGAGCACGGCGAACAGGCCGCCGACGCCCCAGACGGTCAGCGGGGCGTAGCGGGTCCAGGACGGGTCGAAGGCGGCGATCGTGTCGTCGGCGGCCTGTTCGACCTGCCCGTCGTGGCCGGCGGCGAGCAGCGCCGCGCGCCGGTTGAGCAGGTCCCGGCGGAGCGCGGCGGCCTGGTCGCGGGTGACGCCGTCCAGGGTGAGCGAGCCGCCCGAGGAGCCGACGGCGGCGACGCCGACGGTGACCGCGGCGAGGCCGGCGAGGCGCTGCAGCGGCTTGGCGGTGACGTCGGCGTTGCGGATCCGCCCCAGCAGGACGGTGCGGCGGCTGCGGAACAGCAGGCCCTTGTGGACCTCCAGCCGGTCGTGGGTGACGCGGTAGCGGGTGGTGAGGCAGCGCATCAGATTGATGCCGGCGACCACCCCGAAGGCGATGGTGAGCGAGGCGACCGTGATCAGGGCCTGCAGGTTCAGCCTGCCGTGGCCGCCGAGCGCGGTGCCGGCCGCGGTGGCGGCGGGGGCGAGCAGCCAGCTGAGGTGGACGGGGACGGAGCGCAGGCTGAGCCGCTGCCAGTCCGGGCCCTCCGGCCCGTCGACGGGCGCGGTCCCGGCGCGCTGGCCGGGGACGGTGGCGGGGTCGGCGACGGGGTCGGCGGTGCCGGGCTGCTCGGGCCCTGCGGGTTCGGTACTCATGTGGCGTCCCCCGGGGTGGCCTGGGTGGTGCGGGTCAGGTGCTCGACGACCTCGACGGCCCTGCGGTGGTCGATGCCGCGGATGGTCACGTCGCCGGCGGCGGAGGCCGTGGTGACCTTGATCCCGGCGAGCCCGAACAGCTGCTCCAGCGGACCGCGGACGGTGTCCACGGTCTGGATCCGTGACAGCGGGGCGACCCGCCAGCGCTGCCAGAGCCAGCCGGAGGCCGTGTAGACGGCCTCGTCGGTGGTCTCCCAGCGGTGCACCCGGTAGCGCCACTGCGGCATCACCGCGATGTACGCGACGCCGGGGACGGTGACCCCGAGCAGCACCCACCCGAAGACGAACCGGGCCGGCGGGATCAGGAGGTAGAGCGCGGCGGCGGCCAGGATGAGCGGTACGGGGATCAGCGAGGCCTGCACCGTCCACCAGGCGAGGGCGCGGCGCTCCACCCGGTGCCGCGGCGGCCGCAGCCGGAGTCCTTCGGATGAGGGCATTTCCTGTCCTGTTCCTATCGGATGGTGACCCGGAGGCGTCGGCGGCGGTTCAGCACCACGACCGTGCGTACGAGTACGGTGGCGAGTGCCATCAGCACGAGCGAATTCGAGAACACGTCAGGCCCGCTGATCCGGTACTTGATGGCGAACTCGATGATATCGGCGGTGTACCAGTGCTCGATTCCGTAGACGAAGACCACCCGGGCCGCCGACATCAGGAGCCAGAACAATGCGTAAAGCAGGCCCGCCCGGGTGTACACGTTCCCGTCGGAATCCAGCTCGCCGGGGAGCATCGCCCCGGCGGTCAGGCCCAGGATGATGCCGATGCCGATGCCGACCAGTTGCAGCGAAAGGTCGTTGCCGGCCAGCTGCGGGCTGTGGAAGAACAGCACCATCACGGCGGCCACCGCGATCAGCGGCCGGATCAGGCGCATGGTGGTGACCCGGCGTCGGCCGAGGTCGCTGGCCAGGATGACGGCCAGCACCGTCCCGCTGACCACCAGGGTGGTGGTGAACCCGCTCATGTGGTGCGGCTCCCGAGGATCGTCCGTCGAGGAACGCGGTTCGTCCTCGCTGATCTCCACGCTAGGGACGCGGCGCGGGTGCCGGAACAACCGGTGGACGGACCGGGTGTCCACCGGTCGGTGGACACCCGGGGCGACGGCGCGGCGCGGACCGGCCCGGCCGACGGGCCGCCGGTCGGCGGGTGCACGCGGCGGAGGGCGCGTGGTAGGACTGGTCAGCGTGCCAGCCCGTGCCCTGCCCGACCAGCCCCCCGCCGCCGTCCGTCCCGTCCCCTCCGACCCGCCCGACCCGGGTGCGCCGGGTGTGCCGGACGTCCGCGCCGACGGCGCGCAGGCGGCCTTCCGACAGGATCCGATGGCCCGTTGGGCCGGCCTGTGGGACGCCTACTTCGGGCTCTGCTACCTCGTCACCGCCGGGCTGCTGCTCACCTCGCAGGCCGCGCCGGGCCGGGTCGCCGGCGCGGTCGCCGCACTGACCCTGATGGTGCCCTGGTACGCCGCGTTCGGGCGGCCGCTGCTGCGCGGCGGCGAACGGCCGCCCCGCAGCCGCTGGTTCGCGGCCGGTCTGCTCACGCTGTTCGCGGTGGCCGCCGTCCTCGACCTGGCCGCCGCCTTCGCACTGTTCGCCGTCTGCCCGATGCTGCTGATGAGCCTGCCGTCCTCGCTCGGGATCGCGGTGGTGCTCTGCGCCAACCTGGTGCCGCCCGCCCTGGTGTGGGTCAGCAGCGGACGGCTCGGCCCCGAGGTGCTCGGCGTGCTGCCGCTGACCCTGCTGGGGATCGCGCTGACCGTGCTGCTGGGCCTGTGGATCACCAGGGTGATCGAACAGAGCCGCGAACGCGGCCGGCTGATCGAGGAGTTGGAGCGCAGCCGGGAGCGGGAGGCCCGGCTGTCGCGCCAGGCCGGGATCGCCGCCGAGCGCGAACGCCTGGCCCGCGAGATCCACGACACCGTGGCCCAGGGCCTGACCAGCATCATCGCGCTGATCCAGACCGCGGAGGCGGAGCTGGAGGACGACCCGCAGCTGGCCCGGCGGCACCTCGCACTGGCCGCCAGGTCCGCCGTCGACAACCTGGCGGAGACCCGCGGCTTCGTCGCCGCGCTCACCCCGGCGGCGCTGCGCGGCGACTCGCTGGGCGAGGCGCTGCGGCGCCGGGGCGGGGCGTTCGCCGCCGAGACCGGGCTGACCGTCGACTACACCGCCGAGGGCACCGAGTTCCCGCTGCCGACGGCGGTCGCGGTGGTGCTGCTGCGCGCCGCGCAGGAGTCGCTGGCCAATGTCCGCAAGCACGCGGGCGCCCGACGGGTCGCGCTGCGGACCGAGTTCACGGACGGCGAGGTGCGGCTGACGGTCACCGACAACGGCTGCGGGTTCGACACCGCGGGGCCGACCGAGGGGTACGGGCTGCGCGGACTGCGGGCCCGGCTCGCGGAGACCGGCGGCACCGCCCGGGTGTCCAGCAGGCCCGGCTTCGGGACGGTGGTGGACGTCCGGGTGCCGCTCGGCACCGTCGGCCCGGCCCGGCCCGACGACAGCACCCGCGACGATCCCGACGGAGGAAACCGATGACGCCGCCCGCCCCCGCTGCCCGGGCGATCACCGTGCTGATCGCGGACGACCACCCCGTGGTCCGCGAGGGCCTGTCGGCGATGCTAGAGTCCGCGCCGGGGATCGCCGTCGCGGGGACGGCCGGCGGCGGCGAGGAGGCGGTGGTGCTCGCCGCCTCGCTCGACCCGGACGTGGTGCTGATGGACCTGCGGATGGGCACGATGGACGGCGTCACCGCGACCGCGCGCATCCTGGCGCACTCGCGGCGCCCTCGCGTGGTGGTGGTGACCACGTACGAGAGCGACGCGGACATCCTGCGCGCGGTCGAGGCGGGCGCGGCGGGCTACCTGCTGAAGGGCACCTCGCGCAGCGACCTGATCGACGCGGTGCGGGCCGCCGCCCGCGGCGAGACGGTGCTCTCCCCCGCCGTCGCGGGCCGGTTGTTCCGGGCGCGGGCGCAGGAGGCGCCGCCGGTGTCGGCGCGCGAGCGCGAGGTGCTGCAGCTGGTCGGCCGGGGTCTGACCAACGCCGACATCGGCCGCGAACTGCACATCGGCGAGGCGACGGTGAAGACGCACCTGCTGCGGATCTTCCGCAAGCTGGAGGTGTCCGACCGGACGGCGGCGGTGCTGGCCGCGATGGAGCGCGGGCTGCTGGACTGACCGGGCGGCCGCGGCCGGACGCGCGGCGGGGCCGCCGTCCGGGTGCCGGACGGCGGCCCCGCCGAGCCGACCCGGCTCAGGCGTCCGGCGCCGCCGGGCCCGCGCCGGCGAGGGCGAGCTCGGACATCCGGCGCTTGTCCGGCTTGCCGTTGCGGTTGAGCGGGAAGCCCTCCACGACGACCACCCGGTTCGGCTGCTCGTAGACGGGCAGCAGCTCGCCCAGCACCGCCCGCCAGTGGGCGGCGTCGCGCAGCTGCTCGTCCTCGACGAAGAACACCAGGCTGCTGCCGCGCCGCTCGTCGGGTAGCGCGACGATGCGGGTGGCGCAGCCCCCGGCGGCGGCCTTGCGCTCGACGATCTCCGGGTAGAGCGTGTGGCCGTTGCGGTGCACGGCGAACTTCCGTCCGAGGACGAAGAGGTTGTCGTCGGCGTCCAGGTAGCCGAGGTCGCCGGTGCGGAAGACGTCCTGGGCGACCGGGTCGATGCCGCCCTCGTCCGTCAGGTAGCCGATCATCACGTCCGGTGTCTCGACGAGCAGTTCGCCGACGACTCCGGCCGGCACCTCGCGGTCCTCGTCGTCGACGACCCGGATCCGCAGGCCGTCCATGACCCGGCCGCAGGAGACCGCGTTGTCGGCGGTGGCGAACGCGACGTTGCCGGCCTCGGTGCTGCCGTAGCTGTCGAGCAGCGGCAGGCCGAGACGCTCGACGTACAGGTCGGTGAGCGACTGGTCGAGCGGGGCGGCGCCGCTGCAGAACATCCGGACGGCGCCGAGCGAGCGCTCCAGGACGGGCCTCTGGCGCAGGATGCCCAGGATGCTGCGGTAGGTCGCCGGGGTGGCGTCCAGCACGGTGGCCCCGGAGGGGCCGGCCATCCGCAGCGCCCGGTCCAGGCGCTTGTAGGGGGCGATGACCAGCGAGCCCTGCACGATCCACGCGATCAGCACCATCGACAGGCCGTACTGGTGCGAGAACGGCAGCAGCGGCAGCAGCACGTCATCCGCGGTATGGCCCATGTGGTGGGCGTTGCGCTCCAGGTTCTTCAGGAACCGGCCGCCGTTCTTGACGATGCCCTTGGGTGCGCCGGTCGAGCCGGAGGACCACATGATCAGTGCGTCGTCGAGGTCGCACCAGGCGCCGAAGTCCAGGTGCTGATCCGTCACCCTGACCTCGGGGGCGGCGGAGATCAGCTCGTAGAGGTGGACCGGGTCGGACTCCGGCGGGACCGGCGCGTCGTCGTCCACCAGCACCAGCTTGGTGCCCGCGCGGCGGATGATCGAGCCGGTCGCCTCTCGTTTCTCCTGCTGGTCCACCAGGACGACCGAGGCGCCCAGGTGCATCAGGGCGAAGAGCACGGAGACGTAGCTCACGGAGTTCCCGGCCTTCAGCAGCACCCGGCTGCCGAGTCCGACGCCGCGCTCGCGCAGCACCTGCGCGACCCTCAGGGTGTCCTGCTCGAACTCGGCGAGCGTCGCCGCCGAGTCCTCCGCAAAGATCTTTGCCGCCATCGGCTCACTCTTCCTTCTCGTACTCGGCGGCCACCGAGGGGGCGCGCCCGCCACTGCGGCGCGCGGGCGTCGGATCCGGGGCCGAGGGGGAGGTCCGCGGCAGTCGGCTGACGCGGCATTGGGTCGGGCGCCCGTGGCGCCGGGCGCGCCGCACGACCGGCGGTCGGGGCCCGGCCGGGATCGCCCGAGCTCCGCCACGTCCGGGACGTTACCGACGGGTCGGCGGCTGCAGTACCCCTATCCGCCCCCACCCCTGCGGGGTCGCCCCGGTCCGTCAACTCCCCTTCACCGCAACCGTGCTGGACGTTCAGGGCCGCGGCACGGCGATCGCCGTCAGGACCAGGCCGGACGCGGCCAGCCAACGCCCCCGGAAGCCGGGCAGCCGGCGGCCGGCCACCACCGGGCCGGGGACGAGCAGCCGTGCCGTGAAGGTGCCGTCCGGAGAGAGCACCAGGGTCGCCTCGGTGAAGTCGAGCATCAGCCCGGTCAGCGGGAACCACGCCTTGTAGACGCTCTCCTTCGCACTGAACAGCAGCCGGTCCGGGTGGAGCTCGGGCCGCGCGCGGCGCAGGGCGGCGAGCTGCGGCAGCTCCTCCGGGCGGCCGATCGCCTCCAGGACGCCCTCGGGCAGCGGCAGGTCGGACTCGGCGTCGATGCCGAGGCTGAGCAGGCGGTCGGCCGGGGCCAGGGCGGCCGCGCGGTAGCCGGCACAGTGCGTCATGCTGCCGACCAGGCCGTCCGGCCAGCGGGGTTCCCCGCGCGGACCGGGCACCAGCGGGACGGCCGGGCGGCCGAGGGCGGCCAGGGCGCGTCGGGCGCAGGCCCGGACCGCCCGGAACTCCGCCTGCCGCAGCGGCACCGACGCCGCGATGTGCTCCTGCTCCTCGGGGAAGAGCTCCGGCGCCTCGGCGGCCGCGGTCGGCAGCACCCCGGTGGACTCCGCCACCGCGACCCCGTCGGGCAGGATCCGTTCGATCACCGGGCACCCCGCTCGGGCAGGATCCGGGTCAGCCCGGCCGGCGCGCCCGGTCCGCGTCGGCGCCACTCGCGCGGGTAGCCGACCGACACCTCCTCGAAGCGGACGCCGTCGTAGCGGGTGCTGCGCGGGATGTGCAGGTGCCCGTAGACGACGGCCGCCGTGCGGAACCGGGTGTGCCAGTCGGCTGTGGCGGTGGTGCCGCACCACTGGGCGAACTCGGGGTAGTACAGGACGTCGGTCGGGGTGCGCACCAGCGGGTAGTGGTTGACCAGGACGGTCGGCACCGCCGGGTCCTCCGCCGCGAGCCGGCGTTCGGTAGCCGTCACCCGGGCCCGGCACCAGGCCTCGCGGCTCGGGTAGGGGTCGGGGTGCAGCAGGTACTCGTCGGAGCAGACCACGCCGCTCTCGTGGGCCCGGGCCAGGGCCTGCGCCTTGGTCCGGGTGCCCGGCGGCAGGAAGGTGTAGTCGTAGCCGACGAACAGCGGCGCGATCCGCACCGGGCCGCCCTCCCCGTGCCAGAGCGGGTAGGGGTCCTCCGGGGTGTGCACGCCGAGGCCGCGGCAGATGCGCACCAGGTGCTCGTAGCGGGCGACGCCGCGCAGCGCGACCGGGTCGGAGGGGTGGGTCCACAGTTCGTGGTTGCCGGGTGCCCAGACGACGGTGGCGAAGCGCTCGGCGAGGACGCCGAGGGCCCACTCCACGTCGGCCGCGATCTCGCCGATGTCACCGGCGACGATCAGCCAGTCGCGCGGGCCGTGCGGGCGCAGGCCCTCGACGATCGCGCGGTTCTCCTGGTAGCCGATGTGCAGGTCGCTGGTCGCGAAGAGCGTGCCGTCCGCCGCACCGGGGTGGTTCGTCAAGGGGTGGTGCCTTCCTCGGGGCCGCTCGGCCGCGCGTGTGCGCCGACGGCCGGTCAGGCGGCTGGTGTGAGTGCCGTTTCGGGGGCAAGCGTGCTGGTGGTGAAGTTGTCGACGGTGCAGCGCAGCCGGCGCAGCAGCCGGTCGCGGCCGACGATGGTGATCCGGTCGACGCCGAGGTCGGCCAGGGTGGCCACCACGCCGGGCCAGTTCATCGGGCGGACGAATCCGCCGAGCAGCCAGGCCGAGGCCTGCGAGGCGCTCTCCACCAGCGAGCCGTCCTGGTCGGAGACGATCGGCACGCGCGGGTCGCGCAGCCGGTAGCGGGCGAGGACGTCCTGCTCGACGCGGTCGCGCAGCGGGCCGAAGATGCTCGCGTGCGCGGGCGGGCGCATCGTGTACAGGGAGTAGCCCCCGCTGTCGCCGATACGGCGCTTGAAGCCGTCCAGGGCCCGTTCGGAGAGCGAGACCATGCAGAGATCGTGGTCGAGCCGGGAGGAGACCTCGTACCACTCCCCGGCGTCGGCGAGTTCGGCGAGCAGCTCGTCGAGCAGCTCCGGGCCGATCTTGACGAAGGAGTGGGTGACGATGTCGCGGTGGTGCTCGGTGAAGTACGCGGCCTCGCAGCGGGCGGTCTCGGCGACCAGGCTTACGGCCTCCTCGAAGGGCAGCACGCCGGCGTGCGCGGCGGCCGCCGACTTGCCGAAGCTGACGCCGGCGCAGTAGTCGGCCGGCTCCTGCCGGCCGGTGGCCAGACCCCACTCGACCAGGGCCAGCGAGGCGACGAAGGAGGCCACCTGCGCGGTCTCGGAGTAGTCGTCGTCGCTGTCGCGCAGCGCGTCGAAGACGCTGTGGCCGAGCACCTCGTCGGCGGCCGCGAAGTACTTCCGCGCGGCGGCGTTGACCACCATGAAGCGGCCGAAGTCGGCGAAGCGCGAGGGGCCCATGGCGGGGAAGACGAGTGCGTTGCTCCCCGGCTCACCGGTCGTCATGTCAGCCCGTTCTGTCGGCGGTTCGGGACGGGACGGGGCCGGCCGGCGGTGCCGGGGGCAGGGGTCCCGGTGGAACACAACCGCGCCGGCCGGGGCGGCCGCCACCCCTGTCGGCACCCCTGCGGCCCCTAGGCCGGCGGCCGCGGCGGACCCTCGCTGACCAGGGGTTGTCGGGGCGGGCGGCGTCCGCCTAGCGTCGGTGGCGGCGAACGACGCCCGGGGACGACGGCACCCGCTACCTGAGGACGCACGCGATGAGGATTGCTTGCTGGCAGGCCGCGTGCGGCTCCCCCGACGTCCCGCACCTGGTGGCGCGGCTGCGGGAGGCGGCCCGCCGGGCCGCCGAGGCGGGCGCCGAACTGCTGATCGCGCCGGAGATGACCCTCGGCGGCTATCCGCTGCGGCCCGGCAACCTGGCCGAGGCCTCCGGGCCGGTGGACGGCCCGCACTGCGCGGCCGTCTCCGCGGTCGCCCGGGAGTTCGGCATCGCCGTGGTGCACGGCTGGCCGGAGGACGACGGCACCGGCGTCTACAACGCGGCCCGGTTGGTGGGCCCGGACGGCGGCACCCTCGCGGCCTACCGCAAGGCGCACCTGTTCGGCGACGTGGACGCCTCCCGCTTCGTCCCGGGCGACCGCGGCGTGGTGCAGGCCCGCCTCGGCGGGCTGACCGTGGGGCTGCTGGTCTGCTACGACGTGGAGTTCCCCGAACCGGTGCGGGCGCACGCGATGGCCGGCACCCAGCTGCTGCTGGTGCCGACGGCGCTGATGCGGCCCTGGGACGTCGTCGCCAGGACCCTGGTGCCGGCCCGGGCCTTCGAGAGCCAGCTGTACGTGGCGTACAGCAACTGGATCGGCGCGCACGGCGGCCTGGACTTCTGCGGGCTGACCACGGTGGCCGCGCCGGACGGCACGCGGGTGACCCTGGAGGAACCCGTCGAGGGTCTGCTGCTGGCGGACGTCGACCCGGCCGTGGTGGCGAAGGCGCGCGCCGACACTCCCTATCTCCACGACCGGCGTCCCGAGCTCTACGAGGGTCTGCCCACCCGACTGGGCTGACCCTGTGGGCTGGGCCCCGAAAGGTGTCCCATGTCTCCCGGTACCGGCGCGTTCTCGCGTGAACTGACCGCCCCGCTGACGATGTTCGGCCCCGACTTCCCGTTCGCCTACGACGACTGGCTGGCTCATCCGGCCGGGCTCGGCCGGGTGCCGGCCGAGCGGCGCGGCACGCCGGTCGCGGTGGTGGGCGGCGGCGTTGCGGGCCTGGTGGCCGGCTACGAGCTGCTGCGGCTGGGCCTGCGCCCGGTGGTGTACGAGGCCGGGGAACTGGGCGGCCGGATGCGGGCGGTGCCCTTCCCGGCGGATCCGGCGGTCTCGGCCGAGATGGGCGCGATGCGCTTCCCGCGGTCGGCGCGGGCGCTCTTCCACTACGTGGACGCGCTCGGTCTGGAGACCAGTCCGTTCCCCAACCCGCTGTCGGCGCACACCCCGAGCACCCTGGTGCACCTGAACGGCGAGCACCGGGTGGCGCGGACGGCGGAGGACCTGCCGCCGGTGTACCGGGAGGTGTCGGACGCCTGGGAGAAGACGCTGCTGGAGCAGGCCGAGCTGGCGGTGGTGGAGGACTCCGTCCGTCGGCGCGACGCCCCGCTGCTGAAGGCGGTGTGGAACCGGATGGTGCGCACCCTGGACGACCAGTCCTTCTACGGCTTCCTGGCGGCCTCGCCGTACTTCCGCTCGTTCCGGCACCGGGAGATCTTCGGACAGGTGGGCTTCGGCACCGGCGGCTGGGACACCGACTTCCCCAACTCGATCCTGGAGGTGCTGCGGGTGGTGTTCACCGGCGCCGACCAGGACCAGGTGCGGCTGGTCGGCGGGACCGGCGGGTTCGTGGACGGGCTGTGGACGCGCCCGGCCGGCCCGGGCGGGCACTGGCCGGCCGGTACTTCGCTGGCCACCCTGCACGGCGGGCGGCCGCGTCCCGGGGTGCGGGCGCTGCGCCGGGTCGGCGACGGCGTGGAGGTGACGGACGCCGACGGGGTGTCGGAGCGCTACGCGGCGGTGGTCTTCACACCGCACGTGTGGACGCTGCTGAACCGGGTCGCGTGCGACCCGGCCCTGCTCTCCCAGCAGCACTGGACGGCGGTGGAGCGGACCCACTACATGGGCGCCTCGAAGCTGTTCGTCCTGACGGACCGGCCGTTCTGGCTGGATCGCGACCCCGCCACCGGCGCGGACATGATGAGCATGACGCTCACCGACCGTGCGCCGCGCGGGGTCTACCTGTTCGACCAGGGCGGCCCGGACCGGCCGGGCGTCATCTGCCTGTCGTACACGTGGAACGACGACTCGCTGAAGTTCGCCACGCTCAGCGACGAGGAGCGGCTGGAGGTCCTGCTCGCGCGGATGGCGGAAATCTATCCCACGGTGAATCTCCGCAGGCATATCATCGGACCGCCCGTTACGGTGACTTGGGAGACCGAGCCGCTGTTCATGGGCGCCTTCAAGGCGAACCTGCCCGGACAGTACCGCTATCAGCGGAGGCTGTTCACCCAGTTCGTGCAGGACGGCTTCCCGGCCGGTCAGCGCGGGTTCTTCCTGGCCGGGGACGACGTCTCCTGGACGGCGGGATTCGCCGAGGGCGCGGTCACCACCGCACTCAACGCGGTATGGGGCGTGGTGCACCACCTCGGCGGCGCCACCGACCCGGCCAATCCCGGCCCCGGGGACGTCTTCGACGAGATCGCGCCGCTCCTCCTGCCGGAGGAGTGAGCGCACGCCTCGTGGGCAGGCATGCGGGTGTCGGGCTGGGTAGCGATGGGGGACGGCAGCGGTGGACGCTAGGTGGGGGCTGGGCCCGGGACGGCCGGGCACGAGGCGACCGGACCTCGGGAGTCGGGAGCCGTGCCGGTCCGGCCCGCCGCCCCGGAGCCGGACGGAGGCCGGCGGCGGCGCAACACCGGACCGGGCAGGACGGGCGATGGCACAGCTGATCAGCGCGGCGGAGACGACCTGGGTGAAACTGCTCACCGGTCTGGCCGCCGACGAGTTCGCCGAACTGCTGGAGTCACTCCGCCCCCTCGCCGGAGACGACGGGCCGCGGGCCGGCCGGCGCTGGGCTCTCGGACTGGAGGACCGGGTCCTGCTGGTGATGACGTACCGGCGAACCGATCTGACCATGCGTGAGGTGGCCACTCTCTTCGGCATCTCGAAATCCGCCGCCGACCGCATCGTCGGCCACCTCGGCCCGCACCTGGCGTTCACCGGCACGCTGCGCAGCCGCCGCTGCCGGCTGGTCGTCCGGGACGGGACCGCGAACGACACCGGCGGCGTCCCTCCGCAGGACGGCGACCGCTCCGACTGCCGGCAGCCGTAGGTCGCTGCCCTCAGGCCGCGGACATCGGCCCGGGCCCGGCGGGTCGCATCCCGCGCCGACCGCGGCCGGACCCGCCCACACACAACCGCTCCACCTCACGACCACCGAATCGCCCACCCACGGACGGCCGGTTTCCCTCAGCAGCGCTCCGCTGCGGGAAACCGGCCGTTCGCTTGTATGTCCGAGTAATTACGGGACAGTTACGGAAATGAGCGGCCCCGGCCGGCGCCGGCGGGTGCCCCTGTTCGGAAGTTGACGGCTCCGGGCCGCCGCGCGGGCGGGCGGCGGCCCGGCGAGATGGGCGATTAGCCCGGATTTGCGGCTTCGACCCCGCCGAACGGGGGCCCCTACCCCTACCCCTAGGGCTCCTAGCGGCTACCAATCTTGATCAGTTCCTGATGGCAGGTATCGTCCGGCGGGGTTCGGCAGTGTTATGTTCTGACCAGTTGTCCCGCAACTCCTTTTCACGGCCTCGGCAGACGGCCACAG
Source organism: Kitasatospora sp. NPDC051164 (assembly GCF_044455625.1). NCBI lineage: Bacteria > Bacillati > Actinomycetota > Actinomycetes > Kitasatosporales > Streptomycetaceae > Kitasatospora > Kitasatospora sp. NPDC051164. Next base: position 8,422 of record NZ_JBITFB010000061.1, on the reverse strand, counting down.
TGGCGGAGCGGACGGGCATGCAATCCGTGCGATCGCGATTCTGGTTGAATCCCGGATCATTCTTCATTCGGGCCGGACCGGAATTGTCGCCGCCAGTTCACCGGGGGAACAGTGTTCAACGCTATGGGATATGGCATTCAACACGTTGGGAACGGGCAGCCGAACGGATCGCTTCGGCACAGATCCAGACGCACCGTCAACTTCGTTTTCTCGCCTGCCAGTCAGTGAGGCGAGCGGCGCCGCCAGCGAGGACTCGCCCGGTGGGCAGCGGTGCCGACGCCCCGATCCCGGCGAACCGACGCCCCGTCGACCGGCCCCCGCGAGCCGAGGCCCGGAGGCCTGCCGGGAACGCCTTTGAACATTCCGTGCCGCCGTGCGCGAACGCGCCCTCGTACCCGGGCAGTCGCCACGGTCGGCTGTCGGGAACCGAAGCGAGGAGCCCAGCACATGACGCCCCGAACCGAATTGATCGAACGTGGCGAGGAATTGCTCCAGCTGAGCCGAATCACCACCGACGCACTGAACGGGGTGGGAGCGGTCGGCCTGGTGGCAGGACCGGTCGCCACCGGCAAGAGCGTCCTGCTCAGCGCACTGTGCGAGCAGGCCCACACGGCAGGCTTCGTCACCCTGCGTGCCGTCGGGGCGCAGGCCGAGGACCACACGCCGCTCAGCATCGCCGGCCAGCTGCTGCGCCACGCCCCGCTCAACCCGGCGCGCCACGAGCACGTCCAGCGCCTGCTGCGGCTCGCCGTCACCTCCGCCGCGGCCGCCGGGGCCGATGCGCCGTCCGCCCTCCACGCACGGACCGGCCCGGACTCCGACGCGGGCCGACCGGCCCGGCTCTGCGGCGATCTGGTTCAGGAACTCTGCGCCGTCCTGTTCGAACTCTCCACCGTGTCGCCGATCCTGATCTGCGTCGACGATGTGCACCACGCCGACGAGCACTCCCTGCAGTGGCTGCTCTTCCTGATCCGGCGGCTCGGTTCGGCCCGGATCGCCGTGGTCCTGACCGAGCGCACCGCCTCCCAGCACCCGCAGCCCGCCTTCCACGCCGAACTGCTGCGCCAGCCGAACTGCCGCCGCGTGATGCTCGGCCCGCTCAGCCACGACGGCGTCAGCGCCCTGACCGGCGCACGGCTCGAGGACGGCCGGCGCACCGTCGGGCAGCGCGACGAGGAGCTCGCGGCCCCCGAGCTCTGCGCCCGGGTCGATGCCCTGACCGGCGGCAACCCGCTGCTCGTCCACGCCCTGCTGGACGACCTACGGACCTGTACCCGACTGCCCTCCGAAGCCCGGTCCGCCACTCTGGGGGCCGGCTACGCCTTCTCCCAAGCCGTCGTCAGCTGCCTGCACCGCAGCGAGGCTTCGGCGCTGGCGGTCGCCCGCGGCATCGCCGTCCTCGGCGACGAGAGCTGCGTCCAGGTGCTCGGCCACCTGGTGGACCGCTCCCCCGCCTCGGTCGAACGCGTGATCAGAGGCCTCGACTCGGCCGGCATGCTGGAGCACGGCCGCTTCCGCCACCCGGCGGTGCGCACCGCCGTCCTGCACGACACCGACGCCGGCGAGCTCAGCCGCCTGCACTTCCGCGCCGCCCACCTGCTCTACACCCGGGGCGCCCCCGAGCGGGCCATCGCCGAGCAACTGCTGGCCTCCACCGAACCCGGCGAGGCCTGGAGCACCAAGGTGCTCTGCGACGTCGCCCGCGAGGCGCTGGTGGACGGCGACGCCGCACTGGCCCGGCGCTGCGTCGAGCACGCCCACCGCAGCTGCACCGACCGCCGCCGGCGCGGCGAGGTGCTGACCCTGCTGGCCGGCGTCGAGTGGCAGCTCCAGGCCGGCAACGCCGTCCGCCACCTGCCGCAGCTCACCTCCGCCCTGCGCTCCGGCGACCTCGGCGAACGCCAGTCCGTCGTAGTGCTCAAGTACCTGCTGCGGCACGGCCGGATCACCGAGGCCTCGGCCATCCTCGAACACATCATCGGCCAGCAGTGGACGGTCGAGAGCCGCACCGCCGCCGAACTGCAGACCGTCAAGCTCATGCTCTCCAGCTCCTACCCCGGCGCCATCGCCGACCTGCCGCCGCTCGGTCCCTGCCGGGTCGACGAGGGGCACACCCCCGCCGCCGTCCGGGCCGACCCGCAGCTGCAGGCCGCTGCCGTCCTGGACGAGGTGCTCAGCGGGCGGGCCCGCGAGCACACCTTCCTCGCCGCCGAACAGGTCCTGCGCAGCCTGCGCCTGACCTACCGCTCGTGGGAGCAGGCGGAGTTCGCCCTGCTCGCGCTGATCTACGGCGACCAGCTGGACCGGGCGGCGCTCTGCTGCGACCAGCTGCTGGAGCGGATCGGCAACGCCGCCGAGGGCTGGCGCCCGCCGCTGCTGGCGCTGCGCAGCCAGATCGCCGCCCGCCAGGGCCGGCTGGCCGACGCCGAACGCGACGCGATGGCCGCCCTGGAGGCGATGCCCTGGCAGGGCTGGGGCGTCAACATCGCCCTCCCGCTGGCCACCCTGCTCTGCGCGCAGACCGCGATGGGCAAGTACGAGGACGCCGCGGAGCTGCTCAACCGCCCGGTGCCGCAGGCCATCTACAAGACCCGCTACGGCCTGCACTACCTCTATGCGCGAGGCGAGTTCCGGCTGGCCACCAACAACTCCCAGGCCGCCCTCGACGACTTCACGATCTGCGGCGAGATGATGCAGGACTGGGACCTCGACCTGCCGAGCGTGGTGCCGTGGCGCGGCGCCGCGGCCCGGGTGCACCTGCAGGCCGGCGACTCCCAGAAGGCCAAGGTGCTGATCGACGAGCAGACCCGGCGCCTGCAACCAGGGCCGTCCCGCTCCCGCGGCATGACGGTGCGCCTGAGCGCCGCCGTCGCCGAGCTCAAGCACCGCCCCTCACTGCTGCGGCAGGCCGTCGACGAGCTCCAGCGCAGCGACTCGCCGATCGAGCTGGCGCTGGCGCTCGCCGACCTCGGCTACACCCACCAGAAGCTCGGCGACCACAAGCGTTCGCGGATCATGATGACCCGCGCCTGGCAGCTGGCCAAGGAGCACCGGGCCGAGCCCATCCAGCGCGGCCTGTCGAACCTGTTCTCCGACGTGCGCGAGGAGGTTCCGCAGACCGCAGGGGGCGCCTCTGCGGACGGCCTCAGCGACGCCGAGCGCCGGGTCGCCTCGCTGGCCGCGCTCGGGCACACCAACCGCGAGATCGCGCGTGAGCTGTTCATCACCGTCAGCACCGTGGAGCAGCACCTGACCCGGGTGTACCGCAAGCTCAAGGTCACCCGGCGCAGCGACCTGCCGGGCGAACTGTGCCTGGCGGCCGGCGGGGGCACCGCCGGCTACGCCTGATCCCCGATCGCTCCCGTAGCCCGCTCCGCGCTCCGCACCGGCGCGGCAGAACGACCACATCACATCTCCTCATGCGCCGTCGGCCCCGCTCGCCCAGCGGGGCCGACGGCGTACTGCCGCCCGGTCAGGCGGAGTGCGCGGCGAGCCCGTCGGTGATCTCGGCCAGCACCTCCCGCTGGTGCGCGGCGAGGTAGAAGTGGCCGCCGGGGAACACCCGCAGCTTGAAGTCGCCGGTGGTCTCCTCGGCCCACGCCTTGGCCTCCTCCACGCTGGACTTCGTGTCGTCGTCGCCGATCAGCGCCACGATCGGGCTGCTCAGCGGCCCGCCCTCCGGGCGGCGGTAGGTCTCGATCGCCCGGTAGTCGTTGCGGATCGCCGGGAGGATCATCCGCAGGATCTCCTCGTCGCCGAGCAGTGCCGTGTTGGTGCCGCTGAGCGTCTTCAGCTCCGCGACCAGGCCGTCGTCGTCGCGCAGGTGGACCCGCTCGTCCCGGTGGGTGGCCGGCCCGCGGCGCCCGGAGGCGAAGAGCACGGCCGGGGCGCGCCCGTCCGCCTCCAGCCGCCGGGCCAGTTCGAAGCCGAGGACCGCACCCATGCTGTGCCCGAACAGGGCAAGCGGGCGGTCGTCCTCGACCGGGGCGAGCACCCGGTGGATGCGGTCGGCGAGCTCGGCGACCGTCCCGATGCTGGGCTCGGAGCGGCGGTCCTGCCGGCCGGGGTACTGCACGGCGAGCACCTCGATGCCCGGCGACAGTGCGGCGGACACCGGGAAGTAGAAGCTCGCCGAGCCGCCGGCGTGCGGCAGGCACAGCAGCCGCACCGGGGCGTCCGGGGCCTGGTGGAAGCGGCGGATCCAGAGGTCGTACTCGGCGGGGTCGGGCGCGGTCATGCGGGATCTCTCTCTTCGGTCGAAGGACGGGTGGGTGGGTCGGTGGGTCGCGGTTGTGCGGGGGGCCGTCCCGGCCCGCCGGGGGTCGGGCCGGGACGGCGCGGACGGCACCGGCACTCGGGGCCGGTGCCCGTGGCGGTGCCGGCGCCGCCGCGGCGGGAGGCGCCGGCACCTGGCTCAGCAGACCTCGCGCAGCCAGTTCTCGATCAGCCCGGCGGTCGCGGCGGCGTGCTCCTCCATGACGGTGAAGTGGTCGCCGAGACCGTCGAGCACAGTGTGCTCGTGCGGCCAGGAGGCCCGGGCCCCGCTGGTGAGCGCCGCGGCGCCGGCGCCGGGCGCGGAGAGCGACTCGGGCGCCCGCACCAGCAGCGTCGGAGCGGCGATCCCCGCCGGGCGCCAACCGGTGAACAGCCGCAGGTAGCCGCCCATCGCGGTGAGCCTGGCGTCGTCCATCGGCACGTACGCACCCTCGCGCGCCAGCATCGCGCCGGTCAGCACGGGCAGCAGCTCGGCAACGGAGGTCGCCCCGCCGCCCGCTGTCGGGGCGCCGGGCGCGGCGGGCGCCGTGAAGGAGTAGGTGTCGACCAGCACGACGGCGGACGGTCCGGCGCCGAGCTCCTCCAGCCGGACCGCGGTCGCCTGGGCGAGCAGGCCGCCGGTCGAGTGGCCGAGCAGCACGAACTTCGCGCCGTCGGCGACCCGCAGCACGCTCTGCGCCGCCAGTTCGAGGATCGCCGCCGCGTCTGCGGGCAGCCGCTCGCCGTCGAGGAAGCCGGGCAGCGGCAGCGCGTTCACCGCCCGCCGCCCGCGGAAGGCCGCGGCCAGCCGGGCGTACTGGTGCGGCCCGGAGATCGCCAGCAGCGAGGGCAGGCAGACCAGCAGCGGCTGCTCCGGCCCCTCGGCGAGCCGGACCGGCTCCATCGCGGGCGCCGACGCCGACGCGGCCTCGGCCGCGTCGAAGGCCGGACGGAAGCGCGAGGCCGCGAACAGCAGCTCCATGAACTCGCCGCTGCGGCCCGTCGCCGCCGCCGACCGCAGCAGGGCGCCGATGCTGCCCAACGGGCGCCCGCTCTCCCCGTTGCCGGCCGCCGGCTCCGTACCCGGCCCGTCCGTCGCAGCACCGGACGTCCGGGACGCCCCGAGCAGGGTACGCAGCCTGGCGGCCACCAGCCGCGGCGCCGGGTGGTCGAAGAGCAGCGTCGCCGGCAGCCGCAGGCCGGTGGCCGCGGCGAGGCGGTTGCGCAGCTCCACGGAGGTCAGCGAGTCGAAGCCCAGCTCCAGGAAGGCCCGTTCGGCGTCCACGGCCTCCGGCCGCGGGTGACCGAGCACGGCCGCCGCGTGCATCCGGACGAGCTCCAGCAGGATGCCGTCCTGCTCCTCGGCAGACCGCCCGGCCAGCCGCTCGGCCAGCAGCTGCGGCGAGGAACCGCCGGCCGCCGCGGAGCGCCGCAGCGGGATGCGGACCAGGCCGCGCAGCAGCGCGGGCACCCGGCCGGTCGCGGCGGCGCCGGCCCGCACCCCGGCCAGGTCGATCCTGGCCGGTACCAGCAGCGCGCCACCGGGGCCGGCGGCGGGGTCATCGGCGTCGGCAGGGGCCCGGGTGGCGCCGGCGAGCGCCAGTGCGGTGTCGAAGAGGGCCAGGCCCTCGGCGGAGGAGAGTCCCATGACGCCGCCGCGGGCCAACCGCCGGACGCCCTCCTCGCCGAGGTCGCCGGTCATGGTGCTCTCCTCGGCCCACAGGCCCCAGGCGAGCGCGGTCGCGGGCAGGCCGGCGGCGCGGCGCCGCTCGGCGAGCGCGTCCAGGAAGGCGTTGGCGGCCGCGTAGTTGCCCTGGCCCGCCATGCCGAACACGCCGGCGGCGGAGGAGAAGAGGACGAACGCGGCCAGCGGGTGGCCGGCCGTCAGCTCGTGCAGGTTCCACGCCGCGTCGACCTTCGGGCGCAGCACGGCGTCGAGCCGTTCGGGGGTGAGCGAGGCGAGCAGGCCGTCGTCCAGCACGCCGGCGGCGTGCACGACGGCGGTCAGCGGGTGCGCCAGGCCGTCGAGCAGCGCGGCCAGGGCGGCGCGGTCGGCGACGTCGCAGGCGGCGAGCGTCACCTCGGCGCCGAGCGCGGTCAGCTCGGCGGACAGCGCGTCGGCCCCTTCGGCGGCCGCACCCCGGCGCGAGACCAGCAGGAGGCGCCGCGCTCCGTACGCCGTCACCAGGTGGCGGCTGACCAGCGCACCGAGCAGGCCGAGCGCGCCGGTGACCAGCACCGTGCCGTCCGGGTCGAGCGCGGGCCCCGTGGCGTCGGCCGTGTCGGTGGAGTCGGTGGCGTCGGGCACCCGCGCCAGGCGCGGGGCGAGCGCGTCCCCGGCGCGCAGGGCCACCTGGGGCTCGCCGCAGTCGGCGGCACGCGGCAGGACGTGCAGCGAGGCCGGGTCGGCGTCCAGATCGACCAGGACGATCCGGTCCGGGTGCTCCGCCTGGGCCGTCCGCAGCAATCCCCACGCGGCCGCCGCCGCCAGGTCGCCGGGGGTCGCCGGGCTGTCGGCGGTGGCCTCCGGATCGGCGGGGGCCGTCGCCCCGCGAGTCACCACGACCAAACGGGAGTCCGCGAACGGCTCCAGGTCGAGCCACTGCTGGAGGAGGCCGAGCAGGGCGTGCAGCCGGGCACGGGTCGCGGACACCGGGTCCGTCCCGTGCTCCGACGGTCCGCCGAGCAGCGGCAGGACGACGGTGCCCGGGGCGGCCGCACCGTCCGCGACGGCGGCGGACAGCGCGTCCAGCCCGCCGTACGGGGTCGCCCCGCCGAGGCCGAGCAGCCGAGCCGCATCCGCCGCAGCACCGGCACCCGGGCCGCCGAGGTCCGGCTCTGCGGCCAGGACCGCCCAGCCCTCGCCCGGCGCGCTCGCGACGGGCGGGCCCAGCGGCACCGGCGACCAGTCGACCCGGAACAGCGACTCGTGGAAGGCCGTCCGACCCGCCGACAGCCGGTCCACCGCGACCGGCCGCAGCACCAGCTGCTCGACCGTGGCGACCGGCGCGCCGGTGCCGTCCGCCACTGCCAGCGAGACCGCGTCGGCGCCCTGTGCGGTGATCCGCACCCGCAGCGAGGCGGCCCCCGCCGCGTGCAGGCGCACCCCGCCCCAGGCGAACGGCAGCCGGGCCTGTCCGGCACCGGCCAGCACACCGCCGAGGCCGATGGCGTGCAGCGCGCCGTCCAGCAGCGCCGGGTGCAGTCCGTAGCGGGCCGCCTGGTCGCGGCTCTCCTCCGGCAGCTCCACCTCGGCGAACAGGTCGCCGTCGCGGCGCCAGGCCGCGCGCAGGCTCCGGAACAGTGGGCCGTAGTCGAACCCGGCCGCCGCGAAGCCCTGGTAGACGGTGTCGACCGGGACGGCCTCGGCAGCGGCCGGCGGCCACTCGGACAGGTCGGGGCCGGCGTCGGTCGAAGGAGCTGCGGACAGCTGGCCGGCGGCGTGCCGGATCCACGGCTCCTCCGCCTCGGCCGCCTCCGCCCGGGAGTAGAGGCTGACGGCGCGCCGGCCGCCGTCGTCCGGTGCGCCGACCCAGAGCTGGACCTGCACCCCGCCCTGCGCGGGCAGGAACAGCGGTGCCTCCAGAGTCAGTTCGTCCAGCCGGTCGCAGCCCACCTGGTCGCCGGCCCGGACGGCCAGCTCCACGAACGCGGTGCCCGGCAGCAGCACCAGCTCACCGACGGCGTGGTCGGCCAGCCACGGGTGCGAGTCCAGGCCGAGCCGGCCGGTGAACAGGTACCCCTCGCCGTCGCCGTCGGCCAGCGCGAGGGACGCGCCGAGCAGTGGGTGGTCGGCGGACCCGAGACCGGCCGAGGTGACGTCGCCCAGCCAGCCGGTCAACGGGCGCGGCCAGTAGTGCGCACGCTGGAAGGCGTAGGTGGGGAGTTCGAGCGGCGGGACGGCGGTGGTGCCGGCGAAGGCGGCGGCCCGCCAGTCGACGGCCACGCCGCGCACCCACGCCTCGGCCAGCGAGGCCAGCACCCGGCGCGGGCCGCCCTCGCCGCGGCGCAGCGTGCCCACGCTCACCGCGTCGTGCCCGGCCGCCTCGGCGGTGTCCTGCACCGCCATCGCGAGCACCGGATGCGCGCTGACCTCGACGAAGGTGCCGTAGCCGTCGGCGAGGAGGGCGTCGACCGCCTCGGCGAACCGGACGGTGGTGCGGAGGTT
>NZ_JBITFB010000060.1:0-30934 GCF_044455625.1 Kitasatospora sp. NPDC051164 | reverse complement strand
GTTGACTTTTGGCACGCTGTTGAGTTCTCAAGGAACGGACGCTTCCTTCGGACCGCCTTCCAGCGGACCCTCCGGGCTTCGTTCTTTCGTGTTTCCAGCTTATCAGATGTTTTCCGCTCCGTTTCCGGGGCTTCGTTCATCCAACTCGCCGGTGTCTTCCGGGGCTTGACGCCCTGTTCGACGTTTCAAACTCTAGCCGACCTCCGCTCCGAAAAGCGAATCCAGCCGCAATCCGATAAAACGAACACGCCCAATAAGAACCGAGTCGCGACAGGACACGACTCAGCCGAACCGGGAACCGTCGTTTCAGGGGATTGGCCGCTCCGGGACCGTCCGCGCAGATGCGTGTCCGGTGCTCCCAGCCAAGCGACTGGGAGACAGTACTCCTACTCCGTGCCCAAGAACAAATGCACCGGCCGAGGCCGCACAGCGGCAGCCTCGGGCCGCACCCGGTCTGCACCGGGTGCGGCCCGAGGCTGTCCCCTACTTGTACCTGTCCCCTACATGTCCGCTATCTGTCCTCTCACTTGAACAGGCGGTCGCCGCTGGTGGCCATGCGGTGGGTGGAGCTGTGGTGGTTCACCCAGTCACGGACGAGGTTGACGGCGTTGGCGCACTGCCAGCTGTCGTCGTACTCGCGCACTCCGGTAAAGGCTCCGTAGCCGGCGATGATGCCGTCGACCCGGGCGTCGCCCAGCAGCTTGTCGACGTACCAGGGGTCGTTGTAGGTGGTCGTCCAGGAGAGCGTGGCCGCGAGCTGTCCCGAGGCGCGGTCCGCTGCTCCCTTCTTCAGTTCCGCGCAGGTGTTGTAGGTGGCCTCGGTGCAGTTGCCGAACCCCTTGGTGATGTCGCTGTCGCCGTAGTCCATCGCCCGGTGGCCGGTCGGGAAGCCGGAGCCGGAGCGCTCGAAGGCGCTTCGGACCGTGTCGCGGCTTCCGGTCGTCGTGATGCCCTCCAGAGGGCCGAGCTTGCCCTCGAGGCTCTTCCAGCCCCGGCCGCCGACGTCCGGCGTGTTCCCGCCGTGGTACTCGTAGAAGCCGTAGAGCACCTGGATCCCGGCGGCCGTCAGCCGCTGGGCCTTGTCCCGCAGCCCGGCGACGCTGCACGTGCGGTTCGGTTCTTCCCCGCAGTAGTTCGGGTCCTTGATGTCCAACCAGACCAGCGACAGTCGGCGCCCCGCGTTGGCGTTGGAGAGGATGCGGTCGATCATGCTGTCGAAGCTGGGGCCGAGGCGGTTCTCACCGGCCGAGGAACAGTCGTGGTAGGCGCGCCATTCGTTCGGGTTCCACCAGGCGCAGACGTCGATCTCGATGCCGTTGGCGCCGTGCTTGAGCGCGGCGTCCACGCCGTCCACGGTGTCGACCCGGTGGGCGATGGCGTAGATCGGGTGACGCTGGTCGGCTGCTGCCGCCGGCGTCGCGCCGACCGCCGTCGCACCGACGATCCCGCACAGCGCCGCCGTGATCGCCGGAACCGTCCGCCGGGCGGCACCGTACCTGGGGTGAGTGGTCAAGGAAGGCACTCCTTCTCGTCGATGTCCTGATGTGGACATGTCGATCCCATCAACTGTACGTTGACGCACGGTAAATGAGCGATAAACGCGGCCATCGCCCAGTTGATCGCCGCCGTGCTCAGGTCCGTTTGAAGAACTCCACCTCCGCCAGAGCGATGGCCCGGCCGGGGCCGGTCCCGGCCGCCTCGCGGACGGTGAGCCTCACCTGGACGACGTCACTGATCCCGGTCGCCACGGTCTGCGGGCCCGGCTGGTCGTTGAGCGTGATCTGCTTCCGGTGCTGCTCTCCGTTCGAGGCCGTCATCTCCAGGGACAGGACGAGCGGACGGGCCTGCTGCCGGAAGCGCTCCGGGTCCGTGGAGTCACCGGTGTGGATGATCAGGTCCACCAGCCGGAACGGGCTCCGGAAGCCGAACGTGATCGAGTCCCCGATCGCGGGTGCGCCCCAGTAGGTGTTGGTGAGACCGTCATCGGCCGAGGACGCGGGACGGCCCTCGACCGCGGCGCTCGCCGAGGTCTCGGAAGGGGTGATCGACGCGGTGCTGCCGAGCTTGTCCAGCACGTCCTGGTAGGCGTTCTTGCCGAGCGGGTACAGCAGGACCCCCGCGACCACCACCGCGACCAGCACGAGCAGGGCAATGGTGCGGCGCAGCGCGTTACCCGAACCACCGATCCGTACCCGGCGCCGGAACGGCCAACGGGTGCGCCACCACGGCAACTTGGGCGCGGCGGCGGTGACGGTCAGCGGAGCCGCGCAGCGGCGGCAGAACTTCCGCTCGGGCAGGTTGGGCGTGCCGCAGCGGGGGCAGGGCGGGCCGTCCTGCGCCTCGTCGGCCGCGGAAGCCCGGACGACAGGGCGGGGTGCGACGGGCTTGGCGGGTTGCACGGCCACCGGGTCGGCCTGCGGTTCGGGAGTCGCGGGCGGCTCGGGAGCCGTCGTCGGGGCCTGCTCGGGAGTCGGGACCGGTGTGGATGTCGGGACCGGTTCCGGAGTCGGCGGCGTAGCCGGCGTCGGCGTGGGAGCCGGAGCGGGTGCCGGACGCGCGCGGGCCGAGGTTGAGCGCGAGGTCTCGGCGGCGGTCGGCGGGGCCGGCGGCTCCTCGAGGGGCGGGAGCGGCGTCTCCGCGTCCCGGACGGGCGGATGCTCCCTCCTGCCGCGCGTCACCCGTCGCGATACGGTCCGCCACGTGGATTCGGTGCGCGCGGGCTCGAGCGCGGCGGGTGCAGCGGGCTCCGCGGGCGCAGTGGGAGCGGCGGGCGCAGTGCGAGCGGTAGGCGCAGCGGGCACAGCAGTCGCGGCAGACGGAGCAGTCGCGGCAGGCTCAGCCTCGGGCCCGGCAGCCGCCCGCGCGGACGCAGCCGGAGCGGCGGTCCCGCGCGACCACCCCAGGTAGGCACCGCAGTTGCCGCAGAAGTCGTCACCCTCCCCGTTGGCCGTTCCACATTCGGGGCACACCGGCATCCGTCAAACCTCCACTCGCCCGGGTGGACCGGGCAGGATCTCCACCCGGCACGTCAGGTGGACCGGGCAGCCCGCCCTGACGACGGACAGCACCTGGTCCTCGTCCAGCGCCGGACCGCGCAGCGGCCAGACCCGGATCAGCACGTCACCGCTCGGCGCGGACGGCGGGGCGGCACCGGAGGCGGTGGACCAGGTGGCGCCGCCGCCGTCCAAGATCTCGGCGCCGGCGTCCAACACCAGCCGCAGCCGCTCGGTGAGTCCCCGTCGGGTGCCGCGCCAGCGGTGCAGCTCGACGGCGCGCTCGACCACCGCGCGGCGCACCTCCGTCGGCCAGGCCGGGTCGACCTCCACCGCGACCCAGGACCCCAGCCAGTCGAGGAAGTCGGCCGGCGCGAGGCGGGGCTGGAAGTAGGCGGGCAGGCTGTCCAGGGTGGCGAAGACCGGGGCGAGGACGGTGTCCAGGCCCGCCGTGAACCGCTGGGCGAAGTCGTCGTCGGCGAAGAGCGCGGGAAGCAGCTCGCCGATCGGGTGCGGGCTGGGCAGTCCCGGGACGGCCGCGCGACTCATGCGCCCACCTCGCTGCGCTCACTCATACGCCCACCCCGATGACGCCAACCCCGCTGCGCTCGCTCATGACTGCCCGTCCTCGGCGACCGAGGTGACCACGATCTGGTGCTGGTGGGAGAAGACCAGGGCGTCCGGCGGGACCTCGACCCGCTCGGCGGGTGCGCCCCGGCGCCCGGTGATCGGGTCCGCCGGGAACAGTCGCAGTTCCTCGACCCCGGCGACGGCGGCCTCCCGCTGGAGCACGGCGAACACCTCCCCGTACTGCACCGCCCGGCCGAACGGCCAGCCCGAGCCGTCGGCGCCGCCGCGCAGCGGGTTGAGGTACCCGTACAGTGCGGCGAGCACCGCCTCCCGGACCCGGTCGGGGTCCGGGGAGCGGGTGGTGAGCCGGGCGACCACCGTCACGCCCTGGTAGGCGGGGGGCTGTACGACGATCCGGGTGCCGATCAGCCGCCGCTCGTCGAGGGCTGTCGCGACGGTGGCCAGCATCTGCTCGTCGGGGATCAGTTGCTCGAACCGCAGCCGCTCGCCGTCGTCGGCGACCGCGTCGGGGACCACCAGCACCCGTACCGCGCCCGCCTCGCCGCCGTCGGCGGGCACGCAGCTGATCCGGGCGGCGGACGGTGCGGCCTGCCCGGCGATCAGCTCGAAGTCCCCGGCAGTGACGGCGCGTTCCTGCAGCCTCAGCTGGTGCGGGGCACGCAGCTTGGCGTTCTCGACGGTCTCGCCGTCGACCCCGCCCCTCGCCGCCTCGCGGTTGTCGACCCGGGCGATGTACGGGACGGAGCTGCGCAGCACCGTGATCGTGCTCCGGGCGACGTTGCCCGCGATCCCGCCGCCGGTGCGGTAGTGCGGGACGCGCAGCCGGGCGCCCTTGGGCGGCACCGCGCCGAAGGCGCGCAGGCTGCCGTCGGGTTCCCGTACCGCGGGCGGGAAGAGGAACTCGCCGGTGGTCGCGTCGAGCACCACGTGCCGGTCGGCGGGCGAGGAGTCGCCGAAGTGCTCGACGACCGCCCACGGCTCCCATCCGTCGCCGGCCGCGACCTCGACCACCGGGGGTTCGCCGTCGAGCAGGACCGGCGGCCTGGCGAGCCGGAAGCGCTGGCCCGCGACCCCCTCGGAGGAGCCGAGCGACGCGTCGGTGACGGTCTGCGCGTGGACGACGGTCGCGGTGCCGCCGACCGTGAACACCTCGGCCCGGCGGATGGTGGGGGACTCGGAGTAGAACGGCTGGCCCGGCTGCGGCTCGGTGACCCGGCAGCGCAGCCAGCCGGCCCGCCGGCCGGCGACCACCGACGCGGCGTGTCCGGCGGGCACGAACACCGCCACCTCGCCGGGCCGGTTCAGGCCTCCGGTGGTGTCGCTGCCGGTCTCGCAGGCGATCCAGCGTGCGCCGTCCCACACCTCCCAGGCCAGCGGCGGCTGGCGCGGGTCGACGCCGACGCCCTCCACCCGGCTGTCCAGCCGGACGACCAGGATGCAGCGCGGCACCACGGCCGGCAGGGCGAAGAGCATGGCGTCCCCGGCCATCGGACGCGGCTGGAAGCACCGGACGTCCGCGCCGTCGGCCAGCCGGGCCGTGCAGTCGGTCTGCTCCCCGGAGGCGTTGACGGTGACCAGCCGGTCCAGCGAGCTGGGGACGATCGGGAGGTCGTCGGCGGTGGAGAAGACCACCGCCTCGTCGGTTTCGGTGCGCAGCGTGGACACTTCGGTGCCCGCCCGCAGCAGGACCGTCTCGGGCTGCGGGGCGGAGAGCCAGAAGTCGACCTCGGCCCGGGCCGCGGCGGGCGGGAAGAGCCGGATGCCCAGCAGGTCGAGGAAGGCGGCGTAGTTCTTCTCCGGTACCCGGTTCAGCCGGTAGAGCAGCTGGTCGACCAGGTAGGCGAAGGTCTCGATGAGGGTGACGCCGGGGTCGGAGACGTTGTGGTCGGTCCATTCCGGCGCGCGCTGCTGGACGTACCGCTTGGCCTCGTCGACGAGCTGCTGGAAGCGGCGGTCGTCCAGGTTCGGGGAGGGCAGGGCCATCAGCTCGCGCCCCCGCCCGCGGTCGCCGGGAACCCGGAGCCCGGGAAACCTGTGGCCGGGAAGCCTGTGGCCGCGGACTCAGCGGCGGAGAACTCCGCGGCCGGGGACTCCGGGATGGTGTAGAAGGGGAAGACCAGGTTGCGGCGGTCGTTGGTGGCGCGCACGGTGTAGTGGACGTCGATGTAGAGGGTGCCCTCGTCGACGCTGTCGAAGGCGATGACCACGTCGTCGACCTCGATCCGCGGCTCCCAGCGTTCCAGGGCGATGCGCACCTCGCGCGCGATCCGCCCGGCGGTGGTGCTGTCGCCCGGGGCGAAGACGTATTCGTGGATGCCGCAGCCGAATTCCGGGCGCATCGGCCGCTCGCCGGGGGCGGTGCCGAGGATGAGCCGGATGGCCTCCGCGAGTTCCCGGTCCCGGTCGACCATGCCGATGCCGCCGGTGGCGTTCACGCGCAGCGGGAAGGCCCAGCCGCGGCCGATGAAGCTCCCGCTCATGCGTGCCTCTCCCTGTTTCGCTCGCTCACGCGACGCCTCCGATCAGCACGTTGAACGCGCCGGTGGTGATGGTGGCGCCGCAGGTCGTCTTGTCCCCCAGGCGGGCGGCGGGGAGGCCGCCGATCAGGACCACGCCCCCGGTCACCGTGCCGAGTTCGGGCTCGACGAGGTTGGCGGGGCCCATCTCCACGTGCGGGACGCAGGCGTGGATGCTGCCGACCACCGCGGCGGGCCGGCCGCCGATCAGCACGGTCGCCACCCTGAGGGCGCCTGGCGGCGGGGTGGTGAGGGCGCCGCCGTGATCGGTCATGTCGCCGGTCCGGGCTGCGGGGGGCATGTACGGTCTCCAATGCTCTCATGCTCTGCTCTGATGGTGCTTTCCGACTGACCGTCAGTTGATACGCACGAATGCCCCCTTGAGGACCGCCTCGGCCCCGCCGTCCACCGTGACCGCCGTCGTTCCCCGGACGGTCACCGATCCGCCGCGCACGTCCACCGTTCCGGTGCCCGCGTCCAGGGTGATGCCGGAGGAGGAGAGCCGCACCGTGCTGCCGGCCGCGCCGCCGAGGCCGTGGACGGTCAGGACGATCTCCCCGTTCTGCTGGTCGAGTTTGACCTCCAGCTTCTTGTCCCCGCTCGCCAGGCGGACCCCTGAGGCGCCGCCCGGCACGTCCAGCAGTTCCAGGCGGTGGCCCGAACGGGACACCACGGAGCGGCGGTTGACCTTGCCGGAGGCCGCGTCGACCAGTGGCACGTCGTGCGACGAGGGCCGGTCCACGCCGTTGTAGAGCCCGCCCAGCACGTAGGGGCTGTCCAGGTCGCCCTGCTCGAATCCGACCAGCACCTCGTCGTTGACCTCGGGACTGACCACGCCGCCGCCCCCGTGGCCGCCCCACTGCACGGTGCGCACCCAGTCGGAGACGTAGGTGTCGTCCAGCCACGGGAACTTGAGCTTCACCCAGCCGCGCTGCCCGTCGCCCGGCTCCCGGACGTCGGTGACCACGGCGACGGCCAGGCCCGGCATCCGCGGCCCGCGCGGCGGCGCGTTGCCGCCGGTGACCAGCCCGGCCAGGGAGCGGTCGGGCGACGCGCTGACCACCACGGTGGTCCGGTAGCCGCGGAACGGTTCGAGGAGGTGGCGCGCCCCGGTGACGGTGTAGCGGCCGGAGAAGGCGGCGCCGACGTTCCCCAGGGCGACGGCGGTGCCCGCCCGCAGCCGCGGGTTGCCCTCGGCGACCACCTCCAGCTCGCCGAAGCCGGCGGCCACCGAGGCGGCCAGCGACCGGGCCGCGGCGGTGGTCTCCGCCTGCGTGCGGTACGGGGTGTCGGCGACGGTCAGCCGGGCGGGTCCGGGGAAGGCGGAGGTCACCGTCGAGGGGCTCATCCCCGGCATCACCGTTCGGGAGGTCACCGACGGCTCGGTGGCGACCAGGGCGCTCTTGGTGGTGACGTTCCAGCCGCGCGCCTCGACCGTGTCCGCGCCGGCCGCGCCGGTCAGCACACCGCGCAGCTCCAGCAGGTTGCGGCCGTACTCCAGGACCAGCGGGCTCTGCGGCGCGGGGGTGGAGGGGGCCGGCGCCCCGAACGCGGGCTCGGGCCGGACGAACTCCAGCTTCCCGTCGTCGTCGACGCGCACGTTGGCGCCGCTCTCCTGCGCCAGGAACTGGAGGAACTCCCAGTCCGGGACGTTCGCCTGGGAGAGCTGCTGGTGGACGACCGGGAAGGAGTCGATCCGACCGCAGGCCAGACCCGCGCCCGCGGCGACCTCGCGGACGATGTCGGCCGTCGTCATGTTCCGGAAGGCCTTCACCCGGCGCCCGCGCATGAGGCGGTGGGTGACCGCCGACGCGCGCACCACGGTGTACGAGCCCGTGGTGTCCACCTCCAGCTCCAGCGCGGTCACCTCGCCGGTGAACAGCCGCGCCCGGGTGTGCCCCTGCACGGTGACCACGGACACCCGCAGCTTGGTACCGATGGTGATCCCCGTCGCGGCGAGGAAGGTGTGGTTCGCGTCCCGGAAGGCCAGCACCGCGGTGTCGGGCAGGCCGACGCTCTCCTCGATGTCGCAGGAGACCAGCTGGGTCGCCCAGATCGGCGGCAGCGGGCCCGGCGCCTCGACGACCGGATCCGCGGCGAACGACCGGCCGCCCCGGGCCTCGGGAGTGGTCATGGCCGCCCCACCCGGGTGAGCTCGTCGATCCCCGGCACGATCAGCTCCGCGCCGGGGACCAGGGCCAGCGGATCGTCGATGTCGTTGGCCTCCGCGATGGTGCGCCACGCCGTCGCGTCCCCGTACGCACGCCAGGCGAGCAGCGGCAGGCTGTCGCCCGCGATCACCCGGTGGGTGCTGCGGGCCTCCGGCGAGCCGGAGGTCGGGTTCTGGCCCGCCGGGTCGACGCTCGCCTCGTCGATGGTGAGCGAGCAGACCGCCCGCAGCGGATTGCCGTTCACGTCGAACAGCGTGTAGGTGACGGAGAGGCCGGTCAGCACCCCGTTGAACGACGTCGTCTTCAGGGTGCCCCAGTCCAGCCGGATCCACGGACTGGCCGGCGTCTTGCGCGCCAGGCTGGTCGGCGTGGGCACGCACGCCGTCATCAGCTTCTCCACCGCCCGCTCCACCGAGTTGTCGTGGGTCGCGGTCGAGTCCAGGAACACGTCGAGGGAGAGCGAGCGCGGACCGCTGCCGACGAACTCGGGCAACGCCGACTCGCCCGCCATCCGGGACGGCGTCCGCCGCCACTCGGTGGTCTTGCGCAGCACCAGGGTCGCCGGGTTGAACTGGAGCTGGAGTTGCGCGAGCGCGCCGCCGGGCTGCGCGCCGACCGTCGACGGCGGCTCCATGATGGTCAGTTGGGCCCGGGTGACGCTCGCGGGGACCGCCGAGGACATCCTGGGTGCTCCTTACGTGGCTGGGACGGCTGGTGGGACGGCCGGGGGACGACTGGTGGGACGGCCGGGGGGACTGCCTGGGACGTCAGGACGGGCGCAGGCCCGCGTGGGCGATCTCCAGGGTCTCCATCGCGGCCTGGGAGCTGGAGGGGTCGAAGGACGGCCCCTCCCACCGCACCGGGACGATCCCGAGCACCTGCCAGCCGACGATCCGGCTCAAGTCGGGCCGCAGCGCCACGATCTCGCCGTCCTTCGGCTCGACCTTCCGGACGATCTCGTTCAGCCAGCGCGCGATCTTGACGGTGTCCGCGGTGACCGCGCGGGTCAGCGTGATGTTCGACCAGGTGATGCGGCCCGGCAGCTGCCAGGCGAAGCCATTGTTGCCGCCCTCCGCGTACTGCTCGATCTCGACCTGGGCGCCGAGCCCCGAGCAGGTGGTGAACTCGCCCAGGTCGTTGCCGCCGATGGTCAGGCTGAAGAACACACTGGTCGCGAAGATGTTGTCGGTCATCGGTTCCGCATCCTGATTCCTGTGTACTGCTTCCGGTCACGTTGCTGCGGTCGCCAACCGGCCGCCTGTCCTGCCCTGCTACGCCCTGTCCTGCCCTGCTACGCCCTGTCCTGCTGCGCCCTGCCTGCTGCGCCCTTTCGCTGCGCTCTGCTCGGTTGCGCTCAGCGGCGCCCGTCGTACGGCCGCCCGCTGCGCTCCCTCCCCCTGCGCAGCTCGGTGCGCAGCAGCCGCCCGACCGGTTCGACCAGGCGCCGGGCCAGCTCGTCGAGGTCGGCGGGCCCCTGGCCCCCCGTCTCGGCCGGTGATCCGCCGGCGGGCGGCGAGGAACCCGTCCGGGAGGGCGAGTTGATCGGCGGGGCGGCCTGCACCGTGGTCGGCGTACGGGCCGGCACGGCGGTCAACGGCACCCCGACCAGGCCCGCCTGCTCGGCCACCCGCTGCAACACCCGCGCCGTGCCCGCCGATGGCGGCTTGGGCGCCGGTGACGCAGGCCCGGTCGTCGCGGAGAGGGCGGACGGTACGACAGGAGCGCTCGTGGCGCGCAACGCGACGGGCGAGGTTGCCACGGGAAGCTGCGGGTCCGCCGGCCGACCCGGGCCCGGCGGCGCGGAGGCTTGCGGAAGCCGGCCGGCGGCCGGAAGGCGCTGGACCGACGGGGCCGTCAGCGTCGCGAGCCGGACCACCGGGGGACGCGGACCCGTCGGCACGGCAGCGGACGGCGAAGCGGAGCCGCCGGGCCCCGGACGCCCTGCGGACGCCGGTGCGACGACACGCTGTATGGCCGGGCCACCCGCATTGGTGGCGCCACCCTGCGGCCGTCCGAGCGCCGGGGGCACCGGGCCGCCCGCGGTCGGAACCGCCGCACGGGCCCGGCCGGGCAGGGCGCGCGGTGGGTCCGTGGGCCCGGTCGGGGCGGCCTGGCCAGCGGTGCCGGGTGGGCCGGATGGCGCCGAACTGCCTCGCGCCGACGGGTGATCGCCCGCCCCCCGGCCGTCCACCCGGGCGGAGGGACGCCGCGCACGCGAACGCTGCAGCGCAGCCGCGACCCCGCGCACCGCACCGGACGAGCTGCCCGGCACCGAACTCCCCTGCGCCGACGGGTCATCGGGCGCCGACCGGGCGTCTCGCCGGGCCGATGGACGCCGAGAAAAAAGCGAACGCTGCACCGCAGCCGCAACCCCACGTACCGCGCCCACGCCGGATGGCCGGCCCGGCGCCGTGGCTGCCGGACCAGAACCCGGCAGCGCCGAACTCCCTTGCGTTGAAGGGTGATCGGCCGCCCCCCGGCTGCCGCCTCGCTCCGACGAACGCTGCACCGCAGCCGCGCCGGATGACTGGCGGCCCTGCACGACTGCGGGCCCCGAAGCGCCGGTTCCCAACGACCTTCCCTGCGAAGCCGGTTGCCCGACGGCGGTACGGCCGTCCCCCGCGCCGGGCGTACGCCGCGAACGCGAACGCTGCGGAGCAGCCGCAGGCCCGCGCCCCCGGCCGCCCGTCGCCGCCGGCTCGGCAGCCGATTCGCCGTCCGTGCGCGGCTGGAGCGCCCTGGGCCAGACGGCCGGCACCACGGGTGGGGCCGGCGCCGCCGTGCCTGCGCCGGGCCGAGCGCCCGTCCCGGTCGCGGGCGGCGTCGGCAGGGCGGCGAGGGCGAACCTCATCGGGCGCTCGCCGATCAGCCCACGCCTCGGGCCGGTGCGTGCCACGGCGCGCTGCACGCCCCAGCCTCCGGTCACCGGCCGCGCGGGAACCGCCGGGCCGACACCGACACCGACACCGTTTCCGAGCGGAGCGCCACCGTGGCTCGGGTCCCCGGCCGGGCGGGCCCGGGTCGCGGGGGCGACCGGCTGCGGCGCGGTGCCCGACCGGTGCTCCCGACTCGTCTGCGCACCGGAACCACCGTCGGCCGGGCCGCTCCGGCCCGCCGACCGTCCGTCATCGCCGTTCTGGGACCGGGCTGCCGACTCCGCCGGGCCGTCACCGGAACGCCGAACGGCGCGCTGCACGCGCGGCGCCTCGCCGACCACGGGCGCGGCTGCAGCGGTGGGCACGTCCGGTCCACCATTCTGAGGTCGAGCTGTCGACTCCGCCGAACCGTCGCCGAAGCGCCGGACGGTGGGTGGCACACCCTGCCTTCCGCCGACCGGGCCCCGGCCTGGGACCAGTCCGTCGTTGCCGCCCTGAGGTCCGGCCGGCGACCCCGCCGGGCCGTCACCGGAACGCCGAACGGCGCGCTGCACCCGCGGCCCCTCGCCGACCAGCGGCGCCGTGGCGGCGGGCGTGCCCTGCTCCGCCGCGCTCCCGGTGCTGCCGCCTGTGGCAGCACCCGTCGTCGGGGTCGTGATCCGTCGGACCGGTGCTCGCCCACCGAGCAGCGGGGCGGTGCGGCCCGGCGCTGTGGCCGTCGGCGGCAGCGCGTCGAGGGGCGCACCGAGGCCCCCTCGGGTACGGGCGGCGGGCGACGGGTCGGGGCGTACCTGTCCGGCACGTTCGGGAGTCGGCGCCGGCGGATGGGATGACGGTGCGGACGGCGGTGTGGACGGTGGTGTGGACAGCGATGGCTGCGAGGAGGCACCGGCCCCGGACGGCGTGCGCTGGACGGGTCCGGCGCCGACGGACCCACGCGCGGGGCGGGACGGCGCCGCGCCGCCCGGCTCGACAGCCGTACGGGCACGCCGGTCCTGGGTGGCGTCGAGTCCACCCGACTCGGTGCCGGTGGACTTCGCGTCGGCGGGGACGACCGGCATGGCCGGCGGGCCCGAGGCTGCGTCGGGGAGCTGCGGGCCGGTGGCGGCCCGGGCCACGGGTGAGGCGCTCGCGGGAAGGGAGGTCATCGGCGCACCGAGGACCGGGCGGGCGGGCGCAGCGGTGCCCGGCAGGGCAGCACGCTGGACGGTTCCTTCGGCCGGCCCGCTTCGCGCGGTCCCGGCGGTGACGCCCGGGCCGACCGCCGTCCGCGCGGCGGCCTCGCCGGTCGCGGGCGAGCCCGTGCCGCCGGCCGGATCCGGGCTGCGGCTCGGCAACCCGGAGACGGCACCCGAAGTCCCACCTGCCGCTGGGACCGCCGTCACCGGGACCGCTGTCCCGGGGACCGCCGTCACCGGGCGCGCGGGCAGCGACCGGGGGCGCCGCGCCACGATCAGCGCTTCGCCGACGGGGCGGGGCCGCACCGGGCGGGCCGGACCCACGGCTTCGCTCCGGCGCGCCGACGCGGCAACCGCACCAGGCATTCCCGCACCGGGCGTGAGCTCACCAACCGTCGGCACACCACCGTTACCGCCGCCGCCACCGCCCTCCGAAGCCGCCGGCCGGTCGGCCCGAGCCGAGCGCGCCGTTCGCGGCGCCGACCGCACGGGAAGCCGCCGTACCGCGCCGGACCGCTGAACCGGCCGCGCCTTCCTCGACGCCCCCGAGTCCGCCGCCGGCTCCGCTTCGTCCGCCCGTGGCTCTCCCGCCCCGAACGTACCCGTGGCGACCGGCATGGCGAGCTGGTCCCCGCCCGCGACGGATCCGGCCGGCGCGACCGGCCGCGCCATCGCCCGCAGGATCCCCGCCGGGGCGGACGGCAGGACCGCATGGCCGAGCGGGCCGCTCAGCGAGGGGTCCTGCCACGCGGCGAGCCGGGACCTGAACGTCAGGCCGTCGCTGACCCCACGCGCCGCCCCGGACAGGGTCGGGGCGAGCGGCCGTACCGCGCGCCATCCTCCGTCCCCTGCGGCCGGGCCACGCCGACCGGCACCGCCGGCACCGGAAACCCCGGCCGGCGCCCCGGCACCGTCGCCGGAGCCACCATCGACAACGCCGGCACCGCCGAGACCGCCGACATCACCGTCCGCCGCCTCACCCGCCTTCCGGCGGCTGATCCAGTCCCGAAGCCCCACCCGGCTCACCCGCCTTCGCTGACACGGGTGTTGATCCGCGCGATCTCGCGCACCCACTGCCCGCGTTCGCGGTGGGTCAGGTCGAGGATGTCCTCCCGCTGCCAGTGGAAGTGATAGGCGATGTACGCGATCTCCTCGTACAGCCGAGCAGGCGCGTACGTCACGATTCCCCCAGGCGCCCACCGGCGAGGTCGACCTCGAAGGCGCCGTCGCAGTGCGGGCAGGTCACCGCGGCGCGCGTGTGGCCTTCGCTGTTGATCCGCTGGTAGAGGTCCTGGAGGAAGGCGACGTCGGTGGCGTACATCCGCTCGACGATGCCGGTGTGCACGTCGGTGAGGTCGCCCAGCCTGGTGATGACGTGGCTGAGCAGCACCACGCTCAGGTAGGCCGGGTTCTCCTTGACCCGCAGGTCGATCTGCGGCATCAGTTCGTCGCGGGCGGTGGCCAGGCGCATGGTGCCGTGCCGGTGCACGCCGCCCTCGTCGTCGACGTAGCCGAGCGGCAGCTCGAACTCGAACTCGGTGTGCGGCGCGCGCCGTTGGGGCCCGGACGGCCCAGGATACCCGGACGGCCCGGCGGGCTGCTGTGCCGGCGGCGCGGTGCTCTGCGCGGCCGGGGCCCGTTCGAGGAGTTCCTCCAGGCCGATCTTCCGCCTCACTCTACGCTGATCTCCTCGAACACGATGGTCACGGTCTCCGACGCGGCACTGGACTCGCCGGCGGTGAGCGTGGGGCCCTCCCAGCGGCTCGCCCAGGCGTTGGTCAGCTGGATGCGCCGCAGGGTGGCGCCGGTGGTGTCCTTGACCTCGATGGTGAGGTTCTGCCGCGCGGTGTTGATCGCCCCGTTGTTGAGCGTCTCCTTGATCCAGTTGGAGAACGCGCTGCTCTTGTCGAGGCCGCGGGTGATCGTCACCTCGCCCGGCATCCGGGCGCCCGGCTGCTTGCGGACGATCAGTTTGCCTTCTTGGGTCACCTGCTTGTACTCGACGACCTCCTGGTCGACCGTCAGGTTGCTGATCTCCTTGACGGACTCGACGTTGTAGCCGCCGAGTTGGACGCCGAAGATGTGTGTGGAGAGCGGATCGCCTTCAGCCATGACGTGCTGTTACCTTCCGATGGATGCCGACCGTGCCGGTCACTCGTTGACGAGGCTCGTGCTGTCGGAGAACTGGGACAGCCGGAACACCACGAACTCCGCCGGCTTCACCGGAGAGACGCCGATCTCGCAGATCACCTGGCCGAGGTCGATGGACTCCGGCGGGTTGTTGTCGCGGTCGCACTTGACGTAGAAGGCCTCGGCCGCGGTCTGGCCGAACAGCGCCCCGCGCCGCCACTCCTCGGTGAGGAACGCGGTGATGTTCCGGCGGATGCTGGACCACAGCCGGTCGTCGTTGGGTTCGAAGACCACCCACTGGGTCCCCAGGAGGATGGACTCCTCCAGGTAGTTGAAGAGCCGGCGCACGTTGAGGTAGCGCCAGGCCGGGTCGGAGGAGAGGGTGCGGGCGCCCCAGATCCGGATGCCGCGCCCGGGGAAGGCCCGCACGCAGTTGACGCCGATCGGGTTGAGCAGGTCCTGCTCGCCCTTGCTGAGACGGATCTCCAGGTCGACCGCGCCGCGGATGACCTCGTTGGCGGGCGCCTTGTGCACGCCGCGCTCGGCATCGCTGCGCGCCCACACGCCAGCGGCGTGCCCGCTCGGCGGGACCATGACGTTGCGGCCCGTGGCCGGGTCGAAGACCTTGATCCACGGGTAGTACAGGGCGGCGTAGCGGGAGTCGAAGCCCGCCTCGTCGTTGCGCCAGCTGCGCATCTGCTGGGCGTTGAGGCCGGGCGGCGGGTCCAGGACGGCGATCCGGTCGCCCATCTGCTCGCAGTGCGACATGACGGCCAGCTGGACGGTGCGCAGGCCTTCGGCGTCGATGTCGCCGCGCTGGAAGGCGCTCATCAGGTCGGGCACCGCGACCATGGTGATCTCGTCGATCGCCTCCAGGCCGGAGAAACCGGTCCGGGCGGCGGAGTCGCCGACGTACTCGGCGGGGTCGAGCCGGGCGGCGGCGGCCGCGACCGGCCCGGTGGCGGGTGCGGGGGCGGCGGCCAGGGCGTGGGTCCGGCGCTCGGGGCGGCTCGGCGCGGTGCCGGCCTGCTCGGTGACGGCGACCAGCTTCGACTCGCGCAGCTGGGTGACGACGTAGCCCTTGGTGCTCTTGCGGGTCGAGACGTCGTAGGTCTCCACGACCTCGGCGCCCCGGCGGACCAGCAGGCGGAAGCGGTCCTCGGGGACGTTCTCGCCCTCCGCGTCGGCGATCTCGACGGACACCTCGCCGCCGGCGCCGGGCAGGGCCGAGAACAGGAAGCCGGAGACCGCGACGGGCGCGGGCGCTCCGACGGCCGGGGCGGGGGCGCCGGCGGCGGCCTGCCGAGCCGGGTCGCCGACCCGCACCACGTAGGCGGAACCGCCGCCGTTGGCGAAGAAGCCGTAGACCGAGTGGGCCAGGTAGGTGCCCTCGGTGAACCCGCCGAACCGCTGTACGTACTGGTCCCAGTTGGTCACCAGCGTGGGTTCGTGGAAGGGCCCGGTCTCGGCGAAGCCGACGAACGCGGCGACGGCCGTGCCGACGCCCTCGATCGGCCGGGCACCGGACTGGACCTCCTCCACGTACACGCCCGGGGTCAGGTACGACGGCATTCGCGCTCCTTCGGGTGGCCGGTCATTCGTCCCCGAGTCTGCTGCCCGGGCACCGTCCGGGGACATGTCCCGAGGTCCCGGACCGGGGGCAAGAACGACTGCCCCCGGCGGCCACCACGACGGGTACCCGCAGGCCCCACCGCCCGCCGCCGAGCGGGCGGGCGGACGGGCGGACGGGCGGTCAGGTGCGCCCGGCGTCCCCGAGGACGCTCAGCCACGGCCCGAACTCGCTCTCCAGCACCAGCCGGCCGAGCTTGCGGTACTCGCCGACCACCGCAGCGACCAGCTGCGCCATGCCCAGCGGAGCGCCCGCTCCGGCGGCCAGGTAGGCCGCGGAGACCGCGCAGGCCCGGATGGAGCCGCCGGTGAGTTCGAAGTGCCGGGCGCAGAAGTCCAGGTCGAGGTCGTCACCGCGGGGCAGCCGTGGCCCCAGGCAGCGGTCCCACAGCACGCGCCGCTGTGCCTCGTCCGGCAGCGGGAACTCCGCGATGACGTCGATCCGGCGGGTGAACGCCTCGTCGAGGTTGGCGCGCAGGTTGGACGTCAGCACCGCGATCCCCTCGAACGACTCCATGCGCTGCAGCAGGTAGGCCGTCTCCACGTTGGCGTGGCGGTCCTGGGCGTCCTTGACCTGCGAGCGCTTCCCGAACAGCGCGTCCGCCTCGTCGAACAGCAGGACGCCGTTCACCTGCGCGGCCTCCGTGAAGATGCGTTCCAGGTTCTTCTCGGTCTCACCGATGTACTTGTCCACCACGGTGGACAGGTCCACGACGTACAGCTCCATGCCGAGCTCCGCGGCGACGACCTCGGCCGACATCGTCTTGCCGGTGCCCGACTCCCCCGCGAACAGGGCGATCACGCCGTTGCCCCGAGCGCCGCCCGGCCGCATCCGCCACTGCCCGAGCACCTGGTCGCGGTGCCGGGCGCGCAGCACGAGCTCGCGCAGCCGGCCCGCGGTGGGATCGGGCAGCACCAGGTCGGCCCAGCCGACGGCGGGTTCGATTCGGCGGGCCAGGCGGGCCAGGCCCGCGGCGTTCTGCGCGCGCACCGCGGCCCGCACGTCCTCGGCGCGCACGGGGCGCCGTTCGGCGGCCGCCGTCCTGGCCGCCACGGCGGCGGCCCGCTCCAGCTTCTCCTGGTCCACCCGGTAGGCGGCCACCGCCTCGGCCAGCTCCTCGCTCAGCGGGTCCGGCTCACCGCCGTCCGACGGACCGGTCAGGGCGCGGGCCCAGCGTTCGGTCCGACCGCGCGCGTCCGGCGGCGGGACGGTGATCACCAGCGGGCTCTCCCGCGACCAGGCCGGGTCCCACACCTGCGGGCCGTGCACGATCAGCGGGACGCCCGCGAGTTCCGCGCACAGGTCGCGCAACAGGGCGGCCCGCTCGGGCCGTTCGGGTTCGAGCCGGTCCAGCGGTCCGAGCACCACACCGCCCCCGGCCAACCGCGCCTCGCGGGCGAGCACCCGCACGATGCCCGGCGACGGGCGGGCGGCCAGCGCGGCGGCGTCGATGACCAGGGGCGGCCGGCCGTCGGCGGCGAGGGCGGCCACGGCCGGCGGCCCGGCGTGCCCGTCCCGGTCCAGCAGGTGCACCAGTCCGCCGTCCGCCGCGGCCGCGCGCACCCGGTCGACGAACTCCGCGGCCGCTCCGACGCCGGGGTCGGGCCCGGGGGTGGCGCGGCGGGCCAGCCCGGCGAGCGCGCCGTCCGGCTCGTCGTCGCCGAGCAGGTGGGCCGTCACCCGGTCCGGCACGCGCAGGGTGCGGGAGAGCAGTGGGCGCTCCGGCTCGGCGACGTCCAGGAGGCCGCCGACGATCAGTGGGGCCCGTACGGAGAACCGGAAGCGGCCGGCGCCGGCCCCTGACAGTCCGCACAGTTCGAGGGCCAGCCCAACGGTCGCCCGGCGTCTGGTCAGGTCGTCGTTGAGGTAGCCGTAGAGCTGTTCGAAGCGGGTGTCGAGGTCGGGGGCGAGGGCCACCAGCAGGAGTTCGACATCCACCGGGAGCAGCCCGAAGGCCTCGCCGAGCCGGGCGAGCCGCGAGCCGGGCGGCGGCGCGGGACCGTCGCCGGGGGCTCCGCCGTCGCGGAAGGCCGTGGCGGAGGCCGCCAGGATCCGCTCCACCGCCTCCGGGCTGAGGTACTGGCCGCGGTACGGGTCGTCCGGGTCCGGGTCGTCGGCCCGGCGCTCGCGCACCGCGCTGCGGACCCGCTGCTCGACGCGGTGCAGCCGTTCCCAGAGGTGGTCGGGTCCGGCCGCTGCCCCGTCGGTGGCCTCCGGGGACGACGCGGCTTCCGTCACCGACGTCACCGACGGGACCGGGACCGGCGTGGCCGCCGTGGCCGACCCGAGGTCGAGGCTCATCGCGCCCTGCCCCGTGGCCGGCGGCCCGGCGGCAGCTCGCGGTCCCGGGGCGCGGCGAAGCCGTCCGGTCCGGGGTCCGCGCCGCCGTGGTAGCGCAGTCGGCGGCCCGGCCCGTCAGCGGGTGCCGCACTCTCCGGGGTGCCGGCCCCGGCCTCCCGGCTGGTGTCCTCGACGCGTACGACCAGGCCTTCGGTGACCGGCGGCCCCGCGGGGCTGAGCCCGCCGGGCAGCGGGGCGAGCGCCCTGAGGTCGATCGAGGGCCGCAGTTCCCCGCCGAGCGCGGACCAGACGTCGGACACCGACGGCAGGCCGGTGTCGCGCCCCGTGATGTCGATCCCGACGGTCAGTCCGAGTTGGGCGAGCGTCCCGGTGAGCATCCGGGCGGGCAGCGCGTCCACGGTGGTCAGGCACTGCAGGACCTCGGCCAGCAGCCGGTGTTCGTCCTGCGGCCGGTTGGTCCAGACGGTGACCAGGTAGGCCAGCTCGAACCATCGGGGCGCGGCCCGGTGGCCGACCACGACGCCGTCCTCGTCGTATTCGGCGACGGCGCCGGCTTGCCGTCGGTCCGTGTCCTCGCGGATCCCGTAGAGGAAGACGCTGACCGTCGGAGCGGTGCGCCGGGAGGCGAAGTCGCGGGTGGGCGCATCAAAGACCACCTCGACTCCGCGTTCCGGCAGACCGGCTTCGGCGAGCAGCAGCCGCAGTGCCTCGTCGACTTCGTGGATCACCGCCGGTCCACCTCTCCCGGCGGGCCGACGCTGCCCTCGACCACCAGGAAGGGGGTGGTCACCGGGGAGAACCCGGGGCCGTCGGCGGTGATGGTCCGCGGGCCGGTCTCGTCCTTGGGGAGGATGAGCAGCTGGCCCGCGAAGGTGCCGTCGGCCCGCGGGTACGTCGGTGCCGCCGCCGCGGTGATGCCGGGCTGCCAGGTGAAGCGGACGGGCGCGCCGGGCGGGAAGTCGAAGCCGCGCACGGAGGTCACGAAGCCGGGCTTGCCGATCGGCGGCACCGCGACGATGCGGGGCTGCAGGATGCGCAGCGGGGTGCTCGCCCGGTGCGGTCCCGGGGTGGCGTCGGTACCGGTGGTGGTGAGCTCCGCGGTGATGGTGGTCTGCAGGGCCGCGTCGGGTGACAGCACCACCCGGACCACCTGGCTGCCGCCCGGGGAGAGGTCGACCAGGTCGCAGGTCCCGGCCCGGCAGCCCGGGGGCAGCGGCTCGGTGGGCACACCTGCGGGCAGGCCGAGGGTCAGGCGCAGCCCCGTCGCGAGGGCCTGTCCGGTGTTGCGCACCGTGTAGCTGACCGTCACGTGGCCGCCGACGTAGCCGGGGTTCGGTTGGGCGTCGACGGACACCCCGGGTCCGGCCTGCGGCGGCGGTGCCGGGGCCGGTGCCGGGGCGGGGCCGGGCGGCGGCGGAGGTGCGGGGGTCGGGGCGGTGGTCGGCGTCGGGGTCGGGGTCGGGGTCGGGGTGACGGTCGGTGTCGGCGTCGGGCTCGGCGTCGGCGTCGGCGAGGGCGTCGGCGCGTCGAGCACCGGCAGGAAGGTCCGGGCGGAGTCGTCCCCGGGGTTCGGGTCGGCCACCGTCCCGGTGACGCTCCAGCCGAACTCCTGCGTGCCGGTGCGGGTGCCGATGAGCCGGGCGGTCACCCGGACCACCGCGCCCGGTGCCAGGGTGCCGAGGTCACAGCGCAGCGCTGCGGCGTCGCACTGCCCGACGGGGCTGGTCAGCCCGCCGAGCCGGGCGCCGGTGGGCACCGAGGCGGTGAGGACGGTGCCGGGCGAGGGCGCGGGGCCCTTGTTGGTGACGGTGATCGTCACGTCGGTGCCGCCCTGGACGGGGACCGCGGGGGTCCGCTCGGGCGCGCTCAGTGCCAGGTCGACGGACTGCTGGACGGTCGGCTCCTTCTGGCGTCCCGGCAACCGCCGGTCGAGCGGGGTGAGGGTGCCGGCCGCGAAGTCGTAGACGGCCAGTCCCTCCGGCGAGTTGGGCGGCAGGGCGCGGCGGGAGGTGAGCACCAATTGCGCGCCGTTCGCCGTCCAGGCAACGTCGCGGGGCTGGAACGGGCCGCTTTCGGAGGTGTCGGGCAGCGGCCGGGTGCAGGCGTTCTTCTGGCCGCGGAGCGCGGTGGGCAGGATCACCGTGCAGTCGCTGCCGGTGGGCGAGGTGACGAGCACGCCGTCCCGCCGGTTGTTCCCGCCGTCACCGGCCTTGCGGTTGAAGGCGATGCGCCGGCCGTCGGGTGAGAACACCGGACTGTCGTCGATGACGTTGCAGCTGCCCGGGCAGGCTGCCCGGCTCAGGTCGGCCTGCCGGGCGAGGTCGTCGGCGGGCACGGTCCAGATGTGCATGTTGCCGGCGTTGCCGTTGATCACCTCGGTCCTGGAGAAGGCGATCAGCTTGCCGTCGGGGGACCAGAAGGGCTCGCCGTCGGAGGCGCCCGCCTGCCCGGCCGGCGGCTCGACGGTGCCGACGATCGCCCCGGTGGACACCTGGGCGATCAGGATCCGTCCGGGACGGCCCGGTTCCTGTCCGCGGCCCGGGGTGCTGCGGCTGAACACGAGCAGCTTGCCGTCCGGCGAGAAGGAGGGGTCGGTGTCCCGGTCGGCGGGGCCGCGGCCGGCCAGGTTCATCGGGTGCGGGTTCGCGCCGTCGGCGTCGGCCAGCCAGATCCGCTGGATCCGCCCGGCCTCGGCGTCCTCGTAGCGGGTCACCGCGATCTGCCGGCCGTCGGGTGTGTAGGTCTGCCGCTCGTACCAGGGGTCGTAACCGGGGCGGGGGTGGAAGAGCGGGTCGGCGGCCGGGTCGGGGTCGGTGTTGGTGTCGGCGGCCGGGTCCTCCCGGAGCACGCTGATGCCGAGGTCGCGCGGGTCGGCCCCGTCGGGGCGGACGTCCTGGAGGTCGGCGACGTTGGCGGTGGTGGCGCTGGTCTGCTCCACCACCGGCCCGCCCTTGTCCTGGCTGCCCAGCCAGGCCGGCGTCGCGATCGACCGGTCGGTGCTGTAGAGCAGTCGGGGGTCGTCGCAGGAGCAGGTCGGCGCGCGGTACAGGTTGACGACCGGCGCCCGGGGCGGTTCGGGCTGCTGCGCCGGGGGGTTGGCGGGGGGCAGGTCGGAGCTCAGGAAGAGGACCCCGCTGCCGTCGGCCATCCAGGCGGCGGAACCGGTGCGCCACGTGGACCCGGTGCGCAGGAAGAACGCCTTGTCGCCGCCGGTGGGCGAGGTGAGCATCAGGGTGCGGCCCTGGTCGCCCTGGTCCCAGGTGTAGACGATCTGGTTGCGGTGCGCGTCGTCGTTCACCGGGTTCCAGGTCGGGTCGACGGCGTTTCCGCTGGTCACGTCGGTGACCTTGACGGGCGCGCCGCCGGTGAACGGCCGCAGGTAGATCTGGGTGTGCGCCGGGTCGCCGGTACAGGCGTACGCGACCCACTTGCCGTCGGGCGAGACGGTCGGATGCGTCTCGTCGGCCGGGCCGTCGGTCAGCCGGCGCAGCCCGCTGCCGTCCCGGTTGACGACCCACAGGGCGTGCCGGGGGGCGCCGCCGGCCCCGGTGGGCTCCAGCGCCTCGAAGACGACGGCCTTGCCGTCCGGGGCAAGCGCGGGGTGGCCGGTGTCCATGCCGGTGGTGAGCTTGTGGACCGCGCCGGCCGCGTCGCGCAGGTAGACCTGGGGCAGTTGACTGTCCCGCAGGCTGGTGAAGACCAGTTCGTCGCCCCGGGCCGAGGGGTCCTGGTCGAAGTGGATCGGGCCGGGCCCGAACAGCGGGGTGCTGGTCGCCGTGCCGGTCACCCGGCCGAGGCCGCGGTGGTCGGTGCCGGCGAAGGCGATCCGCCCGGCCGCCGGGTCGGCCGCGGCGGCCGGGACCGTGGTGGCGCCCTGTCCGCCGGGGGCGGCGGTGCCCAGGGTCATCACGGCCGCCGCCATGGCGAGCAGGACGGCGGCGGCGGCCCGGGCCGGCCGCCGGATGGAGCGGGGAGTGCCGGTGGCGCCGATCACGCTCGACCTCTCAGGATGGCAGGGGCGGTCTCCCCGCAGTCTCCCCGGCTCGGGCCCCCGGGGACAGAGTCCGGACGCCCGAGCCGGGGGTAACAACCTGTGTCCCCAAAGGGCAGGCCGCCACGGCCGCGGCCTTCAGATCAGGCCGCGCCGCATGGCGTACCCCACCGCGTGCGCCCGGTTGCGCAGGCCCAGCCGCGTGATGATCTCGTGCAGCACGTTCTTGACGGTGCGTTCGGAGTACGAGGTCTGGGCGGCGATCTCACTCGTGTCGAAGCCCTCGGCGACCAGCCGCAGCATGTCGGCTTCCCGGGCGGTCAGGGTCGACAGGGTCAGGCCCCGCCCGTCGAGCATGGTGCGCTGGAGTATCCCGATCCGGTCGAGCAGCTCGCCGAGGAGGTCCCCGGGCATCACGCCCTCGCCGTTGGCCAGGGCGGTGATGAGGTGTACCAGCCGGTCCTGGTCCGCCTCCGAGCGGCGCAGCACGGCGGCGACCCCGCACTCGACGATCGTCTGCAGCCCGCCGGCCTCGAAGTGACCCACCACCAGGCCTATCGCGCCCGACGAGGCGAGCCGCAGCCGGCGCAGGTGCTCGGCCACCGTCTCGGTCATGGCGTCGACCACCAGCAGGGAGACCTCCGCCTGCGCCGCCTCGCTCTCGCTCAGCAGCTCCACCTCGGGCCGCTGGCGCAGCTGTTGGACCACACCGGTCTGCAGGATGATGTCCTCCGCGTACACCGCCACGCGCACCTGGTCCGGCTTGGCCCGCACCTGGGCGGAGGCGCCGCCTGCCGCGGATGGACGGGCGTTGCCGGACGGACGGGCGTTGCCGGACGGGCGGGCGCGGCCGGACCGAGGTGCCACCGTCGTCCGCAGGGTGCTGACGGCTTCCTCACGGCATGTACGGGTTGTGTCGGTCGACGTCATCGAACACTCCATTCTCCAGGGGACCTGTGGTGGTGACGGCCGGCCGCCGTCGGACAGCGCGGGCCGTGGCTCTGGGGTGCGGGCACCCGGTCCGCGCGGTGCGCCGACGGCACCGGACGGGGTCGGTCGGTCCGTACGGGCAAGGGGTGTGCCCACGGCTTGCCCGTACGGCCCTCTCCTCGGACCGTCCGGAGGTCCTACCGTCACGCTATGACCACATCCGCCGAACTCGGCCTGCCCGCACTGACGGTGGCCCCCGGTGGCGTGGCCACCACGACCCTGACGGTACGCAACGACCTCGACATCGTTGAGGCGTACTCGCTTGAGGTGGTCGGCGACTGTGCCGCCTGGACGACCGTGGAACCGGCCCGGATCTCGCTCTTCCCGGGGACGTCCGAGACGGTGACGGTGCGCCTGGCTCCGCCGCGTTCGCCCGCCGCGCGGGCCGGTGACTTCCCGCTCGGTATCCGGGTGCTGCCGGCCGAACGCCCCGAGCTGGTGACGGTTCCGGAAACCACGGTCACCGTGACCCCGTTCCACGAGTTGCAGGCCGCCCTCGCGCCGCGCCGTCGCCGAGGCTGGCTGCGCGGACGCTACCGGACCTCGGTGCGCAATCTCGGGAACGCTCCCGGCACCGTCGTCCTCACTCCCGGACAGGCCGGCGAGGACCTGCGGTTCCAGGTCACCCCGGAGCGGCTGCGTCTCGCTCCCGGCGAGTCCGGCGAGGTGCGGCTGCAGGCACGCACCCGCAAGCTGATCTGGTTCGGCAAGCCGGCGTCCTGGCCGTTCGAGGTCACGGTGGGCCCGGAGGAGCCCGAAGCCCGCAAGGGCCCGGACGGCAAGGGCGCAGAGGGCAAAGGGGCGGACGGCAAGGGTCCGGAGGGCACGGCCGAGACCACCCCGAGCCCAGCCCTGACCGCTGCTCAACGTCCGACCCTGGACGGTGAGTTCATTCAACTGCCGATCCTCCCCAAGTGGTTGCTCGCTCTTCTGGCGGCGCTGCTCGCCCTGCTGCTGGCCTGGTTCGCCCTGGTCCGCCCGGCGGTGCGCAGCTCGGCGAAGCAGGCCGCCGAGAAGGCCGTCGCCCAGCAGTCCGCCACCCCCGCCCCGGCTCCGACCCCCGGCGCTCCCGAAGCCGGCGCGACGCCGGCCCATTCCGGTGCGAGCCCCGGTGGCCAGAACAAGCCGGGCGCCGGGCAGCCGAGTTCCGGTCCCGGCGGCCGCAACCCCGGCCCGGGCGGCCTCGCGGTGCCGGGCACCGGTTCGCAGAGTTCCGCGACGATCGACGTGCAGAGCGCGAACGCCGCCTCCGCCGTGGGCACTTACCAGGTGCCGCACGGCAAGGTCTTCGACATCACGGACATCGTGGCTGCCAACTTCCAAGGCGACCAAGGGCTATTGACCATCACGGCCGGAAACCAGACGATCACCACGATCGCCTTGGAGACCTTCCGCAACCAGGACTACCACTGGGTGACTCCCATCCAGGTCTCCGAAGACCAGGCCGTGACGGCGAGTGTGACCTGCGAGTCCCCGGGCACCCCGGCCTCGGGCAAGCAGGCGTCCACATGTCACGAGCTCCTCAATGTCAGCGGTTCGCTGAGCGACATCAGGCAGGGCAACTGATTCGGCACGCAAAGCGATCTTCCCTTCCCCGGGCAGTCGGCCCGGGGAAGGGCGCGCCGGATGCCCACGATGTCGACGAGCCCTTTCGGCCCATTCGTCTCCGCGACCTCCCCCTTCCCCCGTATCTCCTCCTACAACCCGTGACCATGTCAACACCCACCAGTAACCGTGGCGGGTTCGAACAACCCACGGACAGCGCCGCACGGCCGCACCAGCCCGGCCGGCCCTGCCCTCACGGGACAACCGGTCAGGTCCCCGCAGGGCAACCGGGCAGGTCCCGGAAGGGCAACCGGTCCGCCCCCGCGGACGGTGAAGTCTGACCCGGCGGCACCACCGCGGCGGCCCGTCCGGCCCGTCCGATCGCACCCTCCGCGCCTCTGCCCTGACCGACCGTCACCGGCCGTGACCGGCACAAACGTTGATTTTACGACAAAAGCCGGCCCCACCCGCTCGAGCCTGAACAGTGGTTCAGACCCGGGCGGGTGGGGCCGGCGGCGCCCGATCGGTACGTCCGGACGATCGCGTCGATCAACGACCGGACGATCCTCCGCGGCTCCCCCACCGGATGTAGGCGGCGGCGCCCACCACGGTCAGGACGGCGGGCACCGTCCTCGAGACGTCGGTGTGGGGCTCCTGGACCATCCAGGTCAGCGCCTCTCCGGTGATGTTGTCCCGGGGTCCCACCGCCAGCATGAGCAGCGCCCAGCCGACGGGCGGGGCCCAGGCCGCCTGCGCCCCGAACAGCACCGCCGCCAGAGCGGTCGTCGCGGTGAGCGCCGACACGGCCTGGACGAGGGTGCCGAGCGGCACGGCGTGCGTCTGCCGACCGGCAAGCAGGCCGACGGCGGCGAGCAGGCCGAGCAGGGCCCCGCCGAGCAGCGTCAGGTGGAGCGCGCGGATCAGCCGCCAGCGGGCGGGCGTACCGCGTTCCAGCTCCTCGTCCGGGCCGGCCAGGGTGCGGGCGACAGCGGCGACTCCCAGCACCACGGCGATCAGGCGGACCATGCGAGAGCCCCCCGGATCGTCCATCCGGCACCCGGCCCAGGTGAGGGCGGCGGCGCACAGGAAGACCACGGCGGTCGCCGGAATCGCCCGGCTGCGCAGGTGCAGCACGAGGCCGCGCAGTCCCGGGGTCATCGGCCCGCTCCCTCGCCCGTGATGGCACCCAGCGGGTCGCCGCAGGTCAACCCGGCCTTTCGGCTGTCCCCGATCCGCCGGTAGCGCTCCTCGGCGGGCAGCGCGCGCAGGGTGTCGTAGGCCGTGCGCGCGAGGGGGCCCAGCTTGTCGGTGGGGGTGCCCAGGAGCAGTGCGGTGATCGCGGAGGCGGCGTCGCCCGCACGGGCCCTTTCCTGCGCTCCGGAGAAGCAGTCGAGGTCGACCACGGCGTTGCGGGCCACCACGTCGAGGAGGGTGGCCGGTTCCCACCGGATGCCGCCCTCCTGGGTCCGGTTCGGGAGCTGGACGCGCACCGTACCCGGGTCCTTGGCAGCGGCCGGCCGGTCGTCCTCGAGCTTCCAGGTCACCGGGTCCTCCTGGATCCGCTTCGGGCCGCCGGGCACCTCGGCGAAGGCGTCGAGCACCCTCCGGGCGGGAGCCAGGAGGTCGGGCAGCGCCCTGCTGTGCACCTTGGTGACGCAGACCCTGCTGTCCTCGGGTGAGCAGACCAGTTCGGTGGCCCGCGGGGCGGGGACGATCGCGCCGGAGGGCGCCAGCAGGGCACCGACCGCCATCCCGGCCACGGCCGGAGCCAGGGCCAGGACCCGGGCACGCGTGGTGGCCGCGACGGTCAGCAGCACGCCGGTGACACCGAGGGCGGCGAACCAGACGCTCTGGGCCAAGGACAGCGAGGGCAGCACCCGGTGGAAGTCGTCCGTCACCGGCAGCATCGGGAGCACCGTGTCCACCAGGCGGTTCGCCGGCCGGCCGTCCCGTATCCGGCTCACCGTCAGGATCAGGAACAACAGCACCGCGCCCAGCGGCGCCGCGACCGGCGTCGGCGCCGCCCGTCCGATACCCAGCCCGAGCAGGGTGACCGCGACCGTGGCGAGCAGCCCCACCGCGAGGCCCAGCGGCCACTCGCCGTCGCTGAAGGTCGCGTGCCCGGAGACGATGACCGCGGCCCAGACGACCACCGCGGTCACGGCGAGCACCGCGGCACCGGCCAGCACCACGACGGCCGGCAGCAGCCGGACCGGGCGCGGCCGCGGCGTCGCGGCGAACAGCTCGGTGACCGCGTTGCGACGCTCCCGCCCGCCGTGCCAGATCGCGGCGGCCAGCACCACCGGCAGTCCGGTCCAGGCGGTCGCCCGCATCGAGGAGACCAGGGGCGTCCAACTGGCCGCCCACTCCTGGACGTCCATCCAGAGGAAGGCACGGGTCACGGCGGCCATCACCAGGAACAGCGCCAGGGCGATCGAGCGCTTCGCCTCCAGGCGCACCATTCGGAACATCACGGTCTCCAGTGGTCGAGGGGATCAGGACAGGCGGGGTGTCGCAAGGGCGATTGGAAGGGGATCGGAAGGCGATCGCAGGGCGATCAGGGGTGACCGGGGGTGCGCCGCCTACGCGCCGGCGCCGGCCTTCGCCTGGCGGTGCCGGCGCAGGATGGCGGAGTAGCCGCGCTCGATGTCGCTGTCGCCCGGG
Organism: Kitasatospora sp. NPDC051164; assembly: GCF_044455625.1. Taxonomy (NCBI): domain Bacteria; kingdom Bacillati; phylum Actinomycetota; class Actinomycetes; order Kitasatosporales; family Streptomycetaceae; genus Kitasatospora; species Kitasatospora sp. NPDC051164. Next base: position 3,358 of record NZ_JBITFB010000060.1, on the reverse strand, counting down.
TCGGTGTCGGTGCCCGCGGCGCGGAGCCCGTCGACGTGGCCCGCGAAGACCGTGGCGCCCTCGTCGATCAGCACGACGCCGGTGCAGGCCGCGCCGACGTCCTCGACCAGGTGGGTGGAGACCAGGACGCAGGACCGCTCGCCGATGTCGCGCAGCAGAGCGCGCAACTCCAGGCGCTGGGCGGGATCCAGGCCGACCGTGGGCTCGTCGAGGAGCAGGATGTCGGGGTCGTTGACGATCGCCTGGGCGATGCCCGCCCGGCGCAGCATGCCGCCGGAGAGCGAGCCCATCCGGTCGTCGGCCCGTCCGGTCAGGTCGACCCGGTCGATGGCGTGCTGCACCGCGTCGGCCGCCTTGTGGCCGGGCACCTCCTTGAGCCAGGCCATGTACTCGACGAACTCGCGCACCGTGAACCGCCGGTAGTGCCCGAACGCCTGCGGCAGGTAGCCCAGCCAGCGGCGCAGCTCCCGCAGTTCGCCGCGGCTGCGGCAGGCGCTGCCCAGGAGTTCCAGCTCGCCGCTGTGCGGGGTCAGGACGGTGGCGAGCGTACGGATCAGGGTGGTCTTGCCCGCCCCGTTGGGACCGAGCAGACCGTGCACGCCGACGCCGAGGTCCAGGTCGATCCCGTCGACCGCCAGGCGGCGGCCCCGCCGCACGGTCAGCGCGCGGGCCCGGATGTGGTGGGAGTAGCGGGTGGGGGCGATCTCGCTCGCGGTACCGGTGACGGGCATGGTCGGGTCTCCTCGCAGTACGGGTGCAGGGCAGGGCAGGGCAGGACACGGCAGGGCAGGTGGAAGGCGGCACAGGTGGCCGCCGGCGCGGGCCGGGGAAAGGCGGCGCCGGGCCGGGGAAAGGCGGCGTCCACGAAGGACGACGGGCCGGGTCAGCGCCGGCGCACGCGGGCCTCACGAGAGTGCAGGTAGGTGTTGCGGCACAGGACGACGGCGACGCCCAGGGCCGCGACCGCGGCCGCCCACCCCGGGGCGGCGGACTCCCGCAGGTAGACCGGAACGGTCCTGTCGTCCATCGCGGGGATGACCACGAACGCGGCCCAGCCGACGCCGAGTGCGGTGGCGGCACGCTGGACGCCCAGCCTGCTGCCCAGTGCCAGGGCGGCGCAGGTCAGCGCGAGGGCGGGCAGCAGGACCAGCACGGGTGCGGTGCCGGTGATCCAGCCACCGACCGCCAACGGCGGGATCACGAAGGCCAGCACGGCCACGGTCCGTCGCAGGACCAGCGCGAGCCCGGCCCTCGGAGTCGTGGCGACCAGCTCGTGGACCGGATCGGTGTGCGGGCCCCAGCTCAGGGCCACGCCCAGCAGCGGCATCGCCGGGGCCAGGAGCAACAGGGTCGGGGAGTCCCGCGCGACGGCCGACGCCAGGACCAGAGCGCAGAGGACGACGAGCACGAGCGCCGCGACCCACGGCCCGAACGCCGGGGCCGCCCACCGGGCCAGTTCCCCCCGCGCCCGCCGCCACCGGCGCCGACGCACCGGCGAAAGCGACGCCGACAGGCGCTCGCGCACCTGCTCCACCAGCGCGGTGGCCGCCGGGCTGTGGGTCAGCGACACCTCCGCCAACTCGGCCCGGCAGACGGCGCACCGCTCCAGATGCGCCTCCACCGCCCAGAGCTCCCCGACACTCGGGCCCTCGCTCCGACCGTCAGTCGGACCGGCCGGGGCGTCCGGTCCCAGCACGTAACTCACCAGCAGCCGACGGGGGGCGTGCGCAGTCATGACAGGGCCTTTCGCAGGTCGAGGCGGGCACGGCGGGCACGGGTCTTGACGGTTCCCTCGGGAATCCGCAGCAGCGCGGAGGTCTCACGGACCGTCAGCCCGTCGAGCACCATCGCGGTCAGGACCTGGTGCAGCTCGGGCGCGAGCCGGTCCAGGGCCGCACCGAGGTCACCCCCGATGACAGAATCGAGCACCTCGCGCTCGGCCGAGGGCGCCGGCCCCAGGGCCGCGGACGCGGGCGGGAGGGCGTTGTGCCGGCCTCGCACCCGGAACGCGTCCACCAGCCGACGGGCGGCGATCGTCCACAACCAGCCGCCGGCCTCCTCGCCGCGCATGCTGTCGGCAAAGGATCCGGCCGCCCGCCACACCGCCAGGTACGTCTCCTGCAGGACTTCGGCGACGATCTCGTCGTCCGCGCAACGCCTGCGCAGACGCGCCGTCAGCCAGGGCGCGCTGCGCCGGTACAGCTCGTCGAAGGCTGCGGTGTCCCCGCGGGAGATCCGCCGGACCAGTTGGGCCTCGGTCATCGAGGCCGGTGAACGCTTCACGTCCTGGTCTTACGGTGCGCCGGGCCCCCCGGTTTTCCCCCAGCCAGTGATGCGCGTCACATGGCCGATCCGGGCCGGGCCCAGGCAACGGAGTACGAGCCGATCACCCGCCGCGCCCGGGACGGCCGAGGCGCGCCGGCCGCGGCCGTGGACGGCGCCCTGCAGCCCTACGGTCACGTGGCCCGGCCCCGGAGGAGGGTGCGGAATCGTGCGAGCGCGCCCACGCCGATGAACCGGTCGATGCCGTCGATGGCGTCGTAGGTACGTCAGCGAACCACGCCGTCGTCGGCACCGTCACCGGCGGCCAGTCGGCGGCCCTCCGCCAGAAAGGCCATGACCCCCGTGACACCGCCGAGTTCACGCATCCGCCGGGCAGCGCCGAAGGGCGCGTTCCAGAAATCGCCCTGCCGAGGAATGTGCGGGCCGACATAGGCGTACGGCTCCGACAGGAACGCGTCACCGGGCGAGACACCGTAGTTGACGCCGTCGACGGTCACCCCGATGTCGAAGTGCTCGGGCCAGATGACCGGCTCCGCGCCGGGGAACAGCCCACGCAACGCGGCGTCGCCAAGCGCGAAGCAGTGCAGGAGCCGGCCGGCAGCGGACGGGTCCACCTCGACCGCGTCATCGACGGCGACGCCCAACCCGTCCTCGTACAGCCCGACGGGAGCACCGACCGCGAGCCCGAGTGCCGCTCCGAGCGCGGTACACGTGGTCCACTCGAGGGACAGCACCTCCCCCGGCCCGACCAGCTCAGCGCCGATCACCCGCAGGCGCGGCTCGACACTGGTCGCGAAGCCGCCCGCGCAGGCACGCAGCCGGATCGTGCCGCCCACCCGGTGCTGAGGCCCAGCCAGCACCAGCTGGGCCACCGCGTGCAGGGAACGGCGGGTGCGTACGAACGTCTCGGTATCCATGGAAGCCATGGTCTCGCAGAAGGGCTCACGGCGGTGTGGACACCCTGATCACGACATACGAAAAACCCCCATCCGGGATCCGGATGGGGGTTCTTCTGAAAGATTGTTCGGCGGCGTCCTACTCTCCCACAGGGTCCCCCCTGCAGTACCATCGGCGC
>NZ_JBITFB010000059.1:0-31621 GCF_044455625.1 Kitasatospora sp. NPDC051164 | reverse complement strand
ATGCCGAGAGGTCTCAGCTTTGCGGGATTTGATCCCTTAGGGATGTACACGCGCTTCACCGCACGGGGCCTCCAGGAGGTGATGGATTGGTGCACGCGCACCGCCACATTTGCCCTCGCTTCGGAGGTCAGTGCGACCTCACCATCCACCCCTGCGGTCTTGCGCCCAGCATTTCGCTGCGTCACCTGCCGCACGCTGAGCAGCGTGTTGCATCGGGAACGTAGCATCAGCTTCTGCAGGTTCCTGACTTTGGGCCAGTCGCCTTCCTGAGTCGCCTTGAATATTCGCTGCCGGAGCCGCTCTACCTCTCGCTCGACCGAGCGCCAGGCGATCCAATTCCAATCGTCGGCCTCCAGCTGCATCTGCGAGGGGCCTTCAGGTCCGTTCACCATAAGGTGTCTAACTTGCCCTTCGGTTCGGGTAGCTCCTACAGTTCGTCTTCAAAGGCTCACCTGCCACACGTCAGCACGCTTTCGCGTCCCGGCACGTGCCGGGTATCCGGCCACTTTCACGGGGCATCCGACAGGAGAGAGTCGGTCATGTCCGCCTCGCGTTTCGTGTCGCCTTTCGGCAGCCGGCGTTAGCTTCTTGGGCATCCTGTCCCGCCAGAGAATTAGGCCCCTCTTACGATCGGCTTACCGCTACGTTCGCGCACTGCGCCCGTATCGGACTCTAGCGGGGTTTCCATGTTCCGCATGTGTGAGGTGCGGCTGGGGTTGGGTGTCCTCTATACCCCGAGGGCGGTGGTATCCACACGACCAAAATCAGTCTTTGGCCGCCACCTGTCGCCTTTCAACGACGGGCCCCTGTCACTTTGTGATACATGCCGCCACAAAGCGTTGGAATTACGAGGCATCAGTAAGGATTCACTGGTATTCACCCCATGCCCAGCCTTCCCATCGCCTGTGGCCCCCGGGCGGAACGGAGACTCTTGGGCTTTCCCCCGAGCTTCACACCCGGCTGAGCAGGACCCAGCCACGCATGTCGGGGTAGGGACAGGCCACGGATACGGCCCGGACTACGTCTTCGACCTCAGTCGATCCTCCTTCGACGTCTTCACTCAACACAAGCGACCTCATGTCGCAACGGACGGTTCCAATGACCGACTCCACCTTTAGGGGTCTCGGACGAGTTCCGGACCCGGCTGCTGGCACGGGCGTTGGAGATACACGGCGACGACTTGGGGATGACACCAGCGTGATCAAGAAGATGGGCTACCACCGGCACCTGCAGAAGCTGATGGCGGACGCCGTGATGTTCCAGACGTCGGAGGCTCTTCCTGGACCACCGCGGTGCGCCCGCGGTGGTGGGCGTCGCGCTCAACGCGCCTGGACCACTTACCTCACCGCGCGTGCCGGTGGCCTCGCCGACACTGCGGAACCAGGTCGGCCATGAACGTCAGCCCCCTCTGGCAGCCGGGCCGTTCAGTCCAGGAAGGAAGCGGGCTTGACACGATCCACTTGAGCGATTTGATCGGGAACCGCCGCCAACTACGCGTCGATCGCCAGCAGGAAGTTGACATTCCGATACCCGACTACTCGGGCTGCGTCACTTCCAGGGCGCTGGAACAGACGGGGCGGGTGCGGGCGCTGTAGGAGCGGGCGGCCACGAGGAGGCCGATGCCCAGGCCGCCGAATGCCAGGCCGCCGAACTCGCCGAACCAGATGATCCCCGAGCTGGAGGTGAACGGCGGGGACGGCTTGAGCTTGGGCAGTACGCCGACAGCCATGAGCGGGGCCATGACGTTGAGGATGACCCCGTACATCGCCAGTGGGATGCCGGTCAGCCAAGCCGGTATCAAGGGCAGTAGGCGAGGGACCCGTCGTCCGGACAGGAACAGCGTCCAGCGGGGGAACACCTGCCCCCACACGTACAGCAGCCCCAGCAGTAGGAAGATCCCCACCATCGCGGCCAGCACGGTCACGTCGATCCCCGCCGACGCGGTTGCCTTCGCCGGGCCCGACGCTTCGGCGGTCGTCGTCCTGTTCCAGTCATCGCCCGCGACGCCGAGTACGTTGCCGCCCAGTGTCCAGATGGTCTTGGATCCTGCCCACGGCAGGAGTCCGCACATGAGCAGGTACACCGCGACGCGGGTGCGCCTCGGGGCTCGGGAGGCGGCTGGGTGGGCGAGCGGGCCGTCGCTGGTGCCGGCGTGCGGCCGCCCGCAGCGCGGGCAGTCGCCGCGCAGCCGTCGGCGGTACGACAGGCCGACGAGGAGCAGGAGGGCAGCGCCGGCCGTGTTCAGCAGCACCTGGGCCAGACCGGTGGCGCTCTCGACCCCCGAGAGCGTCACAATCGTCACGAAGTAGATCGGCAGCCCGTTCATTCCCACGACGAATACCAGGAGCGTCGTGATCAGCCCCGTCGCCACCGCAACCCGGCCGAGCTTGGCGAGAGTTCGGGTGCCGGCCAGGCAGACGCCGCCGGCCAGGAGCGCGACGGCCGCCAGGAAGAGCTGGACCGCCGGCGCATACGCGGCGTGCTCCTTCCATTGCACGGTGGTACCAGTCGCCGCCCAGGTGACCTCGACAGCGGCGTACAACACGCCCCACAAAGCAGCGGCCGTGGGTACCCACATGGGCCACCGCCGCCACCACAACATCCGCCCCGTGCTTGTGGTCGGTGGCCTAGGAACGCCGCCTACCTTCGAGTTCGCAGGAACAGCCACTGTGACCCCCGTATATCCGGATTGCTGACACCCCAAGACTCCCCGTCACCCGCGCTGATCACATCCATCCCACGGGCCACTCGCCTCCCCCTCGCGGGGGAAGGCCGGATCGTGAGCGTCAACCCGGCAGGTAGCCATGAGAGAGGAACCGACCCGAACACTGAGGAATACTCCCCGGATCGAAAAACCCCACTGCACCAGTTGAACAGCGGCTGCGCGCCGAGCTGACCCAGGACGACCTCGTCCTCGCCGGACCGGAGGCGTGAGGGTGAGAACCGTCACCCGGCCAAGGGGCCGAAGACGCGAAAGGGCGGCCGGAGCACCAGACTCCAGCCGCCCTTTCCTGCCCCGTCAGGACTCCTCGACCGCCCGCCGGATCAACGGCACCGCCTTCTCCACGTCCGCCGACGAGGCGATCCGCACCTCCAGGTCACCCGTCCCCGGGTGCCCGATGCCGCGCACGTCGCGGGTGAAGCCCTCTTCCAGCTCCACCGTGTCCGGGTCCAGCCGCAGATACACCAGCAGCGCCCGATGCGACGGCGACGGGCGGAAGACCACCGACGCCACGTTCAGCAGCCGCTTGTAGGCGATGTAGTGCTTGAGCACCACCACCTCCAGCTCGCCCACCGCGGTCAGCACCTCGTCCAGCTCGCCGTACAACTCCCGCAGGCACTCCGGCACCTCCACCTGCGAGGACTCCACCGGCACCGCGACCACCTCCGGCTCGTCACCCGCCTCGTCATCCGCCTCGTCGGCCGCACCGGCCGGCACCGACGCGGCACCCGAGGCGGCGAAACCTGGAACGGTCTCGACCAGCTGCAGCGTCAGCAGGTCCGGCCCGAAGACCCGGTAGCGCACCAGGTCGACGCGGTGATCCCGCTGGTACAGCGACGCCGACGCCGCAGCCCGGTCATGGCGCGAGAACTCGCCCGCGATGCAGATCACCCGAGGCCGCTGCCACTGGACCGCTCCGCGACATCGGCGCCCAGCCGTCTGCGCACCAGCGCGCCAGCAGCCACACCAGGTAGGACCCCGCCTGGGTGATCACCCCGGCATCGCGCCCGCGCTTGAACTCGATGACCACCGGCACGCCGCCTCGTCCAGCCCCAGAGTGTCGATCCGCCCCTGGTGCCACGGCCCCGTCGAGTACTCCGACGCCAGGAACCGCACCCCCAGCATCTCCTCCAGCGCCCCCTCGACCCGCCGCTGCAGCTCCCGCTCCCGCGTCACCGTCGAACCCCGCAGCTCGACATCCCGGCCATCAGCCCCCCGTCGGAACACCTTCAGATCAGCCACCCACGCCGGGACTATCACGATCTAGGTGTACGGCACCCGGTTGGCCTAGGTGTTGATCTTGTTGTCGGGCGTGGGCCGGTTGGCTTACGCCCGCGCGGCTGACAGGCGGCCGTCGAAGGCGATGTCGAAGGCGTTGAGTGCGCCGAGCCAGCGGTTGCTCCAGCGTTGGCGGCCTCGTCCGGTGGGGTCGAGGGCGAGGGTGGCGAGGTAGAGCCGTTTGAGGGCCGCCTGCTCGATGCCCCTATGTCTGTCAACCTGTGATCTTGTAGATCTGCCGGGCCAGGTGGCGCTTCAGGCAGCGGATGATCTCTCGTTTCGTGCGGCCCTCGGTGGTGCGTCGTTGCAGGTAGGCGCGGGTCTGCGGGTGGCAGCGCAGGCGGGTGAGGAAGACGCGGAACAGGGCGGCGTTGGCCTGGCGGTTGCCGCCCCTGTTCAGCCGGCGGCGCTGGGTCTTGCCGGAGGACATCTCGACCGGGCTGACCCCGCACAGAGCGGCGAAGGCGGCCTCGTTGGCGAGGCGGTCCGGATTGTCACCGGCCGCGATCAGCAAGGTGGCGGCGGAGTCCTGACCGACGCCGAACAGGTCGAGTAGGTCGGGCGCGGTCGCCCGGACCTGCTCGGTGATGAGCTGGTAGACGGTCGACCCGGCAGGAAGGTCGATCCCGGGCACGGCCAAGACCACAGTGATGCCGGTCAATCCTCGCCTGCCTCTTCGTCCGTGTCGGCCGCGACCGGGTCGCGTGGTCCGCACGCGCTTGCCGTGGCTGTGGTGAATGCGGCGTATGCGTGCCCGCGGAATCGTCGGACTGGCCGACCAGGCGCTGCCGGGTCCGTCAGCCGTGGGATGCCGCGTGCTTGGCCAGCCAGTTGCCCAGCAGGTAAACGGTCAGCGGGATTCCGTACATCTCGGTGAACAACGCGCCCAGGAAGGCGGTGTAGGCGCCCATCGCACGCCAGTCCCGCTTCGTCCTGGGGTGGAAGAAGCTCGCGGCGAGTACCGCGAACAGGGCGGTGTTGAGCACCACCAGCGGCCACAGGCCATACGCGGCCTCATCCATCCCGTCCCCCCTTGTGGTGTCCGGCCGCCGCTCCGCAGCGCGCGCATAGCGGCGTAGTAGGCGGCGGTGTCGATCTGGCCGCTCTCAAGACGGTGGGGGAGCCTGCGCTCGGCGGCAGCGGCGACTGCGCCGGGTCCGGCCAGGCTGGCCAGGGGGCACCGGCGACAGAACGCAGCCGCGTGCCTCGCCGCCCACCAGAGCCATCCGGCGAGGAGCAGTGCGCCGATCAGCGTCGTCGTCACGGGCATGCCGGACTCCCGGGTCAGGAGCGTCCGCCGCCGCCCATGCCGCGCATCATCGTGATCATCATGGCTGTGCAGGCCATGGCGAGGCTTGGCCGGGCTCGGCGCCCTGTGCTGTTGCGGCCGCTCTATATCGTCTTCCGATATCGGGTTCCGTAAACGTATCGGTGCGGGTGCGCGCCGCCAAGGAGTGGGTCATGAGAAAGCCAGCGGCCGCGCCCGGTGCCGGGCAGTTGCAGCGGCACCTGGGCGTGTTCGACGCGGTGGTGATCGGACTGGGGTCGATGATCGGCGCGGGCATCTTCGCCGCGCTCGCCCCGGCGGCCTCGGCAGCCGGGTCCGGGCTGCTGCTCGGGCTCGCGCTGGCGGCGGTCGTCGCCTATTGCAACGCGACCTCCTCCGCGCGGCTGGCGGCCCGCTACCCGCAGTCGGGCGGCACCTACGTCTACGGGCGCGAACGCTTGGGCGAGTTCTGGGGCTACCTGGCCGGGTGGGGGTTCGTGGTCGGCAAGACCGCCTCCTGCGCGGCGATGGCGCTGACCGTCGGCTCGTACGTGTGGCCCTCACAGGCACATGCCGTGGCGGTCACCGCGGTGGTGGCGCTGACGGCGGTCAACTACGTCGGCGTCCAGAAGGCCGCCTGGCTGACCCGCGCGATCGTGGCCGTGGTGCTGGCCGTGCTCGCCGGGGTGGTCACCGCCTGCCTGACCAGCTCCGCCGCCGACACCGGGCACTGGGCCATCGGCACTGGCAACGGCTTCCACGGCACCCTCCAGGCGGCGGGGCTGCTGTTCTTCGCTTTCGCCGGGTACGCGCGCATCGCCACCCTCGGCGAGGAGGTCCGCGACCCGGCCCGCACCATCCCCCGCGCGATCTCGGTGGCGCTCGGCATCACCCTGGTCGTCTACGCGGTCGTCGCGCTCGCCGTCCTCGCGGTGCTCGGCCCCGACCGCCTCGCCCACACCGCAGCCCCGCTGGCCGACGCCGTCCGCGCCGCCGGCGTGCCGGGCCTGGCTCCGGTGGTGCGCGTCGGCGCGGCGGTCGCCGCCATCGGCTCGCTGCTCGCGCTGATCCTCGGCGTCTCGCGCACCACCCTGGCGATGGCCCGCGACCATCACCTGCCCCACGCCCTGGCCGCCGTCCACCCGCGATTCCAGGTGCCACACCGCGCCGAACTCGCCGTCGGCACCATCGTCGCGGTCCTGGCCGCCACAGCCGATGTGCGGGGTGCGATCGGCTTCTCATCCTTCGGCGTGCTCGCCTACTACGCCGTCGCCAACGTCTCCGCCTGGACACTCACCCCAGCCGAGGGGCGCCCGCCCAGGATCGTGCCGGTCGTCGGCACGATGGGCTGTCTGGTACTCGCCTTCGCGCTCCCGGCGTCCTCGGTGCTGTGGGGCGCGGTGGTGATCGCGCTGGGCGCCGCCGCCTACGGCGCGCGCCGGATGCTCGCCCGCACCTGAACGGGCAGTGTCAGGGGCGGGGCTGGTCCGGGGGCAGCACCTCGCGGGCCAGCTCCGCCAGCGCCCGCCGGTCCTCCGCCAGCGCCGCCCTGCCGGCCTCGGTGGCCCGGTAGACCCGGCGGGTGCGGCCGTCCACCACCCGCTGCTCCGAGACCAGCAGCCCGTCCGACTCCAGCCGGTGCAACGTCGGGTACAGCGTTCCCGGGCTGATCTTGTACCCGTGCCCGGCCAGCTCCCCGGCCATCCACGCGCCGTGGATCTCCTCCTCGGCCGCGTGGTGCAGGATGTGCAGCCGCACCGCTCCCCGCTGGAACTCCCGCAACCCGTGGCCTCCCTGAACCGCGCCACCCAGAGAGTGACGAAACCGATATCGGCCTCCGATGCTACGCCCCGACCAGCGCATCCAAACCGCTCAAGCCCCGCCCGGCGGAGCCCGCAGCTCTACACCCCGAGCACACAGCGGCGGCGCGCTCCCCTGTGCGGCCCTGCCTCGGTAGCGTGTCCTCGCGCCAACAACAACGCAGATCAAGGGGCCACAGTGTGCACCAGTTGAGCCAGCCGCGCGTTCCGACCGCGAGGGCGGCAGCGGAGATCCGAGAGCAAGCGGGCTCGCAGAATTCTGGCCGCCGATGTCCCGAGGAAGCCGACGATGCCTGATTCGCTCACCGATGACCGGGCCCTGCGGCGGCAGATCTGGCCGCTGTACGCGGCCGGGTTCACCACCGCCTTCGGCGCCCGTGGCATAGCCGCCAACCTGGGCGGCTTCACCGCCGCGCACCACGCCTCGTGGCTGGTGCTGGGCGGGTTGCTGGCGCTGTAAGACGGGGCGGAGGTGTTGCTCAAGCCGGCCTTCGGCACGCTCTCGGACCGGGGCGGGGCGCGGCCGGTGCTGCTCGGGGGCCTAGCTAGGCCGTATTTCAGGTCGCTGTTCCGGTCCTCGCTCCGCACCGGGATGATCACGGAGCGCGCAGTCGACTGCCTGCTCGTCCATCCGGCGCGCCGTGTGCCGGGCCGTGGGCCGGGGCGCCAACGTGACCGGTGGAGTGATCACCAGATCGGCGACTCTCGTCGCTCCGGCTCCAGCGTGATGGACACCTCGGGCGGACGCCCGAGGGTGTTGTGGACCGTGCAGTGCGAGGCGACCGCGAGCAGTGCCTCGGCACGCTCGGGCGGCAGGTGAGGAACCGCCAGGCGGATTGCCACGGCGGTGATCCGGGCGGGCCGGTCGGCGGCCATGGTGTGGCCAGCGGTCACCCGCAGGCCGTCGCGGGCGATGCCGTGACGGTCCAGGTAGCGCCCCGCGTAGTGCGCGACGCACCCGGCCAGAGCCGCGGACAGCAGCTCGACGGCTGTCGGACCGGTGGCGGTGCCACCATCCGCTCGGGGCTGATCAACCGTCAGAAGATGTCCCCGGGTGGTGATCGCGTAGACATCCCCGTGGACGCTGACGGCCTCGACGTGACCGGGCACGCTCGGCTCCGGTCGCTCGACGGCCGCGGCCTGCTGGAGGAGCAGGCCGGCCAGCTGCCTGGCCTCTCCCGGCGTCAGCGAGGCCCAGACCTCCGTCCGGTCGTACGGCTCGCAAGCAGTGTCGAGGACGACGCGGCCCAGCTCAGGGGGCAGGACCCCCGGGGCGAATCGGGAGACCGCGATCGTGCGTCCGCACCGGGTGTGGATCATGCTTTGCTCTGTGGGGCCCACCTCGGTGGGACTGGTCTCGGTTGCCACGGTCGGCCTCCCTCTGCTGCGATCCCCCGGCTTCCAGCACAGCGCCGCCGGCCGCGCCGGGACAGGGCTGCGCGGTCCGGGGCTGGGGCCGAACAGCCCTGGCGGGTCCGGGCCGCCGGTGGTGTGCTGGATATGACGGGAAGGGCCCCGGGAAGACGCGGGGTAGTGGTTCCAAGGCCGCGCAGCGCGCAATCAGGATCCGCGAGAAGCGGGTGGCCTCTTCCCGTCCCGACGTCTCGTGGGCCCTGTGGCCCACCGGCCAGGGGTCCTGGTCGGACCGGACGATGGGGTCCGGGGCCCCTGGGGCCACGGCGGTGCCGCGGGTGACGGTGGAGACCTCACCCGAGGAGGTGGCGACGATGGACCGGATCAAGGTCGCCAAGCACCCGACTCGCTCGCGGCCGCGTCCGCCGCTCGATCTGCGGACCCCGTCCGGCCGTCCGATGCCGTACTGAACTCCGGGAGCAGGAATGCGCCGTGTCATCTGGTTCGCCGACATCGGGCGTGAGGACGTCAGCCTGGTCGGCGGTAAGAACGCCTCCCTCGGCGAGCTGATCACCCACCTGGGCCCGGTCGGCGTCCGGGTGCCCGACGGCTTCGCCACCACCGCGGACGCCTACCGCGAGTTCCTCGAAACCACCGGTCTGCGAGAAGGGATCGCCGAGCAGCTGGAGCGGCTGCGCGAAGGTGCGCCGCTCCCCCAGGTCGGCGCCGCGATACGCGCCTCGGTGCTGGCCGCCCCCCTGCCGCCCGCGCTCGAGCAGGAGCTGTGCGAGGCGTACGAGCACCTCGCACGGAACGCCCGGCGGACCGACCCGGATGTCGCCGTGCGGTCCAGCGCCACGGCCGAGGACCTGCCGGAGGCGAGCTTCGCCGGGCAGCAGGAGACCTTCCTCAACGTCCGGGGCCGCGAGGCACTCCTGGACGCCTGCCGCCGCTGCTACGCCTCGCTGTTCACCGACCGGGCGATCGACTACCGGGAGCGGATGGGCTTCGGCCAGCTGGCTGTGGCTCTCTCGGTCGGGGTGCAGCTGATGGTCCGCTCCGACCTCGGCGGGGCCGGGGTGGCGTTCACCCTGGACACCGAGACCGGCTTCCCCGAGGTGGTGCAGATCAGCGCCGCCTGGGGGCTGGGCGAGACCGTGGTCAGCGGGCAGGTCGACCCGGACGAGTACCTGGTCTTCAAGCCGCTCCTCAAGAACCAAGTGCCGAACCCGATCCTCCAGGCCTCGGTGGGCCCCAAGCGCCGTAAGGCGGTCTACGCCGACGAGGGCCTCACCCGCACCGTGGACACCATTGCCGAGGAACGGGCCCGGCGGGTCCTCGACGACAACGAGATCCGCACCCTTGCCCGGTGGGCGGTGGCGATCGAGGAGCACTACGGGTGCCCGATGGACATCGAGTGGGCCAAGGACGGATCGCGCGGCGAGCTGTTCATCGTCCAGGCCCGGCCGGAGACCGTGCAGTCCCGCCGCCGCGGTGCGGTGCTGCGCCGCTACCGGCTGACCGGCACCGGCGACCGGCTGGTGGACGGGATCGCGGTGGGCGAGGCGGTGGGCGCCGGCCCAGTGTGTGCCCTGGCCAGCCCGGTGGACCTCGAACGCTTCCCCACCGGAGCAGTACTGGTCACCGCGATCACCGACCCGGACTGGGAGCCGCTGATGAAGCGCGCCTCGGCGATCGTCACAGACCACGGCGGACGCACCTCGCACGCCGCGATCGTCAGCCGGGAACTCGGCGTGCCGGCCGTCGTGGGCACCGGCCGGGCGACCGCCGCGTTGGCCGACCGGCAGGAGGTGACAGTCTCCTGCGCGGAGGGAAGCGAAGGGCATGTCTACGCCGGGCAGGTCGCCTTCGAGGAGACCGAGACGGACCTCGGCTCGCTACCCGAGACCCGCACCCGGGTCATGCTCAACCTTGCCGACCCAGCCGCCGCGTTCCGCTGGTGGCAACTCCCGGCGGACGGCGTGGGGCTGGCCCGGATGGAGTTCATGGTGGCCCACCAGGTGCGGATCCACCCGATGGCACTGGTCCACCCCGAGCGGCTCTCCGCGGAGGACCGGCGCCGGGTCGACGCCCTCACCGAGGGATACCGGGACCGCGCGGACTACTTCGTCAACCGGCTCGCCGAAGGCATCGCGGTGATCGCCGCGTCCCGCTGGCCGAACCCGGTGATCGTCCGGACCAGCGACTTCAAGACCAACGAGTACGCCCGGCTGATCGGCGGTCAGCCCTTCGAGCCCATCGAGGCCAATCCGATGATCGGCTGGCGCGGCGCGAGCCGGTACTACGACGAGCGCTACCGCGAGGGCTTCGCGCTGGAGTGCCGCGCGCTGCGCAAGGTCCGCGACGAGCTGGGGCTCACCAACGTCGTGGTGATGATCCCGTTCTGCCGCACGCCCGAGGAGGCCGGCCGGGTCCTGGCCGAGATGGCTGACAACGGCCTGACGCGCGGCCAGGGCGGCCTGCTGGTCTATGTGATGGCCGAGATCCCGTCGAACATCCTGCTCGCCGAGCAGTTCGCGATGCGCTTCGACGGCTTCTCCATCGGCAGCAACGACCTCACCCAGCTCACCCTGGGCGTGGACCGTGACTCCGATCTGCTCGCCCACCTCTTCGACGAAAGCAACCACGCCGTCACCCGCTCCATCGAGAGCCTGATCGCCACCGCCCACGCGGCCGGCCGGCACGTCGGTCTCTGCGGCCAGCGCCCCAGCAACGACCCCGAGTTCACCCGCTTTCTCGTCCAGGCCGGGATCGACTCCGTCTCGGTCACCCCCGACAGCTTCGCCACCGTCAAAGACCATGTGGCCGCCGCCGAGCGGTCCTGACCGGCCGAGGAACCCATGGAGATCATCGCGTACGGCGTCCTGACCGACGAGCGACGACCACTGGAGTCGGCCTTCCGCGAGGCCTTCTCCGGCAGCCACCCGCTGCGGTGCCTGGAACTGAACCTCGACCACGACACCGCGCCCACCGCCGCCGGATACGGGATCGTCCTCAGCAGCGTCAACGACACGCTCGACGCCGAGGTCCTGGGACAGCTCGCCGTCGGCGGAACCCGGATGATCGCCCAGCGTTCGACCGGCTACAACAATATCGACCTGCGCGCGGCCGAGGAGCTGGGGCTGACGGTGGCCCGGGTGTCGTACTACTCCCCGTACTCCGTCGCCGAGTTCGCGTGGGCGCTCGCGCTCGCGGTGAACCGCAGGATCGTCCGCGCCACGGTCCGGGCTCGCGAGTTCGACTTCCGCCTCGACGGGCTGCTGGGCCGCGACTTCCACGGCCGCACGGTCGGCGTACTGGGCACCGGAAAGATCGGCACTGTCTTCGCGCGGATCGCCCACGGCTTCGGGATGCGGCTGCTGGGCTGCGACGTGGTCGAGAGCCCCGAGTGCCGGGCGCTCGGCCTGACCTATGCCGACCGGGACAAGCTCTTCGCCGAGGCCGATCTGATCAGCCTGCACCTGCCGCTGCTGCCGGACACCCGCCACCTCGTGGACGCGGCCGCGCTCGCCCGGATGAAGGACGACGCCATCCTCATCAACTCCAGCCGCGGCGGCCTGATCGACACCGACGCGCTGGTCGCTACCCTCCGTGCGGGCCGACTCGACGGCGTCGGCCTGGACGTGTACGAGGAAGAGGCCGGACTCTTCCACCTCGACAAGTCGCTAGAGGTCATGACGGACGACACGCTCGCCCGCCTGATGACCTTCCGCAACGTCGTGATCACCTCGCACCAGGCGTACTTCACCCGGGACGCGCTGGACCAGATCGCCGCCGCCACCGTGGCGAACGTACGGGACCACTTGGCCGGCCGCACCGGCGACAACACCCTCACCGCACCCCCTCCGTAAGCGACCACCGTCGAGGGCGCGGGCACATCGGCCCTGGCCGTGGGGGCTCCCGTCCCCCGATCGCCGCGGGCACGGTCTTCGAGGACCCTGGAGGTAAGGGGGCAGGTCGAGGGCCGGCCGTGGCGGGCGTGATCAGATCCGAGTCCCGGAGGGAGCCATCGTGGACGGCGAGCTCACCCGCGAGCGCGGGGCACCACGGGTGCCACCCAACCTGGCCGACTACGAGCAGGCCCGGCGCGAGTTCTCCTGGCAGCGGGCACGCGGGATGCTCGACGGGCTACCGGCCGGCGGTGGGCTGAACATCGCGTACGAGGCGCTCGACCGGCACGTCGCCGCCGGGCACGGGGAGCACGTCGCGTTGCGCTGTATCGCGCCCGATCGGCAGGTCACGGCCGTGACCTATGCCGAGCTGGCGAGGTGGACCAACCGCTTCGCGAACGCGCTGCACACTCTGGGAATCGGCCGGGGCGACCGGGTCGCCTCACTGCTGAGCCGCTGCCCGGAGCTGTACGTGTCGGTGCTGGGCACGTTGAAGAACGTCTCGGTGTTCTGCCCGCTCTTTCCGGCTTTCGGCCCGGCACCGGTGGAGGAGCGGCTGAGGCTGGGCAACGTCCGTGTGCTGGTCACCACGGACGAGCTCTACCGGCGCAAGGTGGCCGACCGGCGCGAGCAGCTGCCGGAGCTGGAGCACGTGCTGATCGTCGGACCGTACCCCGAGGCGTTCCCCGGCACCCGCTCGTTCGACGCCCTCCTGGCGGCCGCGTCCGAGGAGTTCGCCATCCCGGACACCGACCCGCAGGAGATGGCGCTGCTGCACTTCACCAGCGGCACCACTGGTACTCCCAAGGGCGCGGTCCACGTGCACGAGGCCGTGGTCGCGCACCACGCCACCGCCGCGTTCGCGCTCGACCTGCACCCCGAGGACGTCTTCTGGTGCACCGCCGACCCCGGCTGGGTCACTGGCACCTCGTACGGGATCATCGCGCCGCTGACCCACGGGGTGACGTTGGTCGTCGACGCGGGGGACTACGAGGCCCGGCGCTGGTACGGCATCCTCGCGAGCGAGCGGGTGAGCGTCTGGTACACCGCCCCGACCGCGATCCGGATGCTGATGCGCACCAGCCCGCGCGGCAGCCCACCGGACCTGCCGCGCTCCTTCGACCTGTCCGCGCTGCGGTTCATCGCCAGCGTGGGGGAGCCGCTCAACCCGGAGGCTGTGCGCTGGGGTCAGGAGATCCTGGGCCTGGCGATCCACGACAACTGGTGGCAGACCGAGACCGGCTGCATCATGATCGCGAACTTCGCCGCGACCGAGATCCGCCCCGGCTCGATGGGGCGGCCGCTGCCCGGGGTCGAGGCCGCGGTGCTGGAGCGCGGCCCGGACGGACGCGCGCTGGTGCGGGACGGTCAGGTCCGTGAGCTGGAGAACGCTGATGCCGAGGGCGAGTTGGCGCTGCGGCCCGGCTGGCCGTCGATGTTCCGCGGCTACCTGCACGCGAAGGAGCGTTATGAGGCGTGCTTTGCCGGCGGCTGGTATCTGACCGGCGACGTCGCCCGGTGCGACGAGGACGGCTACTTCTGGTTCGTCGGCCGTGCCGACGACGTGATCAAGTCCGCGGGGCACCTGATCGGGCCGTTCGAGGTGGAGAGCACGCTCATGGAGCATCCGGCGGTCGCGGAGGCCGGGGTGATCGGGCGGCCCGACCCGGTGGCGGGGGAGATCGTGAAGGCCTTCGTGTCGCTCAAGCCGGGCTTCGAGCCGGGCGGCGGCCTGGCCCGGGAGATCGCCGCCTTCGCACGCCGGCGCCTGGGGCCCGCCATCGCGCCTCGCGAGGTCGCCTTCGACCAGCACCTGCCGAAGACCCGCAGCGGCAAGGTGATGCGGCGACTGCTGCGCGCCCGCGAGCTCGGACTTCCGGAGGGCGACACCTCGGCGCTGGAGGAGGCGAAGTGACACCGGGCAAGAAGACCGTCGAGCCGGCCGCGTCCCGCACGAGGACGCGCGTGAGTGGTGAGGGCGCGCGGACGGCGCACCGGCAGGCCATGCTGCGCGAGATGCTGCGCATCCGCCGCTTCGAGGAGCGGTGCGTCGAGTTGTACAGCGCTGGCGACATCCGGGGCTTCGTCCACCTGTGCATCGGCGAGGAGGCCGTCTCGGTCGGTGTCCACCAGGCGCTCGCGCCGGAGGACGCCGTGGTCACCACCTACCGTGAGCACGGCCACGCGCTGGCGCGCGGTGTACCCGCCGAGGCGGTGTTCGCCGAGATGCTCGGCCGGGTGACCGGCTGCAGCCGCGGCCGTGGCGGCTCCATGCACCTTTTCGACGTAAGCCGGCGCTTCTACGGCGGCCACGGCATCGTCGCCGGCGGTCTGCCGGTCGCCGCCGGGCTCGCGCTCGCCGACCGGATGCGCGGGCTGGAAAGAGTGACCTGCTGCCTCTTCGGTGACGGCGCGGTCGCCGAGGGTGAGTTCCACGAGACCGCCAACCTGGCCGCCCTATGGGACTTGCCGCTGCTGCTGGTCTGCGAGAACAACCTGTATGCCATGGGCACGGCGCTGAGCCGCGAGCACGCCCAGACCGACCTGGCCGCGCGAGCCGCCTCGTACGGCATGGCGGCGTGGGAGGCGGACGGCATGGACGTGCTCGCCGTCGAGCAGGCCGCACGACGGGCCGCGCGCGCGGTGCGCGACGGCGCCGGACCGCACTTCCTGGAACTGCGCACCTACCGCTTCCGCGCGCACTCGATGTACGACCCGGACCGCTACCGGGACAAGGCCGAGGTCGAACGCTGGAAGCAGCGCGACCCGATCACCCTGCTCGCCACCCGGATGCGCGGCGAGGACGGCATGGACGACGCTGACCTGGAAGCGCTGGAGAGGGAGGTCGCCGCGGAGCTCGACGCCGCTCTCGAACAGGCGCGTCAGGGAGCGGCGGAACCGGTGGAGGACCTGCTGCGCTACGTCCGCACACCGCCCGAGGGGACGTCATGACCAAGGCGCGGGCAGCACACCAGGCCGAACCGGTCACCTACCGGGAGGCGATGCGCGAGGCGATGCGCGAAGCGCTCGCAGGGGACGAGCGGGTCTTCCTGATGGGCGAGGACGTGGGCCGATACGGCGGCGCCTTCGGCGTCAGCCTCGGCCTGGTGGAGGAGTTCGGGCCGCAGCGGGTACGCGACACCCCGCTCTCGGAGTCCGGCTTCGTCGGCGCGGGCATCGGAGCCGCGATCGCTGGCCTGCGGCCGATCGTCGAGGTCATGACCGTCAACTTCAGCCTGCTCGCGCTGGACCAGATCCTGAACAACGCCGCGACCCTGCTGCACATGTCCGGCGGTCAGGTGTCGGTGCCGTTGGTGATCCGGATGACCACGGGCGCCGGACGCCAGCTCGCGGCCCAGCACTCGCACAGCCTCGAAGGCTGGTACGCCCACATCCCCGGCATCCGGGTCCTGGCACCCGCGACGCTGGAGGACGCCCGGTACATGCTCGCCCCGGCGCTGGCCGACCCCGACCCGGTGATCATCTTCGAGCACGGCTCGCTCTACAACCTCTCCGGCGTCCTGCCGCCGGACGCCGGACCGGTCGACCTGGACAGCGCCGCCGTCCGCCGCCCCGGCAGCGACATCAGCCTCATCACCTCCGGCGGCTCGCTGGGCAAGACCCTGGAGGCCGCCGAGCAGCTCGCCGCCGACCACCACGTCGACGCCGAGGTGGTCGACCTGCGCACGCTGCGTCCACTCGACGACGCCACCGTGATCGGCTCGGTCCGGCGCACCCACCGCGCCGTGATCGTCGACGAGGGCTGGCGGACCGGCGGACTGTCCGCAGAGGTCGCAGCCCGGATCACCGAACATGCCTTCTACGACCTGGACGCGCCGGTGGAACGCGTCTGCGGCGCCGAGGTCCCGGTCCCGTACGCGGCACAGCTGGAGCAGGCCGCCCTGCCCCAGGTCCCGGGCATCGTCGCGGCGGCCCGGCGGGCGGTGGGCTGAGATGGCCGAATTCACGATGCCCGCACTTGGCGCCGACATGACGGAGGGCACCCTCGTCGAGTGGCTCGTCCATCCCGGCGACCAGGTGCACAAGGGGGACATCATCGCGGTCGTCGACACCGCGAAGGCCGCGATCGAGGTGGAGTGCTTCGAGAGCGGCGTGGTGGAGCGCCTGCTGGTGGAGCCGGACGCCACCGTGCCCGTCGGGACGGCGCTCGCCGTCATCACACCGGCGGGGAAACAGCCGGTGGCGCAGGCCGAGCAGCCCGCCGCGCCGCCGGCGGCACTCACCCCCGCGATGACCCCGCTCGTGCGGCACCTCGCCGAGGAGCGCGGCGTGGACCTCGCCGCCGTGCACGGCTCGGGCCCCGGCGGCCGGGTGACTCGCGCCGACGTGCTCGCGACATCGCCGCCGCGCGCGCACCCCAAAGGCCGGGAAGCCCGGCGTCCCAGCACCCGAGCGGCCGAGCACGCCCCCGAGCAGCCGCAGCGCGTGCCAAGCGCCGCCGGCGTCGAGCGCGACACGAGCGCCGCAGGGCCACACCGCCCCACGGCCGCCCGGGTCCGCGCGACACCGCTGGCGAGAAGGCTCGCAGCGGAGGCGGACATCGAGCTCGCCGGGATCGACGGCACCGGTAGCGGCGGCGCGGTGCGGGCGGCCGATGTCCGCGCCGCCCTGCGCGGGCCGTCGCCGGTCCGGAAGCCGCAGGTGGCGGCCCCCGGCCGACCGGAGGCGATGCGCAGGGCGATCGGTGATCTGATGGCGCGATCCAAGCGCGAGATCCCGCACTACTACCTGTCCACCACCATCGACCTGGCAGCGGCAACCGGCTGGCTGCGCGAGCAGAACCGCCGACTCCCGGTCACCGAGCGCCTGGTCCCCGCCGCACTCCTGCTCAAGGCCGCCGCCCGCGCCGCCCGGGAAGTGCCGCAGCTCAACGGGTTCTTCATCGAAGGGAGCTTTGCGGCGGCGCCTGAGGTCCACCTCGGCGTCGCGGTCTCGCTGCGCGGCGGGGGACTGGTCGCCCCCGCCATCCACCACGCCGCCGACCTCCCGCTCCCCGAGCTCATGGCCCGCCTGCGTGACCTGGTGGCCCGGGCCCGGGCCGGCCGGCTGCGCGGCTCCGAGGCCACCGATCCCACGATCACCGTGACCAGCCTCGGCGATCACGGAGTCGAAGCCGTCTTCGGCGTGATCTACCCGCCGCAGGTCGCCCTCGTGGGACTCGGCAAGGTCGTCGAACGGCCCTGGGCGGTCGACGGCCTGCTCGGCGTCCGCCCGGTGGTGACCGCCACCCTCTCCGCCGACCACCGCGCCAGCGACGGCGCCACCGGCGCCCGCTACCTCGCGGCACTTGAGCGGCTGCTGCAGAAACCGGAGGAACTGTGAACCACGACCAGGCCATGGCCCTCGTCCAGGACGTGCTCACCGAGATCGTCCCGGACGCGGACTTCACCACCATCGGACCCGACACCAGGTTCCGCGAAGCCCTCGAACTCGACTCCCTCGACTTCCTCAACCTGGTCGAACGCCTGGCCGAACGTGCCGGCTGCCGAATCGACGAGGACGACTACCCACGTCTGGTCACCCTCGACAGCAGCGCGACCCTCCTCGCCGAACGGACCTGACGGCCGCGCCCGCCCAATCGGCCGGGCCCGACCGACGGGCCACACGACCCGCGCCAGGGGCCAGTTGACCCCGATCGGGGGCCCTGTTGCCGGTGGACGATTCCTCTGGGGGGAGGAAGCTGGAGGGGAGCAGTACCTGCGGGTAGGGAGGTGGCAGTCGTGGTTGTCATGCTGCTGATGCTGGTCGTGACCCTGGCCAGGTGGGTGGGGCGCGCGGTGCGGATCCTGGTCGGCGCGGCCCGAGGCCGCCCGTACCGGGGCACCGGTGCTCGTTCGACACCTGCTGGGGACCGAGTGGCCGAGTTCACCCGGGAGGAGGCCGAGTGCCTGCTCGCCGCAGATCTGCTGTCGGGTTTGATCGAGCGCGAGGAGTACCAGGACTCCCTGGCGGCCCTGGCACGCGCCGACGACGCCCGCAGCCCGCTGTCCGTCCCCTCCCTGCACGGGGAGTGACAGGCCCCGGGATCATGATGGGCCCGGCCGCCGCTGCCGACTGACGGGGTTGACGCGATGTCGAAAGCACAGATCACCGACCTGTACGAGGTGACGATGGCCCACTCGTACCTGCTGGAGGGGATGACATCTCCGGCGACATTCAGCCTCTTCGTGCGGGACCTGCCGCCGGGGCGCGGCTTCCTGGTCGCGGCCGGCCTGGAACCGGCGCTGGACTACCTCGCGGGGCTGCGAGTCGACGAGGAGGACGTCGCGGCGTTCGCCGCAGCGCTGCACCGGCCGAGCCGGGACCTCGCGCCGCTGCTCGGGCTCCGGTTCACCGGCGAGGTCCGGGCGGTACCCGAGGGCCGGATCGTCCTGGCGGGGGAGCCGTTGCTGGAGGTGATGGCCCCGCTGCCGCAGGCGCAGCTGGTGGAGAGCTACCTGCTCAACCAGGTGTGCCACCAGACGGCAGTGGTGTCCAAGGCGGCCCGGTGCGTGATCGCGGCCGACGGGCGTGCGGTGGTGGACTTCTCGCTGCGGCGCACCCACGGCCCCCAGGCCGCCGAGCAGGCGGCGCGGCTGGGCGCGCTGGTCGGCTTCACCGGAACGAGCAACGTCGCGGCGGCCGAGACCTACGGGCTGCGCGCGGTCGGCACGATGGCGCACTCCTACATCGAGGCGTTCGACGACGAGGAGACGGCGTTCCGTGCCTTCGCCCGTGCGCACCCGGGACCGGTGACGTTCCTGGTCGACACCTACGACACCGAGACCGGAGTGCGGGTCGCGGCACGTGTGCTGCGCGACCTCGGTCTCGGATCCGGCTGCGCCGTGCGGTTGGACAGCGGCGACCTGGGCGCGCTGGCGGTCGCGGCCCGCCGGTTCCTGGACGGCGCGGGGCTCGGCGAGGTCGGCGTCGTGGCCAGCGGGGGCCTGGACGAGTACGGCATCGAGCGGCTGGTGCGTGCCGGCGCGCCGATCGACGTCTTCGCCGTCGGCACCGAGGTCGGAGTCGCGGCCGACGCCCCGTACCTGGACGCGGCGTACAAGATGGTGTCGTACGCCGGGCGGCCGGTGATGAAGCTCTCCGCCGCCAAGGCGACGGCCCCGGGCGCCAAGCAGGTCTACCGCCGTCCCGGGTACGCCGATGTCGTCGGGCTGCTGGAGGAGGGCCTGCAGATCTGGGGAGAACCGCTCCTGGAGACCGTCATGTCCCACGGACGCCGGGTCGGCCCGCCACGCACCCTGGCCGCCGCCCGGGAGGCGTTCGAGACCGACCTGGCAGCCCTGCCGCCCGCGGCCCGCCGGATCCGCGACCCGCACGCACCCCGGGCCACCATGTCCCCCGCGCTGCGCGAACTCGCCCGCGACGTACGGGAACGGATCGAAGGCAACATGATCCGGTCTTCCGGGCGGTCGGCAGACATGAAGGCTGCCCAGCAGTAGCCGACCTGGACCGTCGTCTTCAACCCGGGCCCGGGTCCACGCCGCCCCGGTGGCCGCGCGGATCGGAGCGGTCGACCGGGTGGTTGCCGCCCTCGCGGGAGCCCGGTCGACGCAGCAGGATGGAAGGAGTAACCCGAACGGGTGAGGAGGCAGAGATGGCCGGCGAACTGCTTCACAGGCGTCCGCAGTGGTGGCCCGCGTTCTCGGACATGTTCGAGGGCTTTCCCACTGAACTGCGGTTCTCGGATGAGCACATCATCCGGGTCGAGGAGTCCGAGGAGGACGGGACGTACGTGGTCAAGGCCGAACTGCCGGGTATCGACCCGGACAAGGACGTCGAGATCACGGTCGGGAACGGTGTACTGACCGTTCACGCCGAACGCAGCGAGGAGAAGAGGGAGAAGCAGCGCTCGGAGTTCCGCTATGGCTCCTTCACCCGCAGTATCCGGCTGCCCGAGGGAGTGAACGAGCAGGACATCACCGCCACGTACGACAAGGGCGTGCTGACCGTGAAGGCACCCATCGGAGAGGCGCAGAAGCCGACCCGTCGGATCGAGGTAGCCCGCAACGAGTAGCTCGGGACGGGGCCGCAGGACGGCGCCGGGGCGATGGCCGTCACGGTGGCTCTGGCGGGGGACACGATGCTCGGCAGGGGCGTTGCCGGGCAACTGGCCCGCAGGCCCTCACCCGGGACGCTGTTCTCCGCGCAGGTTCGACAGGTTGTCGCGGAGGCAGACTTGGTCGTGCTCAACCTGGAGTGCTGCATCTCCGGCCGGGGGGAGCGCTGGCCGGATCGGCACAAGCGGTTCTTCTTCCGGGCCCCGGTCTGTGCGGCGGCGGTCGTCGCGGAGCTGGGAGTGGACTGCGTGACGCTGGCGAACAACCACGCCCTGGACTTCGGATTCGACGCCTTGGCGGACACCCGGGCGCTCCTGGAGCAGGCCGGTGTCCGCGTGGTCGGCGCGGGAGCCGACGTACGGTCGGCGCGCGAGTTCGTCGTACTCCACGCCGGCGGCGTGCGGCTGGCAGTGGTCGGTGTCGCCGACCACCCGGAGGACTTCGCGGCCGGTGAGGGCCGCCCCGGTGTGGCCTACGCCGACCTTCGCCGGGGAGTCCCCGGCTGGCTCGCCGCGCTGCTGGCCCGGGCAGCGGCCGAGGCCGACGTCGTGCTGCTCACCCCGCACTGGGGCCCCAACATGACCTCCCGGCCGCCGCGCCACGTGCTGGCCGCGGCACCCGAACTGCTGGCGGCGGGGGCCACGCTGATCGCCGGGCACTCCGCGCACGTGTTCCACGGGGTGGCCGACCGGGTCCTCTACGACATGGGCGACTTCGTCGACGACTACGCCGTCCACCCGGTCCTGCGCAACGACCTCGGGCTGCTCTTCCTGGTGACACTGGATGGCCCGGACCCCGCGCACTTCAGGCCGGTCCGCCTGGAGGCGGTGCCGCTCTTCCTGGATTCCTGCCACACCCGGCCGGCGCGCGGACAGGAGCAGGAGTGGATCCGCGAGCGGTTCACCACAGCGTGTGCCGATCTCGGCACCGCCGTGGCGGAGCGGGGGGAACGGCTGACGGTGGACTGGAGCTGACGGACGAGGAATCGCGCCGGTCGGATGCGCTGGGGCGTTGACGAGGAGGCCGATTGATGCCGGGGTGGCCGGTTCAGTGGTGCGGTGCCACCGCGACCGGGCAGCCCACGTGGTGGATCACCCGTACGCGTCGGCCGCCGCCGAGCCACCCGCGGCGGCCGGGGCGCCGATGGCCCTGCCTGGTCGTAGCGTGAGAAGCGGGCAGGATTTCGCCGGTTCCGGCGACGAGCACCCAGGTCAGGTGAGCCATGCTGCGGCATCGCACGGTTGAGGACGTGATGACCCGCGAGGTGGTGCGGGTGGCCCCGGAGGCCGGGTTCCGTGAGATCGCGGTGCTGTTGACCGAGTACGGGATCACCGCGGTGCCGGTGGTCGATGCCGGGGAGCGGCCGGTGCGAGGGGTGTCGGAGGGTGATCTGATCCGACCTCAGGCGGCGCAGGAGGACCCGTCAGGTCTGCTGCCCCCACCGGCGTACCGGCCGGTGGCGAGCGGGGCGGTGACCGCGAAGGAGCTGATGAGCAGCCCGGCGGTGTGCGTCGGCCCCGGGGAGAGCGTGGTGGTGGCGGCCCGTCTGATGGACAAGCACAAGGTCAAGCGCCTACCGGTGGTGGGGGAGGACGGTCGGCTGGTCGGGTTGGTGAGCCGCCACGACCTGCTTCGGGTCTTCCTGCGCGACGACCGGGCGATCCACCGCGACATCCTGGAGGAGGTCCTCGGGCAGGTGGCGGGGGTGAGCCCGGCCCAGGTCGGGGTCGAGGTCGAGCAGGGGCAGGTGGTGCTGAGCGGCAGGATCAGCCCGCCGTACCTGGTGCCGATCGTGCTGCGCCTGTGCGGTGCGGTGGACGGCGTGGTGTCGGTCACCGACCGGACGGAGCCGACCGGGGCGGCTGCGGATCCACAGGACGCGGAAGGCCCGTCATGACCAACCAGTCCGCGCGGGGACCGATTCGCCGCGACCGTGCTGACTCGATCGGACGGGCCCTCGGTCGAGCACCCGAGCGGCCCGGTCGCGGTCGTGGCCGTCCGGCTGTGGCCGCTCCCCGGCCCGACACATGAGACCCACCCACCGATCACGACAGAGAAGGAAAGAAAGCCATGAACACCACCAGCGCGTCCGCAGGGACGCAGACGGTCCGCACCAAGCGGTGGGCCCTGCGGCTGGACCTGTTCGAAGAGGGCGACACCACGAAGGTGCACGTTGTTCTCGACACCGGTGACAACACCTTGGAGAGCCGCACCACCGCGCGGCGCAACCCGCACGACCCGGCCGTGCCGGAGATCGGCGACGAGTACGCGGCCGGCCGGGCCCTGATCGACCTCGGCCAGCAGCTGCTGCGCGCCGGGCGGGCCGACTCCGCCGCGAACGATCCTGACGCCTGAGCCGAGAGGTACTGCCCCGGGGCGTCACCGCTACGGGCTTCAGGCAGGCCCTCCACGCTCGGCACGGGGGAGGGCTTCGCCGGGCCCGGTGGCTCGGCGCGTTCGCCGGCGGATCAGGTAGCGCCGGAGTTCGTCGGCGCCCCAGACGATGAACGGGTAGGGGAGCAGGATGAGCAGGTCGCTCGCCGGGAGGGCAGCCGTGCCCAGCAGGGCTTGGAACGGCTGGGTGTAGACGAAGATCGCCGCGAGGAGGAGTTCACCGGCGATGCCCGCCAGCAGGTAGCGGTTGGACAGGATGCCGACGGAGCGCAGTGAGGCGCGTTGGGTGCGGACGGCGAAGGCGGTGCCGATCTGTCCGGCGATCATGCCGAGGAAGGTCATGGTGGTCGCCTGCTGGTAGACGTGGTGCAGCGGTGTGCCGGTGCCGGTCGGGTCGCCGGGGTGCCAGCCGGCCCTGGTCAGGACGTAGAAGAAGCCGCCCATCTGCAGGGCGCTGACGATGACTCCGAGGAAGAGCCAGGCGCGCACGAGCATCGGAGCGCGGATCACTCCTTCCGACCGGGGGCGCGGAGGGCGGTCCATGAGGCCGGGTTCGGCGGGTTCGCGGCTCAGGGCGAGGGCGGGCATCGTCTCGCTGCCGACGTCGAACGCGAGCAACTGAAGGATCGTCAGCGGCAGGGGGATCTTTCCGCCGCCGAGCGCGAAGAACAGGAACGGTGTGACCTCGGGCGTCGCGTGGGCGAAGATGTAGATGATGAACTTGCGGACGTTGTCGTAGATCCGCCGTCCGGCCCGCACCGCCTCGACGATCGAGGCGAAGTTGTCGTCGGTGAGCACCATGGTGGCGGCCTCCCGGGCGACGTCGGTGCCCGACCTGCCCATGGCCACGCCGATGTCGGCGCGGTGCAGCGCCGGGGCGTCGTTGACGCCGTCGCCGGTCATCGCGACCACGTGCCCCTGGTCGCACAGGGCGCCCGCGATGTGCAGCTTCACTTCGGGAGAGGCGCGCGCGAAGACGATGTCGTGCTCGGCCCGCACCAATTCGCCCAGCTCGTGCTCGTGCAGCCGGTCGAGCTGGTCGCCGGTGACGACGCGGGGGCTGTCGCCGGTGATGCCCACCCGGCGGGCGATGGCGGCGGCGGTCAGCGGGTGGTCGCCGGTGATCATGATGATGCGGATCCCGGCGGTGCGGCAGTGCGCGACGGCGTCGGCGACCTCGGGGCGCGGCGGGTCGAACATGGCGATCAAGAGATCGCAGAGTGACCCGGTTTTGATCCGCTGTCCGTGGTCCTCAATTCACCCGTTGCCGACAGTCTTCGACTACCCGAACTGACTATCGAAGACGCGGTGTGGAGCCTCGCAGCATTCCCAGTCCGAATCGCCTGGTCCGGGCGGCTTCATCCACTGCCACTGCCCTGCTGATGCGACTGGTCGGCCAGGTGGCCGGTGAACCATTCGGTGGCGAGGTCCGCGTGTCCGAGGCCGACCTGATCCGCGCGGAAGCCCGCATGCCGGACCCGGAGAGCCGCCGGGCACCGCGCTGGCTGCCGCCACACGGCCGGGCCCGCGCCGAGGCCGAGACCGCCGACGGGCTCATGACCAGCCCGGTCATCACCGCCCGGCCCGAGTGGAGCATCGTCGAAGCCGCCCGGCGATGGACCGCAAGAAGGCCAAGCGGCTGCCGGTGGTGGACGACACCGGACGACTGACGGGCATCGTCAGCCGCTGTGACCTCCTGCAGCCCTTCCTGCGCGGCGACGCCTCGATCCGCGAGGAGATCGTCCACGAGATCCTCGGCCACATCCTCGGGCTCCCGCCCGGTGCCGTCGACGTCACCGTCGACGACGGCGTCGTCACCCTGACCGGCACAGTCGAACGCGAGAGCCTCATCCCTATCACTGAACGCCTCTGCCGCTCGGTCGACGGCGTTATCGCCGTCCACCAGGCCCTCCGCCACACCCTCGACGACACCCCCATCGACATCGGCCGGCCCAACGTCCGCGCCGTCCTCGGTTCCCATTCCGCCCCTCACCACTGAACACGCCCACCACAGCCATTTCGGGCCGACGCACCGTGACCCCGATCGGGCAGGGACTCAACGGCCCGTCCCGCCGACTACAGGGTGCCGATGTCCCGGATGAGTTCCAGCCCCAGCACGCGGTCCATGGCCGCGAACGCCTCGAACTTGGCTCCCGCCGGTATCCCCGAGTCCTCCTCGACGCGGCGCAGCAGAGCGAGCGCCCCGGGCGTGTCCAGGTCGTCGGTGAACGCGGCACGGGCGCTCAGGCGCACCTGCTCCGGCACCGGAGCCGACGGGCTGCGCGCCCAGTCGGCCACCTTGTACCGCCAGTTCCGCAGGCTCCGCTCGGCGTCGGCCAGGCGATCGGAGGTGAGGGTGAACGGCTCACTGTGCGCGTGTGTGAGGAGCGCGAGCCGCGCAGCTGCCGGCTCGACGCCGCCCCAGGTGACCGTTCCCGAGTCGTCCTCGCGCAGGGCGGCCCCCGTGCCCTGCGACCAGCCGTTGAGTACGGGGCCGACGACGGCCCACACCCCTTCCGGCGCCGACTGCCTGCCGTCACCGGCTGCGAACAGCTGGATGTCGGCTGGGCCTCCCAACATCGCATTCGCGTCGTCCACTCCGGAAATGTCCGAAGGTGCGTGGACGCCGAACGCGGTGACCAGGCGCTCCAAGGCCTGGGCTTCTCGCGGGGCCCGCGGCGGGACCAGCAGGACATGCAGCACCTGCGCGCCGCCCGACTCGGCTGCGCGCAGCAGCACGTCACCCACCAGCATCGCCCGCAGGTCCGTCGGGCCGACTGGCGGGCAGTCCCCGGACAGGTGGACGCCGACTCTCAGCAGGCGACCCCGCCCCGAGGCGGGGACCTCCACTAATGTCTCGGTCCGGCGATCGACGAGCCGCAGGCAGCCCGGGACGGGGGAGCCGCCGGCTGCCTGCGGGGGCCCGCCCAGCTGCGGGAAGAGCGTCATCGCGGGCACCCGCCCGACCGAAGGTGGGCAGCAGCGGCCCGCACCGAATGACGACCGGTCGCCCCGAGTGGCCAGCCCGCCGGCGTGTGAGTGGCAGCGCACACCGGTCCGGCGAGAACCGAAGCGTGTTCCGCGTGCGCCACCCGCCCGCTTCGGCAGTTGCGGCACGAGCAGGGGGCGAACGAGAGACAGGACTCCGGAACAGCCATTGCTCCCACTCTCCGTCTGCCGACACCGTCGTGCGCAGCACGCTTTCCGCAGTACCCACTCCACGCCCCAGCGGTGCCGGGTGCCACTCGGAACAGCTCGCACCCGCCCGCGTCGCACAGGTTCCGAAACGCTCTGCCCCGCCGTCAGGGTCTCCCTGCGCACTGCGCGGGCGTACGAACGCCGTCGCGGCGCGACCGGCATGATCCGGTCAGGGCCGAATCGCCCGCGACAAGTGGGCCGGTCGGACCATGACCGGCGGCTGCGCTGATCGGACGATGGAGAAGCGAAACTGCGCCTCGGCCAGACGGGAGGCGGGCATCATGACCGCTCACCCAGCACGACTGCCCGCACGGGACAACCCGCTGCGGCGAACCTCCGACCGGATCCAGTGGTGGTTGACACGCGCCCTGCTGGTCATCACGGCGGTGGGTCTGCCGGCCGCAACGGTGAGCACCGACCTGCTGACCTACCACTCCCAACTGCAGGTCGTCCAGACCCAGTCCGCGACCCGGCATACCGTCGCCGCCCGACTGGTCGCGGACACCGCCGTGCCCGACGCAGTGTCCGCACAGAGCACGGCCAGGGTCCCCGCGACCGTGACCTGGACCGCCCCGGACGGCACTGTCCGCACCGCGACGGTCACGGTCCCGCCGGGCGAGAAAGCCGGCTCCACCGCCCCGGTTTGGGTCGACTCGAACGGTGCGCTCACCACCGCACCCGTCACCCGCGGCCAGGCCGTGGTCACCGGCTGGGTGGCTGCCGGTGCGGCCGCCGGCACCGTCTCGGTCCTGTCCCTGACAGTCTGGAAGGGCGGCACCCGCCTGCTGGACCGCCGCCGGTACGCGCGGTGGGACCAGGAGTGGGACCAGGTCGAACCCCGCTGGTCACGGCGGCTCCCCAACTGAATCGAGGTACTGCGGCGCATCCGATCGAGCAGAAGACCGCCAGAAGCGACGACATGGAGGTAACCGCCATGCAACCGGAGATCACCGTCGGCCTCGACGGCTCCCCCGAAAGCCTGTCCGCCGCCCGCTGGGCAGCCCACGAGGCCCAGCTCCGAGGGCTGCCGGTACGGCTGCTGCACCTGTGGATCACGCGCCCCGTGACGGCGCAGAACATCCCTGCTGAGTACCCACAGGCGCAGGCAGCGCAGCACATCCTCCAGGACGCGGAGAGCGACCTGCTCAAGCACTGCCCCCACGTACCCGTCATCACCGAGCTCCTGCCCGCGGACAGCCCGGCGGCCCTGCTGCCCGCAGCGCGCAACGCGGTGCTGCTGGGGCTCGGTTCACAGGGGTTGGGCCCTGTCCAGGGCTACCTGCTCGGCTCGCTCGCCCTGCACGCCGTCGCCCGGTTTGAAAGGCCCGTGGTGCTGGTCCGCGCCTGCGAGGAACCCGACGGCACCAGCACACCCGCCGCCCAGTCCGGTGCGGTGGCCATCGGCCTGAGCCTGCGCTCCGGGTACGAGGGCGCGCTCGGATTCGCCTTCGGCGCCGCCGCCAGACGCGGTGTGCCCCTGCTCGTCGTCCATGCCACCACTCGCCGTCCGGTGGCCCTGCGGTGGGAGCGGCCACCTGATGAGTCCTTGCAGCAGGCCGACCAGCGGGCACTGCACGAGGCCCTGCTCCCATGGCGCGAGAAGTTCCCCGCCGTCCACGTGGTCGAGCATCTCAGCCACGAGAGCCCGGCCCGAGCCGTCGTGGACATCGCACCCGGCGCGGGCTTGCTCGTCGTGGGACGCGGCGGATATCGCACCGGCCTGGGACCACGCATCGGCCCGGTGGCCCACGCCGCGATCCACCACGCGGCCTGCCCTGTCGCCGTCATCCCGCACGACTGACATCCGAGCCCGCGCCCGGCACAGGGAACACCGACGAGCGCAAGGCGCGACCCGAGGAACGACGATCACCTCGCGGACTGAACACCGGAAGTTCGTGGGACTCACTGAGCCCCTCCCGGAGGAGGACATCGAGTCCGCAGTGCGCACCGTCTCCCCTGCCCTGGCTGGGCGGGTACCCCTCTACGTCAGGGCCGACGGACGGCTGGGCGGCCGCGTGACCCATCGCAGCGGGACACGAACAGGACCAGCGTCGATTACGGAATGGTTCGCAGCTGATCAGTGGAACTGCCCCACCTACCGCGTCGGAGCCGGGTCGGTACGCAAGGCCCGCCGGCCACTGGCCGCAGTGGCACCCGCACCTGCCGTGCACTGCCCCGGGTGCGGCGCCGGCCCTGGCGCCAGGACCACCCCGCCCACGTGGTCGCCGTCGTCGACCGAACCGGCGCCGACCTGCGGCTTTACCCGAAAGGCGCCATCGAGGGCCACCGCCGCACGGTCGTCGGACCGGACGACGAGATCGAGCGCAACCAGCCCGGCGGCACGTCCCAGATCGCTACCAGCACCGGGCCGAGGACTCCTGGGAGCACAACGCCGTCAAGGTCGCCGAGGCCCTCGGCACCGCCCTCGCCGAGGTCGACGCCCACGTACTGATGCTGGTCGGCGATGTCCGCGCCCGCCAGTACCTCACCAAGCACCTGCCCTCCCGGGTTCGGCGAGACGTCTCCATCCGCCCGGTCAGCGGCAGCCGTAGCCCCGATGGCGCCTGGCCCCCGAACGTCGAGTCCAGGCCGACGCCGAGACCTGTCGCGCCGGACGCGAGGAGACCACCGCACTGCTGCGACTGCTCGACGAGGGGCGCTCGCCGAAGGGCCGCACGCTCGAGGGCGTCCACGCGACCGTGCGCGCGCTCGCCGAAGGCCGCCTGCACACCCTCCTGATCACGGATGACCTCGCCTTCCACCACAGCGCCTGGTTCGGCGCCGGGGCCACCGACATCACCGACCGCCGCGTGCCATCGAGGCCCGGACATCGGCCGCTTATCCGTTTCCACGACCGCCTGTCCGCGCGCGACCAGGCCACCACCGAACGGTTCCTGAGCCGTCGCGCACGCCGCAGCGGCGCCTTCGAGGGCGTTTCAGTCCCGGCTGAAGAGCCACAGCGCGGGGAGGCCCGCTGCAACCGCGTAGGCAGCGAGGATGGCGAGATCGGTGCCAGCCCAGCCGAATCCGAACCATGCGTTCTGCACCGCCGTGACGAGGTGCGCGAGTGGCAGCGCGCTGCCGACGTCGCGAAGGCCCGTGGGGAGAACAGCTCGGGGTGGCGCGGTGCCTGAGCTGAGCCACAGCGTGAAGAAGAACATCAAACCGATGCCCTGGGCCGAGCGGCTGGTGCGGAGCAGCGTCGCGAGCAGGAGCCCGATGGCACCGAAGGCTGCGGTTCCGGCCAGGAGGGCGACGACGACTCCGAGGACGTCTTTGGGCAGCATGGCGGGTAGGCGAGCCGGGCGACGAGGGCCATCACCAGGGTGCCGGCGACGAAGGTTGCGAGCGCGACGGTGAGGAGCGCTACCAGTGACCATGCGGGGACGGAGGATGCGCGGAAGCGCCGCAGGATCCCGCGCTCGCGGTAGCTGGTGAGGGTGATGGGAAGGGTCATGAGCCCGATTGCCGCCACGATCACGGCCACCGACGCTGCCGTGTAGTAGTTGGCGGGGGTCACGCCGCGCCACACGAGCATTCCGTTTTGGATTTTTTCGGCGTCGGCTTGCTTGTTCCCGAACACGGCTGCGAGCAGCACCATCATCATGAGCGGGAACGCGAGCACGAAGACGACAGAGAAGGGTTCGCGGCGGAAGAGCCGGAACTCGGTGCGTGACATGGTGAGGTAGCCGTGCATCGTTGTCACCCCCTGACCTCCTGTCCGGTCAGAGCGAGGAAAGCGTCTTCGAGGGTGGGGCGCTCGACCCGGAGGTCGGGCGGGGCGATCTGGTGCGCTGACGTTCCAGCGTTGCAGGGTCTCCAGGACCTCGCGGTAGGTGGCGCTGCGGCCGACGGCGACGGGTGCGTGGGTCATCACGTCGCTGACGGTGTTCCAGCTGCGGTCCATGGCGTGATCCTTCGGGGTGCGGGGTGC
The DNA here is from genome assembly GCF_044455625.1 of Kitasatospora sp. NPDC051164. Taxonomy (NCBI): domain Bacteria; kingdom Bacillati; phylum Actinomycetota; class Actinomycetes; order Kitasatosporales; family Streptomycetaceae; genus Kitasatospora; species Kitasatospora sp. NPDC051164. Next base: position 1,666 of record NZ_JBITFB010000059.1, on the reverse strand, counting down.
TCGGCAGCGCCGGGGCCGGGGCCGCTCTCGCGCAGGGCACTGATGGACACAGGGCCGAGCAGGTCGGCGAGGTGTTGCAGTACGTCGCGGAAGAGGTCGTCGATGGTCAGGACGCCGACCAGCCGGTGCCCGTCCAGGACCGGCAACCGCCGGACCCCGGTGCGGCGGAAGGCCCGGTAGGCGGCGTCCAGGTCGTCGGTCGTGTCGACCGTGACAGCGGGCGCCGACATCAGCTCGGACACCGGCGCGTCCGGGGCGGTGCCCTGCGCCAGCGCGCGGACCACCAGGTCGCGGTCGGTGAGGATGCCGTGCAGGGTTTCGTGCTCGGCTACCAAGACGCAGCCGACCTGCTGCTCGCTCATCTCGCGGGCGGCATCCCGGGCCGTGGCCCGCGGTGTGACGGTCACCGGCGGGGTGGTCATGAGATCGGTGATGCGCACCGCTCGGCTCCCCTCCGGCCGAAGGTGATCTCGGGGCGGTGGGTGAGGGTCTCGTCCACGGCGCAGTGGCTCACCGCCGCGAGCAGGTCCTTCTCACGCTCGGGCGGTAGCAGGGGCGCGCTGATGTAGAGGGTGAGCGCGGTGATGCGGCTCGGCGGCTCGGCGGACATCGTGTAGTCGGTGCTCACCCGCAGGCCGTCGCCGGAGAACTCATGCCAGCTCAGAAAGCGTCCGGCGGTCAGTGCGACGCATCCGGCCACCGCTGCCACGAGAAGCTCCTCCGGCGTGGGTCCGGCATCGGTGCCGCCCTGCGGAGTGGGTTGGTCGACCGTCATCACGTGCTTTCCGGCGGCAATCACACAGCGTCCTCCACGGACCAAGACGGCCTCGACCTGGTCCGCGGCCTCCACCCGCGGCGCTTCGACCGCGGCAGCCTGCTGGACCAGTAGGGCGGCCAGCGCTCTGGCCTCGCCGGGCGTCAGGGACGCCCACACCTCGCTCTGGTCGTAGGGCTCGCAGGGAGTGTCGAGAACCACCCGGCCCATACCGGGTGGCAGTTCCCCAGGCGCGAACCGGGACACCGCGATCGTTCGCCCGCACGCGGTGTGCACCAGGTTCGGTACTTCGGCGAACTCCTTCGTAGCCATGACCGGATCTCCTCTCCCGGGACAGGCGAGTCTCCTGGTTCCAGCAAAGCTGCCGCCGGCGTCTTTCGCCAGGGCCGGTCGGTGCCGATCTTCGGCTGTGGGATTCCCTCGAAGCGGTGGCCGTGTGGCACCGGCGGGCAGTGTCAAACCGAGACGGGCGGCGACGGTGGCCGACCGCCCCTGGACCTGCACACACCATTGGGTCGGCCGCTGCCCTACTGAGACCGGAGACGCCGCCCCGGGGAGGAAATCGTGCGCCGTGACAGTCTCGTTCTCCGAGTTCGGCCGTGTGTCGGCTGTCCAAGTCCTGGTCCAAGTCGGTATCGACTCCCTCCCCATGGATCAGAACGGAGCCGGCCCGCTGCCCCGGATCGCGATGCTCAAGGAGCCGTCCGAAGCCGCGATATCGGGGTCGAGGAGGAAGTCGCCCTCCCGGCCGTTCGGCATGAGCAGCAAGCCTTCACGGCGGTCCGTCACGATTCTTAGCTTGTTGTTTTACCTCTGGTGATCATTTCCAGGGTGTTCGATCTGGTCACCCACATGGGGATCTTCGGGACATGGCGACGACCTCCGTTTCAC
>NZ_JBITFB010000058.1:3741-32391 GCF_044455625.1 Kitasatospora sp. NPDC051164 | reverse complement strand
GTCAACGGCACGTTGATGCTCCACCGGCGTCTGGCCCGCGAGTACGACCACCGGCCCGACAACGCCGCCTCCCGCGTCTGCTGGGCGTCCACCGCCAACATGGCCCGCCGCCTCACCACCCCCGCCCCAGCCTGGCGCGACGCCTACGAGGTGGCCGCGTGAACGTCGCCGACATCCTGAAGGACGTCCAGTTCCGGCATGAACAGGCCATGGCCCGGGCCGACGACCTGCGGCGGCAGATCGAGCACCTCACGACCGCCCTGGCCGAGACCGAGAGGCGCCTTGCCGAGCTGGCCACGGCCCGGAAGATCGTCCAGGAGATCACGCCGGACGGCACCGACCCCCAGCCCGACGAACCGGCTACCGCCTACCAGCAGGTCCTGGACACCTTCAACCACCACCCCGACCAGCCCTTTCGCGTCCGCGAACTGCACGAACTCCTCAGCTGGCCCACCGACGACCCCTCCCTGAATGTCACCCGCTCCCGCCTCGGACGCCTCACCCGCCAGGGCTTCCTCACCCAACCCGGACGAGGCATCTACCAGAAACGGACTTAACGTCCTCTGAACCGTTCCGGTGCGGCACCACCGCAGCCAGATGACCCGCGTGCGCACCGGCACGGGCGAGGCCGTCGCTCCGCATCGCCCTGGTGCGGCAGCATCACAGCTACATCCACTACGACGGCGGCACCCCGATCACCCGCGTCGCTCCGCACCGCCCCGGTGCGGCACCATCGCAGGGCGACCACCAACCCCGACAGCCCGGCTCACTGGGTCGTCCCTCCGCACCTTGCCGCGCGGCGCCATCACAGCCGCATGAGGCCGCAGGTACGTGGGTTGCACACGACCGTCCTTCCTGCCCCTGTTAGTGCGGCACCATCGCAGCCCGAACACAGTGACGAGCGCGGTGAACTGGCTCTCGCCTCCTCGTATCCCAGCAATGCGGAGCCATCACCGCCCCATGCCTTCTTCGGCTCGCCGAAGAGGGCGGCGTCGCTCCACACCACCCCTGTGCGGCACCATCGCAGCTTGGCACCGGCGGCGAGGACGTCCGCGATGTGCTCAGCTACTCCGCACCGTTTCGGTGGGGCATCATCGCAGCGACGGATCAGACATCGACGATTGAACCGCGACCCGGTAGATCCGCACCCCGTGCGGCACCGTCGCAGCTCCTCCTCCGGGCCGGGCTCGGTGCGCTCGGCGTGGTCGCTCCGTACCGTCCCTGGGCGGCACCATCGACGTCGTTCAGCGACTCCAGGTGCTGGATGTTGACGGTGGTGATGACGTCGATCCCGGCATCGAGAGCAACTCCTACGACTCCGTCATCGCCCTCAGCCGCGCCCGCGCCACCGCCTACGACATGAACGCCGACGAGAGCCGAAGCTTCCCGCGCGGCACGCCGGCCTCCCTTCGGTGACGCCCCGTCGGCGCCAGGGGCTTGCACCTCCATGGTCGTCCCCCGCGCCGTGGGAGGGTGCTTGCTTCTCATCGCTGGCCCGGGCGGTAGGCCACGAGCCGGTCCAGGCCGAGTTGGTGGAGGGTGTCACGGGCCTGGGCGTTAGCGCCTCGTACGACGACCGGCACACCGGCGGTGTGAGCTGCGCGCACCACAGCGAGGAGAGCAGTGGCGCCGTCTCGGCTGAGCCGGGTCACCCGGGTCATGTCGATGTCGACGGCGCTCGGTCCCCGTTCGAGGGCAGCGGCCATGCGTCGTGCGGCTCGCTCCGCGCTGCGGGATCCGACCTCGCCGTGGAGCTTGACCGTGACAGTGCCGTCCAGGCGGCGGCGCAGGTCGCGAGCGGCGGTGCGCAAGATGAGGGGGCTCGCGAGCACGAGGGCCAGGTTGGTCCACGGCTGCCTGGTCAAGGCGGTGGTCAGCCACGCGGCGAGAGCGGCGACGCCGGCCAGGGCGAGGGCGGCGAGCGCACGTGTCGTTCTCACCCGCACGGGCCCGAGCAGGAATTGGTGGTGGCTCTGGTGCACGAGTGGCTCCTGCGGGCGCGTCGGATCATCGCGCCGACCAGGCTTCCCGGCTCACCAGGGCGTGATGTTAGCCGCCGGCACCGATCCGGCCACGCCAGCGCGCCGACGACTCCTCCACCGCGCCAGTTAAAGGACTATCAGGGAATCGTAAAACTCGTATAAAGTAGCGGACGGAGTGCCGGGAAGCCTGGTCGGCGAACAAGGGGACAACTGTCTCTTCCTCTTCGCTGATCCGGGGGTGACTCCTGTGGTGCTCGTTGCCGTGTTCGGGGCCGCGCTGCTCGTCGCGGTCCTGCTGTCGGGCCTGGCCGCCCGCTCCGTTCTCTCCACGTCGCTGCTGTTCCTGGCCGCCGGGGCGCTGGTCAGCGACGGCTTCCTGGGCCTGATCCACGTCACCCCCGACAGTGCGATCGTGGCGACGACGGCGGACCTCGCACTGTTCAGGGTGCTGTTCACCGATGGCATGCACGTCTCGTTCCCCTCCCTGCGCTCGGCGTGGCGCAACCCCGCCCGGGCTCTGGGCCTGGGGATGCCGTTGGCGTTCGCCGGCATGGCGGTGGTGACGCACTTCCTGGTGGGGCTCGACTGGACGACGTCCCTGCTGGTGGGGGCGGTGCTGGCGCCCACCGACCCGGTATTCGCCTCGGCGATCGTCGGCCGCAAAGAGGTCCCGGCCCGCCTGCGGCAGCTGCTGAACGTCGAGTCCGGGCTGAACGACGGCCTGGCGCTGCCGGTGGTCCTGGTGCTGATCGCCGCCGCCGGCCCGACCTCGCCCCACTTCGAGGCGTCGCTGCCCACCATCGCCCTGGAGCTAGTCGGCGGCCTGGTCCTGGGCGCCGTCGTCCCGGTGGTGATCAGCGCCCTGGTCAGGGTGCCGGTCCTGGGAGCCGAGGCGAAGCTGCAGCCGCTGCTGCCACTGGCCACCGGCGTCCTGCTCTACGCCGCCTGCCACCTCACCGGCGCCAACCCCTACCTCGCCGCGTTCTCCGCCGGCGCCGTCCTCGCCTCCGTCTCCCCCGAGTCGAAGACCGCGTTCGAGCCGCTCGGCGAGGCACTGGCGGAGCTGAGCAAGTTCGCCGCCCTGCTGGTCTTCGGCGCCCTGCTCACCCCGCAGCTGTTCGGGGACCTGTCGATCGGCGGATACGTGGCCGTGGCCCTGGCGATCCTGCTCATCCGGCCCGCGTCACTGCTGATCTCGCTGATCCGCTCGCGCATCGACCGGCGCGAGCAGCTGGTCGCCGCCTGGTTCGGGCCCAAAGGCTTCGCCTCCGTCGTCTACGGGCTGCTCGTCCTGCAGGCCGGCATCCCGCAAGGCCGACAGGCGTACACGCTGATCGCGGTGTGCATCGCGGTGTCCATCGCCGTGCACTCCAGCACCGACGTGCCGATCGCCCGACTGTTCGACGTCGACGAGCCCGACCTGTCGGCCGCCGTGGACGATGGGGACACGGCACCGGCACCGGCGACCGCCGTGCCGATCCCGGTCCAGGCCGGCATCGACACGCTCGCCAAGGAGCACCCCGATGCGCGCACGTGATCTCGCCGAGCCGTACCCCACGGTCGGCCTGGACGCCCAGGCCCTGGACGCCGCGCGCCTGCTGGCCGAACACCGGCTGCCCGGCGTCCTGGTCGTGGATGCGGCCGGCGCCCCGCGCGCCCTGCTGCCTGCCTCCCAACTGGTCAAGCTGCTGGTGCCCGGCTACGTCCTGGAGGACCCGACCCTGGCCGCGGTGATCGACGAAGCCCACGCCGACCGGCTCTGCGAGGCACTGGCTGGGCTGCGGGTGCGCCAGTGCCTGCCCAGGGACGCCCCCGCGCCGGCGGTCGCCGACGCGGACGACACCGCCGTGGAGATCGCCGCCCTCATGGCCCGCACCCGCAGCCCGCTGGTCGCCGTCCTCGAACACGCCTCCGCCGGCAACGGGAACGGCCCGCTGCTGGGCGTGATCACCGCCTCCCACCTGCTCCACCGACTCCTGGGAAACCCGTGAACAACTGGCAAGCCTGGGCGTCGCTCGCCGTCTTCGCCGCTGCCTACGTCCTGATCATCACCGAGTGGGTCCACCGGGTCGCCGCCGCCCTCGGCGGCGCCGGTGCCATGCTCGCGATCCGGGCGACCAACGACGAATCGGCGTTCTTCTCCACCGACTCCGGCATCGACTGGAACGTCATCTTCCTGCTCGCCGGCATGATGATGATCGTCGGGGTGCTCCGCCGCACCGGCGTGTTCGAATACCTGGCGATCTGGTCGGTCAAACGAGCCCGCGCCAAGCCGTTCCGCGTGATGGCCATGCTCATGGTGATCACCGCGCTCGCCTCTGCGCTGCTGGACAACGTCACCACCGTGCTCCTGGTCGCCCCGGTCACCCTGCTGGTGTGCGACCGGCTCGCGCTGAAGGCCGCGCCGTTCCTGATCGCCGAGGTGTTCGCCTCCAACATCGGCGGCATAGCGACCCTGGTCGGCGACCCGCCGAACATCATCGTCGCCAGCCGCGCCGGCCTCACCTTCAACGACTTCCTCGTCCACCTCGCCCCGCTCGCGCTCGTGCTCACCGCCGTCCTCGTCGGGATGTGCTGCATCCTCTTCCGCCGCTTCTTCGTCTACGACGAGGACCGGGCGGCCGAGGTGATGGCCCTCAACGAACGCGAGGCGATCCGCGACCCGAAGCTCCTCGTCCAGGGCCTGGTCGTCCTCATCCTGGTGATCGCCGGATTCGTCCTTCACCCCGTCGTCCACTACGCGCCCTCGGTGGTCGCCCTCCTCGGCGCCGGCCTGCTCGTCGCCGTGTCCAAGGTCGAGACCAAGGACGTCCTCGCCGAGGTCGAGTGGCCCACCCTCGCCTTCTTCGCCGGCCTGTTCATCATGGTCGGTGCCCTCATCGAGACCGGCGTCATCGGCGAGGTCTCCCGCACCCTGGCCGACGCCACCGGCGGCGCGCCGCTCGGTGCGACGATGCTCCTGGTGTGGGCCTCCGGCCTGCTGTCCGCGATCGTCGATAACATCCCCTACGTCGCCACCATGGCCCCCATCACCGCCGATCTCGTCCACACGGTCGGCGACACCCACGGCCACGTCCTGTGGTGGGCCCTCGCCCTCGGCGCGGACCTCGGCGGCAACGCCACCGCCATCGGCGCCTCCGCCAACGTCGTCGTCCTCGGCATCGCCGAACGCAACCGCCAGCCCATCAGCTTCTGGACCTTCACCCGCTACGGCATCCCCGTCACCCTCGTGACCATCGCCATCTCCGCCCTCTACCTGTGGGTGCGCTACTTCGCCCTCGCCTAAGCGCGGCAGCCCAGCCCACCAGCAGCCGCACCGCGGACACGACACCGCTCGCCTGGCTGGCGAGCGCCTGCGCGGCCAGCCTGCCGCTGGGCATTGCCCTGGTGGTGTTCGGCCGGGCAGTGCTGTTGAACGGATGTTCCGTGTCCCACCGCCAGACCAGAGGGCCAGCGCGGCTGACGCCGACCAGCCGGGCGTCCGGGAGCGCGCGAGCGAAGTCGGCATCTGCCGGTTACCGCGGCCGCAGGTCCGCTCGCCTGTGCCGCCGCGTGCCGAGCGCGGGTTCAGGAGTCATCGCGGACGATGACGACCGGGCAGGCCGCGTGCTGGGCGCAGGCATGGCTGACCGATCCGAGCCGCAGACCGGCGAACCCGCCGTGTCCGCGGTGGCCGACGACGAGCAGGTCGGCACCACGCGACCTCTCCACCAGCACCTCGGCCGGATTGCCGGTCACCGTGCTCTGGCGCACCTCCACCGCCGGGGCCGCACCGATCACCTCGGCGACCGCTGCCGCAAGGCTCTTCTGCGCCGCCTCGGCGTGCCCGGAGTCCTGGCCGTGCACCGCCCACTCGTACATCGAGGCCGGCCGCCAGCAGGCCACCGCTTCCACCACCGCACCAGTGCTCGCCGCCTGCCCGAGCGCCCACCGAAGCGCCCGCTTCGACGACGGTGAACCGTCAACTCCGACGACAACCCGGTGTTGCGCCCCGACATCCTGGTCCATCGCGCACTCCCATCCGCCACACGCCGAGGCGGGCCGACACCCGGGCGCCACCAACGCGCAACCTTGACCCCCGTGCCTCCCCCCTCTCCTCAGTCTGCCCCGTCCCGGCCCCGGTGGCAGGAAGCGTTCTCTGCTCCGTCCGGCGCACGAATGGGAACAGCCGCGGCAGCCGACGACGAGGGCCCAGGAATCGGCCCGCCGGCCAAGCCGGACGTCCGAGCAGCCCAGCTGGCCGACGCTCGCCTTGGTGGAATCTTGACGACATCTTGATGCTGTCCTTGCAGAATCTTGTCGTACCGTTAGCGGCTGGTGTGCCGGGAAGTCTGGTCGGCGATGACGTTGTCGTTCTCTCTCCGCAGCCGCACCGCCGGACCTGGTCCGCCGCGGGCCGCGCCGCTCGGTGCTCTTCTTCGCGTTCGCCTTCGCGGTGATCGCCGACCCGGTCTCCTCCGTCGCCTACGCGATCGAGGCCGCCCTGCGGGCACTGAACGGTGACCTCGCGCTGCTGCTGCCCACCATGGGCCTGGTGATCGGCCTCGTGGTCCTGGTCACCGCGAACTACTGGCAGCTGGTGCGGCGCTTCCCCAAGGGCGGCGGCGCTGCGGCTGCCGCCGGACGGGCGTTCGGTCCGCGCTGGACGTTCCTGCCGATCGGCGCGCTCGTCGTCGACTTCGTGCTGACCATCGGCATCTCGATCGCCGCCGCCGCCAGCGCGGTGATCGCGCTGTTCCCAGGCCTGGCGCCCATACGCATCCCGCTGGCTCTCGTGCTGCTCGTGATCGTGGCGGGCCTGACCTGGTTCGGCCACGGCGGCCGGCTCCTGTTCGCCGCGATGACCGTGCTGTTCGTGCTGGCCGCCGTCGCGGTGGTCGTCCTCGGCTTCGCCGCGCCGCACACCGCCGGCACGGCCGCCACCCACGCCGATCCGGGCCGCTCGGCCGTCTTCGCGGTGGTCATGGCCTTCCCCGTGGCGATGGCGCTGGCCACCGGCATCGAAGCCCCCTCGACCGCGATCGCCCAGCTCGGCCAGCTCGACGACACCCACCGGCGCCGCTTCGGCCGCGGGACCCTCGCCCTGCTGCTGGTTATCGTCGGCGGCCTCACCCTCGCCTTGACCGCCCTTGCTGTGAAGCTGCACGTTGGCCTGCCCGGCGCCGACTCCACCCAGATCGCCGACATCGCCCACGCCGCGGCCGGCCCCGGCTGGCTCTACGACGCGTTCCAGCTCACCAGCTCCCTGCTCCTGCTCGCCGCCGCCAGTTCCTCCTTCCAGGCCGGCCCCGGCCTGCTCAAGGCCCTGGCCGGAACCGCCGACAACCCCGGCGTCCTGCCCCCGGTCCTCGGCCGCACCAACAAGCACCACACCCCGTACTGGTCCGTCGTGGTCTACCTGGCCGCCGCAGCCGTGATCATCCTCGCTGCCGCCGGCCAGGAGCAGGAACTCGTGCTGTTCTACGCGGTGGCGGTCTTCGTCAGCTTCCTCGTCGGCCTGCTCGCCATGGCCCGCTTCGCCCGCACCGAGCGCAAGCCGTGGCTCGCCACCGTCAACGCCCTCGCGGCCGCGGCCGTGGCGTTCACCCTGGTCGTCAACCTGCTGCGCGGCTGGCCCGTGCTCTCCCTCGTCGCGACCCTGCTCATCGGCGCAGGCCTGTACGTCCGCTGGATCCGGGCCGGCAGCCCGAGCGGCATCGAGGAGATCGAGCGCCAGGCCGAGGCGGACTGAGAAGGGAGCGGGCCGAGTGGCAGAGCACACCGGACCGGGTTCGCGCAGCGGTGCCCGGCGCCGGGATCCGGTGCGCGCCGCGGGCGATACCGATCGGCGGCAGCGGCTCTCGCTGCTTCTCGAGTACGCGACGATCGGATGGCTGGCGGCTGGGGTCAGCATCATGATCCCGGTGGCTGCCTCGCAGGGCCCCGTCTCACTGCCCGAGGGCTACGGGATCATCTCCTTATTGGGCCTCGTCGCGTCGGCAGTTGTGGTCGGAACGTCGGCCGAAGAGTCGGATCGCCGGGCTGGTAACCGCTGGCAGGCCGTCGTCCATGTCGCGCTCGTGCTCGTCCTCCTGGCCCTGAGCGTGTCGGCCGGCGCCGCGCGAACCGGCTCCGTCGCCGGGTTGTGCTGGATCTTGGCCACCGTACCGGTGATGACCGCTCTGGCGGTCGCGAAGTCCAGGGTCGCGGACGAGAGCGGGTGCGGGGAGCGTCTTCGGGTGAGCGGTCCGACCGTGGTCCAGTCGCTGGCGGCGCTCGCCGCGTGGGCGGGGCTGCTGGACGGCCTGTGGCGCTGGGCTGGGAGCCTGGTGTTCGTGGCGGCGGCCTGCTGCGCGGCGGATGTTGCGGTCCGGTCCGCACGGACGGCCGCCTGAACCGGATGCCAGCCACGGCGCGCTTTCCTCGGTCCGCTCAGACGGAGACGCATGAGGCTTTGCGCGCGGCTGGGCTCGACCGTCTGCGCACCTGTCAGGAGGGCGGCAAGCATCTCTTGTCCGCACTGGCTGCCTTCCTCACCGGTGCCGTAGAGCAGCGCCGGCCCTCCGGCTATCGGAGAGCCGACGCGGCGTGGTCCGTCAGTGGCTGGCGAGCTCGCCGCTGAGCGTCCCGTGGAGGTCGGCGCTGGGGCGGTTGAGGCCGGTGATCTCGACGCTCTTGCCGCGCTGGGCGTACTTGGTCTCGATCGCGTCGAGGGCCGCGACGGAGGAGGCGTCCCAGATGTGGGCATCGGTGAGGTCGATGACGATCCTGTCGGGGTCGTTCGCGTAGTCGAAGCGACCGACGAGGTCGTTGCTCGAGGCGAAGAAGAGGGCCCCGGTGACGGCGTACACGACCTGGCTGCCGTCCGGGTCGGTGACGGCGGTGACGTTCGCGAGGCGGGCGACGCGCTTGGCGAAGATGACCATTGCGGTGACGGAGCCGACGACGACGCCGATGGCGAGGTTGGAGGTGGCGACGACGCAGGCGACGGTGATCGCCATGACGGCGATCTCGCCGACGGGCATCCGCTTGAGGGTCTTCGGCGCGACGGAGTGCCAGTCGAAGGTCCCGAAGGACACCATGACCATGACGGCGACCAAAGCGGCCATCGGGATGTCGGAGACGACGGGGCCGAAGACGACGCACAGCACCATCAGGAACGCGCCGGCCAGGAAGGTGGACAGGCGGGTGCGGGCGCCGGACACCTTGACGTTGATCATGGTCTGGCCGATCATCGCGCAGCCGCCCATGCCACCGAAGAAGCCGGTGACGATGTTGGCGATGCCCTGGCCGATCGACTCGCGGGTCTTGTTCGAGCGGGTGTCGGTGATGTCGTCGACGAGCTTGGCGGTCATCAGCGACTCCATCAGTCCGACCAGCGCCATCGCGAGCGCGTAGGGGGCGATGACGGTCAGGGTGTGCAGGGTGAACGGCACGTCGGGCAGGCCCGGCACCGGCAGGGAGGAGGGCAGATTGCCCTTGTCGCCCACCGTCGGCACCGCGATGCCGGCGGCCACGGTGACGACGGTGAGGATGACGATGGACACCAGCGGCGCCGGGACCGCCTTGGTGACCTTGGGGAAGAACACCATCAGTGCGAGACCGGCGGCGATCAGCGGGTAGACCGGCCACGGCACGTCGACCAGGTTGGGGACCTGGGTCAGGAAGATCAGGATGGCCAGGGCGTTGACGAAGCCGACCATCACCGAGCGCGGCACGAACCGCATCAGCTTCGCCACTCCGAGCGCACCCAGCGCGATCTGGAAGACGCCGGCCAGGATGACGGCCGCCACCAGGTAACCGAAGCCGTGCTCCCGGTTGAGCGGTCCGATGACCAGGGCGACCGCTCCTGTGGCGGCGGAGATCATCGCCCGCCGGCCGCCGACGACCGAGATGGTCACGGCCATCGTGAACGAGGCGAACAGGCCCACCGCCGGGTCGACCCCCGCGATGATCGAGAACGAAATCGCCTCCGGGATCAGCGCCAGGGCGACGACCAGACCGGCCAGGACCTCGGTGCGCCACGCCTTCGGGTCGCTCAGCCAGTCGGGCTTGAGGCCGCGCAGCCGCGAGACCGGGGACAGTACGGGAGAGGACACGGATGCGTACCTGTCGTGTTCGGGCACGCCTCCGTCGGCACCGCCGGGGCGTGCGAGTGGCGCGGGAACGCCGGGAGCGGCGCGCGCGAGCGGCCCGGAAGGCGGGCCGGAAGTCTTCGGGTGGAACGAGCGCAGGGGTCGGTGAGGCGCAGTCGACCGGCTCACGTTCAGGGGCGGAGTGTCACGGCGGGCAGGCGGCGGCACCGGGCGTCATGGGCTCGCGCACGTGCATCTCCTGCCAGGGTCGGATCGTTGCCGTGGGCTGCGTCGGCCCCGACACAGCGGCGGCGGGACAGCCGCCCAGGGCCGGTCTCCACCACCTCGGGAACTCTACCCCAACGTTAGAGTAGAGGTCGGCGGCGGCCGTACGGGCCGCGGCACCGGGACCGAAGGGCCAGGACCACGAGCGTGGACGACAGGCACATGCAGATCGGGGAGGTCGCCGCGCGGACCGAGCTGTCCCTGCGCACCATCCGCCACTACGACGAAACCGGCCTGGTCGTGCCCTCCGCCCGCTCCCAGGGCGGCTTCCGCCTCTACACCGAGGCCGACGTCGCCCGGCTCATGGTGATCCGCCGGATGAAACCCCTCGGCTTCACCCTCGACCAGATGCGCGATCTACTGGAAGCCACCGACCGCCTGGACAATGAGGACGACTTGGAGACCGACGAGCGCGAAGCACTGCTGGAGCAGGTGCGCCGCTACGAGCGGGCCGCCGTCGAGCAAGTAGCGAAGCTGCGGGTGCAGCTGTCCCGCGCCGAGGACTTCGCCGCCACCCTGGCCGCCCGCCTGGAGCACAGCGCGCAGACCACCCGGCCCTGAAGCCGGGCCGCACACGCGCCGCCCGGTGCACACCGTTCACGAGCACGGCGGTGAAGTCCAGCGCTTGCGGCCGGGCCGGCAAACCCGTTTCTCCGGCGGGGAGTTCGCGGCAGCGCAGGAACCGCGAGGCTCTGATCGGTGGCGTGGGCCAGGGCGACGGCCAGCCCTTCGCCCTCCCGGGCCGCTGCGGGGGCTTGCTCCAGTTCCCCGGCGGCGTGACAGTTCGTCGGCCCGCATCGTGGCGAAGTCAGTGCGGGCCGGCTCGCGGCCTCCGGGTAGGGACCGCCGCTTCGTGCGCGCGGCGAGGACTCGGGGGTGGATGGCGGCTCGGGATGCGGTCGCTTCCCGGACGTCGATTGCCGCGGCCCGCCCCTATAGCAGGCTGTGCAGGCTGCCTGCTTCGGGCAGGTGGATCCAGCCCTCGACGGCGGCGGCCGGGGCGTCTTCGAGCTCGGGCGGGCGGGTCAGGCCCTTGGCGCAGGCCCGGGCGACGAGGGTAGCGACGAGGGCGTCGAAGGCGTGCTCGTTGCGTTCGTACTCCTCCCGGACCTGTGGTGAGCAGTGCAGGAAGGGCGCGGCCGTCATCAGGCGGGCGGCCTTGGGGTAGACCTCGACGACGGGACCCGTCCCGGTGCGCTCCACGGGGTGGCCGCGGTGGGCGAGTTCGTCGGTCAGGTGGGCCCAGTGCGCGGCCGTGGCGCCGAGCTTGTAAGGAAACGGACAGCGGCTGCAGGCTCGGGGCGAGGGCCTGCCGTACGGCGATGTCGGTGCGGCCCAGTGGAGCACGGCGACGGCCGTGGTGGCGGGGCCTGCCGCGAGGTCGATCCCGATGCTTCGCACGGGGGTCGTCATAGCGGACATGCGGCGCCGTGGACAGGCTCCTGCTGGCCTGTCCGGGCTGCCGTCGGAGTGGCCTTTGGTCAGCCGTCCGCGGGACTTTCGGTGGCGGCGAGTTGGTGGTGGAGCTGGCGGACGAGGGAGGTCATGGCGGGCAGGGCGGCGCCGAGGGCGGCCCGTTCGTCGGGGTCGAGTGCGTCGAGGGCGGTGCCGATGCGCTGCTCATGGGCGCGCTGCCAGGCGGCGAGGCGCTCGGCGCCCTGCTCGGTGAGCTGGACGACGGCGCGGCGCCGGTCTCGGCTGTCGGTGCCGCGGTCGACCAGGCCGGCGGCCATCAGGCGGCTGACGAGTCCGGACACGGTGTTGGGCGCCAGTCGCAGGCGCTCGGCGAGCTGGCCGGCCTGGGCGGGCTGGGACTCGGCGAGGGACTGCAGGATTTCGACCTGGGCGATCGGGAGGGTCTCCCAGGGGTAGTCGGAGCGGATCGAGGCCCGCAGCGCCCGGCGCAGTCCCGTTATGGCGTCGGTGAGCAGGCGCGCGCCGAGGCCCGGCTGTTCGAGATCGGGGCGGGCGCTGGTGTCGGCGGTCGGGCTGGCCATGGTGCCAACCTAACCATGTCGGGGTCGGGCCGCGGTCGTCCGTGCGTCGACGCGGGTTGGCGGTGCCCTACGGCACGTGGTCTCGTCCGGTGGTGCTTGTCGGGAAGGAGCACCCGAACGGTGGACATGGCGGTGTCGTGTCGGCCGTTCGGGCGGTGCGGGCGAGCACCCTGGGCGTTCAGGTGACTGTACGTATGCGGCGTGTCCGGGGCGGGGTACGCCGTGCCCGCTCGTCCGGGAGGACCGTGTGGACCAGGTGAACGAGGCCAGTACGGACCGGTCCGACCCGCGGGTGTGTCTGCTGCCCGGCCAGGCCGGCGCCGGGCCCGGGCCGGGTCGGAGGCGGGCCGGGGTGTGGGCGGGGGAGGTACGCGCGGGTGTGATCGTGGCGTTGTTCAGCGTGCCCGAGGGCATGGCGTACGCGGCGATCGCCGGGTTCGATCCGGCGGCGGGCCTGTACGCGGGTGTGGTCCCCGCGGTCGTCGGCGCGCTGTTGTGCCGGTCGGTGCTGATGGTGACCACGCTGACCAGCGCGATCGCGCTGACCTCGCAGGAAGTGCTCATCGAGGCGCACCTGGATCCCTCCGACGGGGCGAACGTGGCCGCACTGGCGCTGTCGGTCGGTGTCGCGATGGCCGTCTTCGCCTTGTTGCGGCTGGGGTCGGCGCTGCGGCTGGTGTGTGGCGGGGCGATGTCGGCGTTCGCGGTCGGCATCGCCGTGCAGATCGTCGCGGGCGCGCTGGCGGACGCCACCGGCTACCGCGCCGGGCACCACAACCAGCTGCTGCGGATCGGCGCGTGGGCCGCACACCCCGGCGGGTGGTCGTCGGCGGCGAGCTGGACGGCGGCGGCGACCGTCGCGGTGTGGCTGCTGGCTCACCGCTGGCACCGCTCCCGGCCGCAGGCGGTGCTGATCGCGCTGGTCGTGGGGAGCGCGGGTGTGCGGGCCTGGTCGGCGCCGGTGCCGCTGGCCGCTTCGCTCGGCGCCGTCCCCTCCGGGCTCCCGCACCTGTCGCTGCCCGCCTGGGGCGTGCTGGTCCAACTGGCTCCGGGGGCCTGCGCGGTGGCGCTGGTGGCCCTCGCCCAGGCCGCCGGGATCTCCGGCGAACAAGATGACCGAGTGCCCCGGGTGGGCGGAACTCGGGACGTTCTCGCGCAGGCGGCGGCGAACGTGGTGGGGGCGTTCTTCCAGGCGATGCCGGTCGGCGGCTCGCTCTCGCGCACGGGGGTGGCCGTGGCCGCCGGGGCCCGGACCCGCTGGGCCGGCGCCGCTTCCGGTGTCGCCCTGGCCGTCCTGGTCGCGTCCTGCGGCCGCGCGGTCGGCCTGATCCCGCTGCCGGTGATCGGGGCGCTGCTGGGCGTCGTCGGTGCGAAGCTGGCCCTCGCCCGTCTGCCCGAGCTCCGGGCGGCCTGGCGACGCGGGCCCTACGAGCGGGCGGCGACGGTGCTGACCTTCCTCGCCGCCACCGAGGTTCCGCTCCAGTACGCGCTCCTGCTGGGCGCGGCTCTGTCCGTCCTTCCTCGGCTGGTGGCGCCGCTGCAGCGTCTGGGCGGCCGGCTGCGGCGCCGTCCGCAGGCTGCCCGCTCGTAACCGCGAGATACTGCGGTTACCGAGCTAATCGGTGCCCGATGTACTGTGGTGCCCCTCGCGCGGCAGGACCTGCGCCGCGCCCGGCCGCGAGGGGACCGGCCTCATGCATCTGGCGTACCTGCCCAGCCCTTCCCAGGGCGTGTGGCACCTGGGACCGATACCGATCCGCGCCTACGCGCTGTGCATCATCACCGGCATCGGGGCAGCGGTCTGGCTGACCCGCCGCCGCTGGGCCGCCCTCGGCGGCAACCCGGACCACGTCGCCGACATCGCCCTGTGGGCCGTGCCGTTCGGCATCGTCGGCGGCCGGCTCTACCACGTGGTCACCGACCCCGAGCTGTACTTCGAACCGGGCCGGCAGCCCATCCGTGCGCTCTACATCTGGGACGGCGGCCTCGGCATCTGGGGCGCGGTCGCCCTCGGCGCCGTCGGGGCCTGGATCGGCTGCCGCCGCCACGGCATCCGCCTCTCCGCCTACGCCGACGCCCTCGCCCCCGGTCTGGTGCTCGCCCAGGCGATCGGCCGCTGGGGCAACTACTTCAACCAGGAACTCTTCGGCGACCCGACCGGCCTGCCCTGGGGCCTGCTCATCGACCCCGCCCACCGCCCCGCCGCCACCCCGGACATCGCCCTCTATCAGCCGACCTTCCTCTACGAGTCGCTGTGGGACCTGGGGTGCGTGGCCCTGCTGCTGTGGGCCGACCGCCGCTTCGACCTGCACTCGGGGCGCCTCTTCGCCCTCTACGCCGCCGCCTACACCGCGGGGCGCGCCTGGGTCGAGGCCCTGCGCGACGACCACGCCAACCACATCCTGGGCCTGCGTCTCAACATCTGGACCGCGCTGATCGGCTTCGCCCTCGCCGTCGCCTGCCTCGTGGTCACCCGCCACAGGCAACGCCCCGCCGACCGTATCCACCGCACCTCCCGACCCGCCGAACCGATCAAGGCCACCAGCTGATGCCCCACCCCGCAGCCCCCACGCACGACACCGCCGCCCCGGCCGCGGCCGCCCGCCCCGCGCCCGCCGCCAGGCGTCCACGCCCGGCCTGGTGGGCCGAACTCCTGCTCGCCGGCGCCGGATACGCCCTCTACACCGTCAGCCGCAACGCCGTACCCGACCACCGCGCGGCGGCCCTGCGCCGCGCGGAGGAGATCCTCGACGCCGAACGCAGCCTGCACCTCAGCTTCGAACTCGCGCTCAACCACGCCGCCGACCACGTGACCTGGCTGATCACCGGCATGAACTACTACTACGCGACCCTGCACTTCATCGTCACCATCGGCGCCCTGCTCTGGCTCTACGTCCGCCGCCCCGAGCACTTCCGCGAGGCGCGGACCGCCCTCTACGCCGCGACCGCGGCGGCCCTGGCCGGCTTCTACCTCTACGCCCTCGCCCCGCCGCGCTTCCTCTCCGGGGACGGCTTCATTGACACCGTGGTCGTCCACCACACCTGGGGCTCCTGGGCCTCCAGCTCCGTCGACACCGTCTCCAACCAGTACGCCGCCATGCCCTCCGTGCACATCGTCTGGTCCACCTGGTGCGCCGTCGTCCTGTACCGCCACGCCCGCAACCGGGCCGTACGTGCCGCCGCTCTCTGCTATCCGGCCGCGACCCTCGTCGTGATCATCTCCACCGCCAACCACTTCGAGGCCGACGCCCTGGCCGGACTGCTCACCATCGGCGCCGGCTTCGCCGCCGCCCGCTGGACGGCCCGCTTCTCTTTCCGGTCCTTCCGGGCGCCACTCGCCTGAGGGTTCCGGGGGAATCAATCGATCGGACATCGAGTACATCCTCTACCGATCATATCGGCGACAGATATATATTGGATCCGGGGCCGCCGCTGGAAGCACAACCCCACGGGCGGCGGCCCCGCCCGTTCGCCGACCAGCCGATCGAGGTATCCGCCATGACGGTCCGCGACCGCAGCACCCCGGCATCCTCCACCCCGCGCCTACGGGCGCTGCTCACCACCGAGCGGCCCAGGCCCGGCGTGATACGCGACCGCCCCGGCGCCTGGCGCCTCGCGGTCGCCACCGTCTGCCTCGGTGCCTTCATGGGCCAGCTCGACGCGAGCATCGTCACCCTCACCTACCGGCCCATCGGCGCCGAGTTCCACGCCGGCCTGGCCGGTGTCCAATGGGTGTCCCTCTCCTACCTGCTGACTCTCGTGGCCCTGCTGGTGCCCGCCGGGCGCATGTCCGACGTCCATGGCCGCAAGCTCATGTACCTGTACGGCTTCGTCGTCTTCACCGCCGCGTCCGCCGCCTGCGGCCTCGCACCCACCCTCACCGCGCTCGTAGCCTTCCGCGTGCTCCAGGCGGTCGGCGCCGCCCTCATGCAGGCCAACAGCGTCGCCCTGGTCGCCACCAGCGCACCATCCGACAAGACGCGCACCGCCCTCGGCATCCAGGCCGCCGGACAGGCCGTCGGACTCGCCCTCGGCCCCACCATCGGCGGAGCCCTCGTCGCCACCGCCGGCTGGCGCTGGGTCTTCGGCGTCAACGTCCCCATCGGCATCATCGCCCTCGCCGCCGGGTACTACCTCCTGCCCCGCACCCGCGACCGCGCCACCACCTCCCGCCTCGACCTGCCCAGCGTCCACCTGCTCGCCGCCGCCACCACCCTCGCCCTGCTCGCCCTGTCCGTCCTCTCCGGACTCGGCCTGCCCCCGTGGACCGCCGCCGCACTCGGCGTCGGCGCCGCACTCGCCGCGTGGGCGTTCATGCGCCGCCAACGCAGCCTCGCCCACCCGCTCCTGGACCTGACCCTGCTGCGCCGCGGTCCGGTCGGCCCCGGACTGCTGGCCGGGCTGTGCGGCTACCTTGTCCTCTTCGGTCCCCTGGTGCTGGTGCCCGTCGAACTCGACCGCCACGGCAGTTCACCCCTGACGGCCGGCCTGGTGCTGACCGCGCTGCCGGTCGGCTTCGCCCTCGCCGCGACCGCCGCCGACCGCCTCCTGCCCCATGCCTGGGACGACCAGAGGCGCAGCCGCTACGGCGCGGCCGGCTGCATCGCCGCCCTGGCACTGCTCGCCGCCGTACCCCAGCAAGCCGCCGTCCTGCCGTACCCGCTCGTCCTGCTCGGTCTCGCCCTCGGAGTCTTCCTGCCCGCGAACAACACCCTCGTCATGAAGGCCATCCCGAGCCGCTCGGCCGGCACGGGCGGCGGCATGGTCAACATGACCCGCGGCCTCGGCACCGCCACCGGCGTCGCCGCCGTGACCCTCGCCCTCCACCTCGGCGGCACCGGCACCGGAGCCCGTACCGCCACCCTCGTCCTGCTCGTCTTCGCCGCCCTCGCTTGGGTACTCGGATACGTCTCCCGCCACCCTTGACCTGCCCGGGATTCCGGGAGAGGGCCCGAGCCGGGTAGCAGTCAGCCGTAGACTGCCGGGTGGCCCTAAGGGGGCGGGGCGGAGCGGGTGCCCGAAGGGCAGAGCATGGCGGACTCGTCGAGCGTCGTCGGCCGTGAGCGGAGCCGGCAGGGCGGGCCGAAGCCGGGCGTGTTGCGGGCGCCGGCACGGCCGGTGGTGCGGGTGGTGGCCGGCCCGTTCGCCGTCACGGTGCCAGGCACTGCGGTGGCAGCGGGAACCAGCGCAGGGCCTCGAAGTCAGCCGGGAGTGCGCAGGGGCCGGAGTCGACCGGGTCGGGCAGGCCGGCGAGCAGCGTGCGTGCCTCGTCGAGCTGCCCGGCGAGTGCCTCCTCGCCCATCCGCGCGCGTCCGTGCGGCCAGTGCAGGTGGCCGTGCTCGTCGTAGCGGGCGTCGGTGAGCCGCAGTGGCGGTCCGGCCGCGGCGTCGCGGTGGCGCCACAGGCCGGTGTGCGGGTCGAAGCGGTAGTCGGGGAGCAGCCGGTGTCCGCTGTCGGCGAGCAGGTCGACGGCGTCGATGAGGTAGTCCCGGACGGTGTCGGAGAGGATAGTGGAAGTTGATCCTGGTCCAGCCGGGTTTGATTCCCTCGCAGCGGTGCCCGACGATCTCGTCGCGGAAGGCGTGTGAGTGCGGTGTGTCGATCGCGAGCAGGCGGTGGCCGTAGGGGCCTGCGCAGGAACAGCCGCCGCGTGACTGGATGCCGAAGAGGTCGTTGAGGACAGCGACCACGAAGTTGTGGTGCAGGAACCGGTGGCCGTGCCGGATCCGGAAGGAGACGATGGACAGCCTGCGGGCGCGGTGGCTGCCGAGGACGTCGATGCGCGGGTTGCGCTCCCACCGGTCGAGGGCGGTGTGCCACATCCGTTCCTCGCGGGCCTGGATCAGGTCGGTGCCGACGGCCTGTTTGAGGCCGAAGACCAGACCGGCGCGGATGGATTCGACGATGGCGGGTGTGCCGCCCTTCTCGCGGGCGACCTGGTCGTCGAGGTATCGCTGGCTGGTGGGGTCCACGAACAGCACTGTGCCGCCGCCGGGCGCGGTGGGCACCGGGTTGCGGACGAGTTCCCGTCGGACGACCAGCACGCCGGGGGTCTGGGGGCCGCCCGGGAACTTGTGCGGGGACATGAACAGTGCGTCCTTGCCGTCGCCCCGGCCCGGGGAACTTTCGGCCGCGCGGATGGGTACGTACGGTGCTGCCGCGGCGTAGTCCCAGAAGGACAGTGCTCCGTGTTCGTGCAGGAGGCGGGCCGTGCGGTCGGTGTCGGTGAGGATGCCGGTAACGTTGGAGGCGGCGGAGAAGCTGCCGATCCGCAGCGGCCGGTCGGCGAAGCGGACGAGCTGGGCCGTGAGGTCGGCGAGGTCGAGGTGTCCGTCGGCGTCCTCGCCGATGGGCACCACGTCGGCGACGGTCTCACGCCAGGGCAGTTCGTTGGAGTGATGCTCGTACGGCCCGATGAAGACCACCGGCCGCTCGGCCTGCGGGAGAGGCCCGTCCGGCCGGTGGCGTTCGGCGGGGCCGGTCGGCCGGCGGAGTTCCAGGATGCCGACGAGCTTGTTGACGGCGGCCGTGGCTCCGGACCCGCAGAAGATCACCAGGTGGTCGTCGGTGCCGCCGATGCAGTCTCGGATCATCCGGCGGGCGTCCTCGCGCAGCCGGGTCGTTTGCAGGCCGGTCCCGGAGCTCTCGGTGTGGGTGTTGGCGTAGCGGGGGAGGACGGCGTCGCGGATGAAGTCCTCGATGAAGTCGAGGGAGCGGCCGGAGGCGGTGTAGTCGGCGTAGGTGACCCGGCGCGGTCCGTAGGGGCCGTCCAGGACCTCGCCCTCGCCGATGATGCCGCGCGGATGCGCTCCAGCAGAGGTGACGGCGAGGCGGCGGACGTGGACCGCTCGCCCGACGCGGTGGTGGTGCTCACGTCGGCCTCCTGTCCGGGGTGGCCGGGACCGGTCGGCGTGGTCCCGGAGAACTCCGTCGACTGCCAGCATCCCGCAGCGGATCCCGGCAGGCCAGAGCCGGACGGCTCTCCCGCGCAGCCCATCGTGGCCATCCCACGTGGTTCCGCCGGTGTGCCGGGCACGGCCGGTGCGGCATTCCTGGCGGTGGGCGGTTACCGGTGGAGGGTGGCGAGGGTGGTGTCGAGGTCGGGGGTGCCGGTGCGGGGGCGGTTGTAGGGGAGTTTGCCGAGCATGGCGCCCATGGCGCAGGTGTTGGTGATCGCGGCGAAGGCGAGGCCTGCTCCGACGGCGGCGGAGAACCAGCGGGCGCAGGGGAACGCCAGGTCGGCGACGATGCCGAGGACGACGAGGGAACCTGCGGCGAAGCGGACCTGGCGGTCCATGGCCCAGACGGCGCGTGCGCCTTCGGGGCGGTTGAGGGGGTGGCCGCTCTGGGCCCATGCGGAGGTGCCACCGACGAGGGTGTGGGCGGTGATGCCGGTGGCGGCGAGCTTTTCGCACGCGGCCTGGGAGCGGGCACCGGAGGCGCAGACGACGGCGATCGCGCCGTGCTCGGCGGCTGCGCGCAGGGCGGGCATGGCCCGGTCGAGCTGGTCGAGGGGGATGTTGTGGGCGCCGGGGATGTGGCCGCCGGCGTACTCGCCGGGGGAGCGAACGTCGATGACGGTGAGCTGCTCGAGTCGGGGGTGGAGCTGCTCGACGGTCAGGGGCGTTGCCATGGGGCGGGGTCCTTCCGATGGGGGAGCGGGGGCCGGCGGGTGCAGGCGTCCGGGAGTGGTGTGGGGGTCAGCGGAGCGCGTCGGTGATCATCAGTGCGGCGACGGCGAGCAGCGCGAGGGCGAAGACGGTCTGGAGGGTGCGGCCGCTGAAGCGGTCGGCCAGGCGTTTGCCGTCCCAGGCGCCGAGGACGGCGGCGGCGGTGAACGGGGCGATCACGGCCCAGTCGAGCGAGCCGGTCGTGCCGATGCGTGGGACCAGGGCGGCCAGCGAGTTGGCGCTGATGACCAGCAGGCTGGTGCCGACGGCCTCGGCCATGGTGAAGGCGAGGACGGAGACCAGCGCGGGTACGGCGAGGAAGCCGCCGCCCACGCCCAGCAGACCGGTGACCGCCCCGAGGCCGGCGCCGGCGGCCGCGGAGCGTGCGGGGCGGCTCTCGGTGGGTCGGTCGGACCCCGCGGCGTCGGGGCGGTGTCGGGCGGCGTCCTTGGGCTTGCGGGCGGAGGCGAGCATGCGCCAGGCGGCGAACGCCGCCAGCACCGCGAACGCGACGGTGAGCAGGGTGGCGGGCAGGTGGGCGGACAGCGCCCCCGTGGCGGCGGCCAGGGGAAGGCCGGCCGCGGCGAACAGCAGGCCGGTACGCCAGCGCACGCGGCCTGCCCTGGCGTGGGCGAGGAGTCCGGTGAGCGAGGTGGCGGCGACGATGAGGAGGCTGGCGGTGCCGGCGTGGGCGGGGGAGAAGCCGAGCAGGTAGATCAGGGCGGGGACGGCGAGCATGCTGCCGCCTCCGCCGAGGCCGCCGAGCGCCAGGCCCACTACGGCACCGGCGATCAGGGCGAGAACGAGCGCGGTCATATGACCTGACCACCAGTGCCGTGTGCGGTGACGACGGGGAGCCCGGCGTCGGCCCACGCCCTCATCCCGCCTGCCACGTTGACGGCGGTGACGCCGCGCGCCGTGAGCAGGGCGACGGCGTACTGCGAGCGGTTGCCCGAGCGGCAGATCGCCAGCACCGTCCGTCCCGCCGTGTCGGGCGGCAGATCGCCACCGGCGTCGAGGACGCCGAGCGGCACCCAGAGTGCGGAGGGCGATCGGCCGGCGGCGTACTCCTCCTGCTCGCGGACGTCGACGAGGACCGCCCGGCCGGTCGAGACCATCCGCTCGGCCTCGGCCGGGGTGGCCTGCGGCGGGGCGGGTGACTGGTGGGTCGAGAGCATGGCTGGCCTCCGATGGGTGTGCTGCGAGTCAGTGGGAGCGGCCCCAGGTGACGGCGACCTGGGCAGGTGGTGAGGGGCGGCTGCGCGGCGGCCTGTGAATGACTCCCCTTGCTTCCGATAATACCCATGGGGGTATCTTTGAGAGCAAGGGATACCCCACCCCGTATTTTTCCGGTTCACGCGGCGGCTCGATTCGGCCGCCTCGGCCCGAGCTGCCATGCCTCAGGAACAGGAGCGATCCACGTGTTCTTCGCCCAGTACTACCTCGACTGCCTCTCCCAGGCCTCGTACCTCGTCGCCGACGAGACCACCGGCCGCGCGGTGGTGGTCGACCCGCGGCGCGACATCGACGAGTACGTCGCGGACGCCGAGGGGCACGGCTTCACGATCGAGGCCGTGATCAACACCCACTTCCACGCCGACTTCCTGGCCGGCCACCTGGAACTGGCGGCCCGCACCGGCGCCTGGATCGGCTACGGGCAGCGCGCGGAGACCGAGTACCCGATCCGCCACCTCGCCGACGGCGAGCGGATCAGCCTGGGCGAGGTCACCCTGCAGATCATGGAGACCCCCGGCCACACCCCCGAGTCGATCAGCGTCCTCGTGTACGAGCACGCCGAGGATGCCGTGCCGTACGGCGTGCTGACCGGCGACGCCCTGTTCATCGGCGACGTCGGCCGCCCCGACCTGCTGGCCTCCGTCGGCGTGACAGCCGAGGAGCTCGGCCGGATGCTCCACCACAGTGTCCAGCACAAGCTGATGTCGCTGCCGAACGAGGTCCGCGTCTTCCCCGCGCACGGTGCCGGCTCCTCCTGCGGCAAGAACCTCTCCACCGAGCGGCAGTCCACCATCGGTGCACAGCGCGCCACCAATTACGCCTGCGCACCGATGAGCGAGGACGACTTCGTCGCCATCGTCACCGCCGGCCAGTCCACCGCACCCGGCTACTTCGGCTACGACGCCACCCTCAACCGCCAGGACCGCGCCCTCTACGATGCCGCGCAGGCCCACCGTCCGCTCACCGAAGAGGAGTTCCGCGCCCACCGCGCAGCCGGAGCGGTCGTCGTCGACGCCCGCAGTCCACAGGAGTTCGCCGCCGGACACCTGCGCGGCTCCATCAACGTCCCCGCCGACGGCCGCTTCGCCGAACAGGCCGGCGCCGTCCTGGCGCCGGACGCCGAGATCCTCGTCGTGGCACCGGACGGACAGGAGCAGGAGGTGGTGACCCGCCTCGCCCGCATCGGCTTCGACCGCACCGCCGGCCACCTCGCCGACCCGGAAACCGCCCTCGCCGCGTTCGCCGACGACCTCACCCCCGCCAGCCGCCTCACCGTCGACCAGCTGCGCACCGCCCTCACCGCAGACCTGCCGCCGCTCGTCATCGACGTCCGCACCTGCGGCGAACGTGCCGAAGGATCGGTCGAGGACTCCGTCCACATCGCCCTCAACGAACTGCCCGGCCGCCTCGACGAGATCCCCACCGACCGGCCGCTCGTCCTCCACTGCGCCGGCGGCCACCGCTCCTCCATCGCCGCCAGCCTCCTGCGTCACCACGGCTACGGCGACGTGTCCGACCTGCTCGGCGGCTACGCCGCGTGGGCAGCCGCTCACCAGCCCGCCGCCTGAACCCGGCCCCTGGTCCGGAAGGAATACCCACCGCTCCCCGACCGCTTCCATAGATACCCGGAGGGGTATTTATGGAAGGGTTGTGGGAGTGATGGCGAACGTAAACGTTCAGGCGGCGGAGCCGCTCTTCACCGCCTGCGGGCGGCGGATCGACGTAGGCCAGCTGAAAGTTGACGGCCCTTCCGTCCGGATCGGCCGGGTCACTCTGGATGTGGGGCCCGAGACCGGCGGAACCTCCCGCATCTGGGCCGGACTCAGTCCGGCCGAGGCGCGTGAACTCGCCCAGCGCCTGCTCGACCAGGCGGCCCGTGCCGAGGGGTGAGTCGTCACCCGCGGTCGCCCGCGGTGGTCGAGGTCGCGCGTGCCGGCACCCGCGGCTGGGCCGCGACCGCACGGGGCCGGCACCTGCTCACCGCCGGAGGTCGCGCCTCGGCACCCACGCCTGTGGAGCAATTGGTGGCATCCGCGGCAACCTGCGCAGCCGAACGCGCCGCCCAGTTCCTGGAAGGCCGGGGCCTCCCGCGTGACACCCTGCGCGTCACCGCCCACTACGACGAACTCGACGACCAGCCCGCCAGGATCACCTCCCTGCGCCTGGTCCTGGCTCTACCGCCCGGCCTCGACCCGCAGCGGCACGCAGCGCTGCGCGACGCCCTCACCCGGTGCGCGGTCATCAACACCCTCCGGTACCCGCCGAAGGTCATGGTCGACCTGCGCTGACGGAGGGGGTGGACCGGTGCACCGTGGCGGGACATGCCGGAGGGGTGGGGTCTTGGGGCCGGGCCCACGACCTGAGTCGGCGCTTGCAGTGCGACGGGGCCTGGAAGCGGACCCTCCAGCTGTTGCAGACAGCGGCCGATGCGACAGGCCTCATCACGTGGGACGTCGCCGCGGACTCCACCATCGCCCAGGCGCACCGGTACCCCGCCGGGGCGCGCAAAGGCGGGGCGTTGCAGAAGGAGCCACCCGGCGGCATCGACACCGAGCCGGACGAAGCGGCTGTGCTCGTCGCGGCCATCAACGAGCCGCCGTGACCAGCACGCCGCAACAGGCCTCACGACGCAGGCCGCCGGGCCGCATCACCCGCCCCACGGATGATGCGGCCCGGCGGCCTGCGCCCATCGGTCCGTTGCGAAGCCGGTCGGTGCAACGTGCTTTTCCGGCGGCCCGCGGTTCGTCCGGCGGGCTCGTGGGCTACGCGGCGGATGCCGCGATCCGCTGACGAACGTCGTCCATGTCCACGGCGTGGACCTGGCGGATCACGTCCTCCAGAGCGGCCTCCGGCAGCGCACCGGGCCGGGCGTCGAGGACGACGCCGTCACGCACCACCATCAGGGTCGGGATCGAGGAGATCCGGAAGGAGGCGGCGAGCTGCCGCTGCGCCTGGGTGTCGACCTTGCCGAACACGATGTCCGGGTGCTTGTGTGACACGCGCTCGAAGACGGGTGCGAACATCCGGCACGGACCGCACCACGCGGCCCAGAAGTCCACGAGCACGATGCCCTCGCCGCCGGCGATCTCGTCGAAGTTCTTCTCGGTCAGCTCGACAGTGGCCATGGCCGATCTCCTCTCGTAGATACCCCCATGGGTGTTTGGGCAGTGGAGTGCGGTCGGCTATTCCGCCCCGTTGGTTCGATCCACCTCGATGCGGACGGCGGGAGCCTGGTGGAGCGTGTTGTGGACGGTGCAGTGCGAGGCGACGGCGAGCAGTGCGTCGTACCGGGCAGGGTCCAGGCCCTTCGGCGGCTTCACGGTGAGGGCCACCTCGGCGACCCGGGCGGGGCGGTCGGTGGCCATCGTGAAATGGGAGTCCACTCGCAGCCCTTTCGGATCGACACCGTGTCGGGTCAGGTAACGGCC
The DNA here is from genome assembly GCF_044455625.1 of Kitasatospora sp. NPDC051164. Lineage (NCBI taxonomy): Bacteria > Bacillati > Actinomycetota > Actinomycetes > Kitasatosporales > Streptomycetaceae > Kitasatospora > Kitasatospora sp. NPDC051164. The sequence continues at coordinate 7,739 of NZ_JBITFB010000058.1, read as the reverse complement.
GGCGTAGAACGCCACGCACGAGGCGAGCGACGCGGCGAACAGTTCGGTCGGGGTGGGGCCGGCGTCCTGGCCGCCGTCCTCGACCGGCTGGTCCACGACGAGGCGGTGGCGGCGAAGCGCGATTTCGTAGCGGTCTCCGGCCAGGTGCTCGATCCGGATCCGGCCAGGAGGGAGTGCTGCGCCGGAGTCGGTGAGTGAGGTGTGCTGCGCGGGCGAGGTCACGGTCTGCTCCTGTCGGCGGGCCGCGAAGCGGCCGATGGCGGTCGGGTCCACTTCCAGTGGAGATCGGTGCCGGGCGACGGGCCAGAGCCGACCGGCCCTGCCGGGAGGGCCCCTGATCCCTGCTCTGCGCTGATATATACCCCACGGGGTAAACTCGTGGGAGAACGCCACTCTGGAGGTGCGGACATGCAGGTGGACGACGACGCGGTCGGAGCGGTTCTCAACCGCCTTCGCCGGGCTCAGGGTCAGCTCGCCGGCGTCATCGCGATGATCGAGGCCGGGCGCGAGTGCAAGGACATCGTGACCCAGTTGGCCGCGGTCTCCCGCGCTCTCGACCGGGCCGGATTCAAGATCGTGGCCAGTGGCATGCGCCAGTGCATGGCCACCGCCGACGGTGACGCGCCGCCGATGAGCGAGGCCGAGCTCGAAAAGTTGTTCCTCGCCCTGGCCTGACATCGCGCCCGCCCATCGGCGGCGCCCCGTGCGGCGCGGTCCCGTGCCCTGCTGGGCTCCCTCCCCTGCGGGCGGGTCGGGGCCTGCGGCCGGAACGCGAGGGCGTGCGACACGCCCGGCGGCCTGAAGCGGAATGCAGATCTCCGTTTGGGCGTTGGCATACTCTGTTGCATACCCCTATGGGTATTGATGGGAGGTGGACCGTGGTTCGGGAAGTCGACATCGAGGCGGTCGCCGCCGCACGGGCGCGGGGCGCGCTGGTGCTCGACGTGCGCGAGGCCTTCGAGTTCGCCGCGGGGCATGTGCCCGGCGCCCGCTGGATCCCGCTGGGGATGCTCGCGGGAAGCCTCGCCGAACTGCCTCGCGACCGCGCCGTCATGGTGATCTGCGCTTCCGGCAGCCGGAGCCGGATCGGAGCCGAACTGCTCGGCCGCGCCGGGTTCGACGCCGCCTCCGTCCTGGGCGGGACCGCCGAGTGGTCGCTCTCCGGCCGCGACCTCGCTTCCTGATCCCCCTGACCTCACGCCACGATTGGAGCACCCCATGGACTACGGCATCCCCGTCACCCTTGACCTCCCCTTCGGTGAAGCCGTCGAGCGCGTACGCGCCGCGCTCGCCGAGCAGGGCTTCGGCATCCTCACCGAGATCGACGTCCGGGCCACCCTGCGGGCCAAGCTCGGCGAGGAGATCGAGGACTACCTGATCCTCGGTGCCTGCAACCCGCCGCTGGCCCACCGCGCCCTGGGGGTCGACCGGCGGATCGGGCTGCTGCTGCCGTGCAACGTCGTGGTCCGCTCGGCCGACGGGCACACCGTGGTCGAGGCGATGGACCCGCAGCTGATGGTGCGGGTCGCCGAGCAGCCGGCGCTCCAAGCCGTGGCCGACGAGGCCGCCTCCCGGCTGCGCGCCGCGCTGGACGCCCTCGCCGGCTGACCGCCGCTCCCCGGGCCCGCTTCCGCGGGCCCTCTTTTCCGGACTTCCATATACCCCCACCCGTATTGCCAGCCCGCTGGGCCGCCCTCGGAACGGAGCACCCCCGTGCCTCACCCGGACACCTCCCTCGTCAAGCCCCCCACCCCGGCGCCGCCGGGTCCTCCGGGCCGTGCCGGCCTCCTGGGCCGTCTCGGCGCCTGGTCGGCCGGGCACTTCAAGGCCGTGCTCGTGGGATGGCTGCTGGTCGTGATCGGACTCGGCGCCTTCGCGCCCCAGGTCACCACCGCGCTGTCCGGCGCCGGGTGGCAGGCCAACGGCTCCGAGTCCGTGAAGGTCAGGCAGGTCGCGGAGCAGCACTTCGCGGGCAACGCCTCCACCGCGCTGCAGATCGTGGTCACCGCTGACCGGCCGGTCAGCGAGCCCGCCGTCCAGCAGGTGATCGGCAAGGCCGAGGCCGTTGCCGCCGCCGACCCCCGGATCTCCACCGTCGTCCCGCCCCAGCCCGGTGCGACCATCAGCCGGGACGGTCGCACCGCGATCCTGCTGGCCGGCGCCAAGGCGTCCCCGGACGACATGGTCCGGGCCGCCGACGCCCTCAAAGCGCCGCTGAACGCCCTGTCCACCGACGGCGTCAGCGTCCACGCCACCGGCGCCTCCGTGCTGTGGAGCGACTTCAACAAGGCCAACCACGACGCCATGATGAAGTCCGAGATCATGTCCTGGCCGGTCACCCTGGCCATCCTGGTCCTCGCCTTCGGCTCCCTCGTCGCCGCGGGTCTGCCGCTGCTGCTCACCATGGCCGGGCTCGCCGCCTCCGCCGGATCGCTCGTTCTGATCAGCCACCTGTTCCCGGTCTCCATCTGGGCGATGAACTTCGCCATGATGTTCGCCCTCGCGCTCGGCATCGACTACGCCCTCTTCCTGGTCGTCCGGTTCCGCAGTGCCCGGATGGGCCGCTCACTGTCCAGCGCCGAGGCGGTCGCGGAGACCATGGACACGGCAGGCAAGGCGGTGCTGCTCTCCGGGGCGACGGTGCTGGTCAGCCTGTCCGCGGTGATGCTGGTCCCCTCCCCGGCGTTCCGCTCGATGGCCGGCGGCATCATGCTCGCCGTGCTGTTCGTCCTCGCCGCCACGCTGACCTTGCTGCCCGCCGTCCTCGGCAAGCTCGGCCACCGCGTCGACGCCCTCGCCCTGCCCTGGGTCAAGTCCGGCGAACACCGCTCTCCGCGCTTCGCCGCCTGGGGCGAGCGCCTGTGGAAGCACCCCCTGCGCTACGGCGCCGTCGCGCTCGCGGCGCTGATCGCCCTCGCCGCGCCGGTCGTCGGGCTTCGCACCGCGATGCCGTCGATCAGCGTCATCCCCGCCCACGACAGCGCCCGCGCCGGCTACACCGCCGTCCAGCAGGCCTTCGGCCCCGGCGCCCCCGGCACCCTGCAGATCATCACCCCCACCGGCCAGGCCGCCTCGGTCGGCGTGCAAATCGCCCACACCCCCGGCATCGCCGGCGTCATGCCCGCCCAGAGCGCCGCCGACGGCTCCGGCTGGGCGATGATCCAGGCCGTCCCCACCCTCGACCCGTCCAGCCCGCAGCTCGGCTCCACCGTTGACGCTCTGCGCGCCGAACTCCCGCACGACACCCTCGTCGGCGGCGCGGCGGTCGAGAACCTCGACCTGCAGCACCTCCTCACCCAGAAGACCCCGCTGGTCATCGGCGTGGTCATGGCCCTCGGTTTCCTGCTGCTGCTGGTCGCCCTGCGCGCGCCACTGGTCTCCGCGCTCGGCACCGCCGCCAGCCTGCTCTCCACCGGCGCAGCCTTCGGAGTCGCCCGGCTGGTCTTCCAGGGCGGCCACGGCGCCGGCCTGCTCGGCTTCAAGCCGCAGGGCTTCCTGGACGGCTGGGCACCGGTGTTCTTCTTCGCGATGATCTTCGCCATCGCGATGGACTACACCGTCTTCCTCCTCGCCTCCGCCAAGGAGCACTACGAGCGCAGCGGCGACCCCAAGGAGGCCATGGTCGGCGCCCTCGCCCACTCCGGCCGGGTGATCTTCGCGGCGGCCGGCGTCATGGTCGCGGTCTTCTTCACCTTCGCCCTGTCCGGGCCGCTGCCGCCCAAGGAGATGGGCATCGTCCTGGGCGTCGCCGTCCTCCTGGACGCCGCGCTGGTCCGCCTCGTCCTGCTCCCGGTCATCCTCCGGTTGACCGGCCGGGCCGCCTGGCACACCCCTCGATGGCTCGACCGGGTCCTGCCGAAGGTCACCTTCTCCCACGGCTGACCCAATTCAACCCCCGGTGGCGGGGGGGCCCGGGGGCGCCCCCCCCCCCCCGGGGCCCCCCCGGGGGGGGGGGGGGGGGCGGCGGCCGGCGGGCCCACCCCCGCCCCCGCCGGGCC
>NZ_JBITFB010000058.1:0-3731 GCF_044455625.1 Kitasatospora sp. NPDC051164 | reverse complement strand
ACACCCCCTCTAGGCCCGGGGGGTCGGTGATCCGCCCCCCCCCCCCCCCCCGGGGCCGGCCCCCCCGGGGGGGGGGGGGGCGGCCGGGCCCCCCCCCCCCCCCACCGGGGGGCCCGACGTTTCATGGGTGGGGCTCGTCGTCCGGGCGGCCGACGCCCGGCCCCGGAGTGCCGGGGCGTGGACGGACGGCTGATCCGGACCGCACGTCCCCAACGGGCCGTTGCCGTCGCACCGTGGCGGAGCACCGGCCGGTGGACACGGGTCGGGCCGTGCCGGGGAGTACCCGGCACGGCCCGATCGAATCGCGCCCGCTCGCCCGCTCAGCGACGGCCGAACAGCCTCGCCAGGAAGCCGCCCCCCTTGGCCGCGCTCCGGTCGCAGCTGCAGCGGTCGGCCTTGCGAACTCCGGCGAGCACCTGGTCGACGTGCATGCCGCACCCCGCGTAGGTGGCCTTGCCGCAGGTGCGGCACGTGGTACGTCGACACATGGCTGAACTCCTCGCGATCAGTTGGAAGGAAGACGTTCCCTTCGCTTCCAATATACCCATAGGGGTATATTGGAAGCGTTGGATATCCGGTTCTGGAATGTGCAGGACGGTCAACTCACGGAGGCCGCGCCCCGCACTTTCACCCGAAGGACACCAGGGCAGTCACGGGCCTTCTCGGGCGTCGCGGAAGACCTCTTCGAACACCTCGCAGGGCGCCGCCTCACCCACTACCGCCACGAGACCCACGCCCGCCGCTCCTCGTGGCCGACCACCACCTGGGACGACGGCTGGGATGGCCCCGTCTCCACCCACCCGGACGGATCCGTTCTCGCCCTGCGTGTGCTCCCGGAGCGGGACTGCTGACGGCGCAACGCCCAGGCGTGTTCCGGACTCTGGCTTCCGATCAGCGCGGTCGCCTGCTGGGCCGCAGACGCTGGGCGGCCGATGAGAGGTCGGGCCCGAGGGCACAGCCATGCCGCCGCCGTGCCCCGGGCACTGCCTATTCCTCGTCGTCGGCCTCCGGTCGCCAGGCCTGGAGCAGCGCGTGAACGGGAAGTGCGGAGTCCGGCACGGCGAGTCGAGTGACCGGCATGGCGCTGGTGGCCCCTGCGATCAGGTGCTCGCCGATGAGATGCGGGACGAGCAGAGCCACCGTGCCGGCCGGCCAGTCGGCCGCGACCTGATAGGTGGCGATGACGGCTGCCTCCCACCGGGTCAGCGGATCGCGGGCCCGTTCCTCGCAGGGTTCCTTCTCGACCGGAGGGATCTTGACGGCGAGAAGCTGCCGCGGGGCTTCGCCGTGCAGGGCGGCCTGTCGGCGGGCTTCGCGAATCCAGCCCGCGACGAGCCGCTCGAACGCGGCCTCGGCGTCCAGCCGGCCCTTGCGGCGGCGGCCGAACGCGTCGTCCACCACAGATGACACCGCGAAGCCGTTGTCCTCCAGGCGGTGCCACGACCAGGATGCCCGGTGCTCCCACTCGCGCCAGGCACGTCGCACCACAGTGGCCGCATCGGCGCCGAGGCCCGCGAACGCCGGGCCCGGCGTCAACTCCGGCTCCGATAGCAGCCTGACCGCCGCGGCCTCCACCAGCGGGACCGGCTGAACCAGGGCCGCGAACGCTCTGCGCTCCTCGTCGATGACCTCGGCGAGCCGGGCCTGCAACGGCTCGGCCCAGGGTCGCAGGACGGGGAACGCCCGGAGGGCGTTGTTGCTCTTGAGTAGGTAGGTGTCCAGGCGCCGCCAGTGTTCATGTCGATCGCGTCGCGTCTCCCGGGCGCGGGAGTAGCGCTCCCAGGCCTCGTCGTCGAAGTCCTCTTCCAGTTCCTCGACTTCGCCGTCCGGCTCGTTCGACGGCTCACCGGTACTGCTCGGGGGGTACTCGCCGGTGGCCAGGGCGAGGGCGGCATCGGCTTCCTCTGCCTTCTCCTTCTCCGAGTCGGGTTCTCGGTCGAGCCAGATCTTGAGGCCGCCGATGTCGATGACCGCCGCCAGGAGCTCGAGGATCGGATTGTCGGCGGGAAGCGGCCAGCGGCAGCTCCCGCACAGCCGTCCGACCGCCTCACCCAGCGGGATCTCGGCGCTGTGGACGGAGGACGCCTTCCGCAGTGTGCCGCAGTCTTCGTCGCCGTGGAGCTTGCCCTTGCCGGATGCCGCGCCGTAGCAGGCGAGGATGATGTCTCCGGCAGGTCCGAGCGGAACCTCCGAAGTGAACGTGTGGCCGAGCTGAACGAAGCGGACTGCTGCGGTAGTTGACGGCATGCTGGCACGCTATCCGTTCCCGCTGACACCAGCGCCGTCTTCCCCGCGCCGCCGTCCGCCGGCGCCCACGAGCCAGGGGCCCCTGCGGCTGCGGACGCTGTACCGCCAGCGGAATGGTGGGGGACAACTCCTCGGTGACTCGGGTACGGTGTCTGACCAGGTCCGGACCACCGACAGCATCGGCGGAACCAGCCTCGGCCGATGCTCTTCTTCACCGTCCGGAGGCGCGTCAGCAACGCGCCCACCAGCGGAACTCCGCCCAATTCTGCGCCTGTCGTTGCGCGCGCCTTCCACCGTACCGGAGTTCCCCACATGCCCGAGTACCAGCTCACCGCCACACCCCGCGACTTCCTCTGTGAACACACCCCCAGCAAAAGCCGAGTCCTCGCACTCCTCTCCCACGACGACGGCCCCGACTCGCTCCAGGCGACCGCGTCCCCGCCTGGATCACCCTCACCGAGCTCTTCGTCCACACTGTGTTCGGCTACGCCCTCGGCACCCACGCCCCCGGCCGCGCCCTGATGTTCGAGGCCCTCCCAGTCGCTCATCACCAGCTGCTCGGTCACGGCCTGGCGGCGTCGCTGCTCCACGAACGCGGTCTGGAGGTGATGCTCTCCAACAACCTCACCGCGGTCGAACCGGCCTCCTCCTCACCTGCCGATCTGGCCGCCGCCGCGGCCTACCCTGCACAACCGACTGTTCACGGACCCGGACCTCCTCGGTCGCTACCCCGACCTCTCCGCCCTCGGCGTCCCCGACGACATCTATGGCGCCGTCCGCCCCGGCGACCTGGACCTGATCCACGGCCCGGGCCTGGATGGCCTCGGCCTCAACTTCTACAACCCACCCGTGTCGCCGCCCCGACCGAGCCGGGCCTGCCCTTCGACCTCGTCGAGAACCCCGACGTCCCCCACACTGCCTTCGGCTGGCCCATCGTCCCCGACGCGCTTCGCCAACTCCTCGTCGGTTTGTGGGAGTTCTACGGCAAGGCTCTTCCACCTGTCACCATCACCGAGAACGGCTGCTCCGTCGCCGAGTCCAGCACCCCCGACCAGCCCCGCATCGACTTCATGGCTTCCCACCTCGAGGCCCTCGCCCAGGCCGTCGCCGAGGGCGTCGACGTTCGCGGCTACTACACCTGGTCCATCCTCGACAACTTCGAATGGGAGCAGAGGTTCAATCAGCGTTTTGGTCTCGTCCACGTCGACTTCGAGAGCCAGCGCCGCACTCCGAGGGCTTCGTACGCCTGGTACCGCGACCTGATTGCTGCCCACAAGGCGCGGCATACGAGGTAGGGACTCAATAACTCCCTTTGGTAATACGTAAGTTGGGGAGGCTCGTGGCCAGGCGGTTACGGTTTCTCTATAATGACACCCTGTTCGACGGGCCGAGGGGCTGTTCTGTCAGAGGTTCGGCCTCGTTCCCGTCGATTTCGCGACGCGGCGGCGCATCCCGAAGGCCTCGTACGCCTGGTATCGAGACCT
>NZ_JBITFB010000057.1:0-32526 GCF_044455625.1 Kitasatospora sp. NPDC051164 | reverse complement strand
ACGAATACGAGCAGGCGTACTGGGCGAGCCTGGAGGAAGCCCCGCAGGCCGCTTGATCACACAATCGCGGACTCTACGAAACTCGGGGCAGCTCAGTTCGACTGCTTGCCCAACGCCCCGCACCACTGGCGGGCCACCCCGACCGACATCCGCCCGTCCTTGGGAAACGACACGTCGTCGATCACCCACACCACAGGGTCGACCACCGGAACCGTCTTGACGGCCACGGCCCGCAGCACCGCCGCGTGATCCCACGGCGACTGGTTCACGAACTGCTGCAGGGCCTGCATGTCGCCGTCCGGCAGCCGCTCGGCCATCGGCTGGATCGACTTCCTGCGACCGTCCAGCATCAACCCGCGCAGGTAGCAGTCACCCCACCCGCGCGTGTCCTTCCGCGGCACCGATGCGAACACCTCAGCCACGAACGCAGCCAACTCGCCACGGAGTTGCTCAATCTCCCCCAAGTTCACGCCGACCAGGATGCCCGACACGCCGACCAAGATCAATACAAGTTAACGAAGTACTACTAGATGAATGAGTCCAATGTCCTCAGTGGTCATAGGCGATGAGTGAGCGCTTGATCGCGGCACCAGTGGTCCAGTTGCGCCAGATCGTGGCAGCGAGGGCGAGCAGGCGCTGACCAGTGCGGGCGAAGACGCCGGCCTCGGTTCGTGCGCCGTGCTGTTCCAGGCTGAGCTGGCCCTTCAGGGTGTCGATGACCGCCTCGATCCACTGGCGGACGCGGGCGAGCCTGCCGAAGCGGGCGGGCTCGCCCTTGCGGTCGGGCCGTACCAGGTGCGCGCCGGTGCGCGCCGAGCTCGTCGGTGACGAAGGCCTCGAACGCGGCTCCGGCGAAGCCATGCCCTCGGCGCGCGGTGCCGACATCCGAGGGCGACCTGCTCACCGACCGGAGGCGGAGCACCGGCCCGTGAACGGGCGCCACCCCGGGGCCGCGCAGGCCTGACGACGCCGGGCCTCGCGCGGGGCGCCCCGTTGCGGTTGACTGGCCGGGCCGCGGCCCTTCCGGCCCACGGCCCGCCCGGAATCCGTCCGGAGTCCGCCCGTATCCGCCCGTATCCGCCCGTATCCGCCCGCTCGGAGGTATCCGCATGGCCAGGCAGTACACGTACACCGCCGAGATCACCTGGACCGGCAACCTGGGCGCCGGCACCAGCGACTACCGCTCCTACTCCCGCGACCACGACGCGGCCGTCGAGGGCCTGCCGACCATCCTCGGCTCCGCCGACCCCGCCTTCCGCGGCGACCCGGCGCGCTGGAACCCGGAGCAGCTGCTGCTCGCCGCGCTCGCCCAGTGCCACCTGATGTCGTACCTACACCAGTGCGCGGTGAACGGGGTCGTGGTGACCTCGTACGTCGACCGCCCGGTGGGCACCATGGCCGTCGCCGCCGGCAGCGGGCACTTCACCACGGTGGTGCTGCACCCGCGGATCGAGGTCGCCGAGGCGGGCATGGTCGAGAAGGCCCTCGCCCTGCACGCGGAGGCGAACCGCGGCTGCTTCATCGCCAACTCGGTCAACTTCCCGGTGCTGCACGAGCCCGAGGTGACGGTCGCGGGCCGGAAATGACGGGCCCGGACCAAGCGGCCCGGAGCAGCGGACCGGCCGGGGCGGTCGCCGAGCGCGTCCGCCGGCCCCGACTACCGCCCCGGCCGGTCCAGCAGCGCGGCGACGTAGTCGGCCACCTCGTCGCGCAGTTCCTCCAGCGTCGGTTCGTACCCGTGGCCGCTGCCCGCCGTCGAGTTGAACAGCCCGCCGTCGCACCAGCAGATCAGCCGGCGGGCCTCGGCCGCCGGCTCGGTGGAGCCGGCGCGGGCGAGCAGGGCGGCACCGGGGGCGGTCGGCTTCGCCGTCGGCGTGGTTCTCGCCTCCGTCCCGCCGGTAACCATTCGTACGGTGCGGCGTATCCATGCACGGAGCTGACCGCGTGTCGATTCGAGCACCGCGATGGTCGTGCGCGGCGGGGTCCGTCACCTGCAGCAGGGGAAGTGCCTGCGCGGCAGCGAGTAGTCCGACCCGGGCACGCGAGGGCTGACCGGTCACCCTCTGCTCTGCGAACGCTACGCAGGGGTCCGACGTCCGACCCGGGCTGTCGAGGTAGAGCACCTGGCCCCCGCTCCCGCCGTGGGCCGGGCCGGGACCACTCCCCCGCTACGTCGTGGCGCGGCGGACCGGTCAGTGCAGGGCGCTGACCGCGCGGGCGATGACGAGGAGGGACGTGACGAGCGCGGCGATGCTCTCCACGCTCATGAGGACCTTCGCCCGGGCGGAGAGCGGCATGGTGTCGGTCGGGCTGAACGCGGTGGAGTTGGTCACCGACACGTAGAGGTAGTCGATCAGCGTCGGGGCCCAGTCGCAGGAGCGGCTGGAACCGTCGGCGACTTCCTCCACCGCGTCGTGGTTCTCGTCCTGGGAGAAGCGGAAGTCCGCGAGCGGGAGTTCAGTGCGCGGCACCTGGGTGCGGACGACCGGGCCGCCGCGGTCGAGTTCCCAGAACGCGAGGCCGAAGACGATGACGTCGGTGGCCCAGACCTGGAAGGCGGCGATCAGCAGCGAGCCGCCGTCCTTGACGTCCGTGGCCACCAGCGCGTGGACGAGCAGCCCCAGGGCCAGCAGGTTGCTGACGCCGATCACGCCGACCAGGGCCAGTGACAGGGCTCTGGACAGCCGGTTCTGACGGGTCATCCGGTACGGGTTCACCGCGACCAGCGGAATCAGGAGCAGCACCTCCAGGGCCGGCAGGACGTAGCGCGGGCCGACGAGCAGGGGCTCCGGCAGGGCGAGGTAGAGCAGGATCGCCACCACGGTGGCCGCCATCGCCGGCAGCCGGGCCTCGCCGCGGCGCTCATGGCGGGGGTGGCGCCGCTGCATGGGCGCCCGGTGGATGTTCGGCGCCCGGTGGGCGTTCGCTGCTTGGCTTTCCGTGGTCATCTCGGCGGGTCTCCCGGGGTCGGCGTGGCTGACCGGCGGTTTCCCCGGCACGCGGCGTTCACTCCCGGGCCCGGGGCGCGGCCGGCCGGAAGGTCGGAAGGTACGGAACGCGCCGTCGTGAACGGAACATGCGGAAAGTGCCATCGCGGGATGCATGCTCCGGAGGGACGGGGGCAGCCGACAGCCGTACCACGAAGACAGACCCTTCGACGAGGAGGCAGTTGTGACCAGTGGACTGTGGGATTACGGCAACGCCGAGGGCTACGCCCCGGGCACGGACCTGACGGGCTACCGGGTCGAGGCCGAGGACGGGCACATCGGCAAGGTCGACCGTCACACCGAGGACGTCGACTCCGCGCACATCGTGGTCGACACCGGCCCGTGGATCTTCGGCCGCGAAGTGCTGCTCCCCGCGGGCACGATCCGGCGCGTGGACACCGTCGAGCGAACGGTGTGGGTGAACCGGACGAAGGACGAGGTGAAGAACTCGCCGGAGTACGACAAGGACCGGCACACCGCGGACCCCGACTACCACCGGACGATCGGCGGCTACTACGGCGGGGCCGTCTGACCCCACCGGCCTCTTCGGAGCTCGTTGACCTGCGGATCCGTGCTGGTCGAACCTCTGGCAGTCGTATCGATCGACTGCCGGGAGGTCCGGGGTCCCGGTCGCGCTTCTGACGGGTGGGCAAGCCCGGGGCACGCAGGGTTCCGAGGGGCGTCGGCGGAACCTACTGACGACGGCAGGCACCCGCCACCGGTCCCTCACCCGACGGGCGACGGCCCTTGCGGCAGGTCGAGTCGACGGCGGGGAGCAGGGGGGTGAAGGTGCGGTTGCCCTGGGCGTCGACGGTGACGCGTTCGAGTTCGACCGGCAGTGAGGTCCGCTTGCCGTCGACGATGTCCTGCAGGGGCCAGTGTCCTTCGGTGGAGAGCGAGTAGTAGACCTGCTGGTCCTTGTGGGCGTCCAGGTCGGTCAGGTACTTGGCGCGCAGCCCGTCGGACAGCCCGAACCTGGTGATCATCTGGAAGGCGTGGATCGGGACGTGGTGCAGGCCCAGGTGGTAGCTGAAGATGGTCTTCTTGCCGATCAGCAGGAAGCGGTGTCCGAGCTTGTCCGCGGTGGCGCTGACGGTGTCGGGCCGGTGTTCGGTGGTCATGGTGTCTCCTCCGGGGTCGGGTGGTGCCGGCGCTGCCAGAACGGCCTGTCGGGCCAGCGTTGTTCGGCGGCGTAGTGGGTGCGGTGGTTGCGCAGGTAGGTGGTGCGGACGGCGGTGACGTTCCGCTCGTACTCGTCCAGGGCGCCAGGGTCTCCGGCCAGGTGGGCGTGGACGGCCAGGCCCGCGCTCATACCGGTGAACAGAGCGGTGAGGATGCCCTGCGAAGACAGCGGGTCGAATGCGAGGGCGGCGTCGCCGGCGGCGATCCAGCCGTCACCGAGGACTGTGTCGAGGAAGGCGGTGTGCGCGGGAGCCCGGCGGGCCGGCACACCAGCGGGCCAGGGGTGCCGGGCTGCTGGGGAGTTGATGTGCCTGGTCGCGATCAGGCCGGCCGAGAACTCGGTCCGGGCGGCGGGTAGGTCGGCGTCGGTGTACCAGGCCAGCAGGCGGCGGCGGTCGGGCAGCGGGGCGGTGTACCACCAGCCGTCGGGGGCCGCCTCGACGGTGGTGGTGGTGGTGTCGGCGCTCGCCGGGGCGGGCCCGAGGGTGAGGTGAACGGCGACCAGCCGGTCGCGGACCAGCAGTCGCGCCCCACAGGCGGCGGCGACGGCACCGCGACGGCCGGTGGCATCGACGATCCACCGGCAGCTCACGGTGCGGTGGTGCGCCGCGCCGCGCCGCGCAGCGGCCATCGACCTGCTCTCCGACCCGGAGGGCGAGGACCTCAACATCCCCGCGATCGCGCAACGCGCCGGCGTCAACCACACCAGCATCTACCGGCGCTGGGGCAGCCTCGACGCACTCCTGGCCGACATGGTCACCACCCGCCTCGAACGCGACTCACCGCTGAACGACACCGGCACCCTGCGCGGCGACCTCCTCGCCTGGGCCGAAGCCAGCGTCGCGAGCATGCGCACACCCGAAGGCCGCGCCCTCGTGCGCGCCGTCGTCCTGTCCATGCCGAACAGCGCCCACGCCAAGGCCGAGCGCGCGGAGCACTTCCGGCGCCGGATGCACTCCATCGAGCAGATCCGCCGACGGGCCACGGCCCGGGGCGGGAACCCACCACCCCTCGAGCAGATCCTCGACCAGCTCATCGCACCATTCTACGTCCGGACGATCTTCGGCATCGACCCGCCGGCCGGCGGCTACCCCGAACTCCTCGTGGACCGATTGCTCGGCACCACGGCGCGCCGGGCACGGCTTGACCGTGGCGCACCTGAACCTCCGACACCCCGGCGCCAACGGCGACACCTGCGCGCAGCCGAAGCGGTGCGGGGCGGGGCGCCACCTTCTCCTCCACGACGGCGCACAGGGACGACAGCCGGGCGAGCTCGCGGGAGACCGAAGACGGGCCCCGCATCGGAATCAACCCACCGCGATGGCAGCACGATTCCGTCAGCAGACCCAGCAGAAGGCTCCGGCCACCACCGGGTAGCAGGCCGCCCAGCAGGCACCGACCAGCTCCCGTAGGCAGTGAACTGCACCGGTCGCCCGGTCCACCCCGCGGCCCGAGCGCAGCCGGGACGGCGGCGGACGAGCGGCGGAGGCGCCCGCTCAGGCCGCCGCGCTCTCCGCCGCGATCATCGCGATCAGTCCGGAGCGCCCGTGTTCCGCCAGGTGCCGACGCTGGCGTTCGGCGCCGTTGCCCTCGTCCAGCACGCGGTCGACCAACGGGACCACCGCACGGGTGTCACCCAGTTCGTCCATGACCGGACCGAGCGCGGCCAGCATGGAGCCGACGAGTTCGCCGGCCGGCCGGGACAGTCCCGTCGCCGGATCGTGCAGGGTGCCGGTCGTTCCGTACCGGGCGGCGTGCCACCCCGCGCCGTCCAGGCTCTCCGGCGTCCGCTCCGGCGCGGGACGTCCGGCGGCCGCTTCCCGCATCGCCGTGACGACCAACGCGCGCACCAGCCCGGTCAGCATCACCGCCTCGTCGGCGCGCAGCTGGACGTCCATCGCGCGCAGCTCGACGGTCGGGAACTTCGCCGAGAGCCGGGCCTGCCAGTACAGCTGTCCCCGGTCGCGGATCAGCCGGGCCTCCAGTAGGTGGTCGATGCGGCGCTCGTAGTCCTCCGCGTCCGTGAAGTACGGCGGGATCCCGCTGATCGGCCAGCGGCTGAAGACCACCGTGCGCCAACTCGCGTAGCCGGTGTCGGAGCCGTACCACAGGGGCGAGTTGGCCGACAGCGCGGTCAGCACCGGCAGCCAGGGCCGGAGGCGGTTCAGCACCTCGACACCCGTCTGCGGGTCGGGCACGGCCACGTGCACGTGCGTGCCGTTGATGAGCGCCTCGTCGGCCAGCCGCGACATGTTCCGCCTGATGGAACGGTAACGCGGGGCGTCGACGATCGCCGGGGGCGTGGAGGGGGCGTACGGGGCGGTGGCGCACGCGGCGAGCCGGCAGTCGGCCGTCTCGGCGGCGGCCGCGAGCGCGTGCCGCAGGCGCAGCAGGTGGCCGCCGACCTCGGCGAGGTCCCGGCAGACCGGGGTGGCCACCTCCACCTGCGCCTGGAGCAGCTCGTTCTGCAGCTCGGTGTGGTGCACGGCGGGGTGCAGCCCGGCCGCCTCCCGCACCGCGTCGACGCGCGGCAGCGGCAGACCGCTGTCCGGGTCGAGCAGCAGGTACTCCTCCTCAACGCCGACGGTCGGACGGCCGCCCGCATCCAGGGTGAGCCGGCCGTCACCGCCTGTCGTGTCGGTGCCAGTGCCCATAACTGCGGGTTACCCGCCCATCTGATGGCCAACCGGCACAGGCGCAGCCCGGCCGCCAGCCCGGCCGCCCTGCCGAAGGAAGTGGGCGATGGCCTCCGACGCGACCTCGATCATCACGGCCTCCTCTTCCCTGATGTCCTGCGGCGGGTTGTGGGCGGCCGGCGGCACTTCGGCCCGGACACCGGTTGCACGGCAGGTTCGGCCGCGGTTCTCGGGCGGGGCCGGGGCCCGGCGGTCAGGAGCGGCCGGGGATCGATCCAGACCCGCAGCGGACCGACCGCCTCGAAGCCGTGCCGCAGGGCGGCCACCAGATCGTCGTCGCCCTCGTAACCGACCAGGGGCAGGGCGGGGAACAGCCGGTGGACCGCCTCCAGCACGACCGGCCAGGCCGCGTCGACGCCCCCGCCGTCCAGGGCGAAGACATTGGAGATCCCCACCACCCGGTCGCTGCGGCTCGCCACCGCACCGGCCACCACCCGGCCGTCGGGAGACCGTCCGGCGATCACGAAGGTGGCCGGGTCGTCGAGCAGTTCGGGCCGGAAGAGGTGCGCGTCGCCGGCTCCGTCGTCCCATGCGAGCGCCCAGGCACGCAGGGCGTCGGCGCTGTCCACCACCTCCCAGGCGAGGTCCGACGCGCTGGCGGGCGCGCCCGCCGGGCGATGCACCCACTGCGCGTCGAACAGCACCCGGAAGCCGGCCCCGGTCAGATCGAGGTCGGCGAAGCTGTCCTTGACCGACGCCCCGGGAGCCGCGGTGTCGATCCGGGCGACCAGCGCGGCCGCGTCCGCCCCGGGCAGCAGCGTCACCGCGTCGGGGTAGTAGAGGGGCGTACGGCTCCCGGCGGCCCACACCTCTTCCTCGAATGCGCCCGCCGAGCCGTGCGATCGGCTCATCACCGCACACCATTCGGCGTTGTTGCGGGCGGCTGCCTGGACCAGGGAGAGGTTCGACATCGTCACAGGGGTGGATCATTCCTCGCCCGCACTCGGCCGGGCGACCCGTTTTCGCGCCGCCGCCCCGAGGGCGGCCCGCCGGGCTTGGGCGCCGCGGACGAGGGCGCCGAAGCGGGTGTCAGCGGTGAGAGCCGATCAGCGACCCCCGCAGCGCGTGCGCAGCGGTCGGGATCCGACAACCGGCCCTCCGGCGCGTAGACGGAACCAGGCGTGACGGCACCTGGGCCGGGTTGCCGCCTTCACGGGCGGGGCTGAGAAAGAGGAGCCGGGACCATGTCCGCTATCGCCACACCGACCGAGCCGCTGTCACCGGCGCCGCCCCTGCCGGGGCGCCCCCACGCCGGCCGGCACCGCTCCTACCCGACCTGCCCCCTCCCCCGGCGTGTGACACCGAGCTCGTCGGCGCAGGCATCGGCCGACGGTCGGCCGGCCGGACCTGACAGCCCGGTCGGCGCACCCCGCCCACGGGCGCGCCGCGCCCAGGTCCTCCGCCCGGGGGGCCGTGGGCCGTGCGTGCGCGCCGGGGGGTGTCGGCGCCTTGGATGCCGGGCCGGCCGGTCCGGCCTGGTCTCCCCCGGTCGGGAGAACGAGAGTGGACGCCAGGCGGGCCGTACACGGCCCCAGCCGGTTCAGCGCAGGCCGCGCCACACGGGTTGGCGGAGCCGGCCGGCGTCGGTGAGTTCGAGGTATTCGACCTCGGCCTGCAGCTCGGGGCGGACGAACCGGACCACGGTGCCGCGCGGCAGCCCCAGCCCGGCACCCACGGTGAACGGGGACACCGGGGAGGCCAGGCGGCGCAGGACGGCGGCCAGGGCGCGCCGTTCGGGTGCGGCGAAGCCGGTGCCCACGGAGCCTGCGAACAGCAGCGGGCCGCCGGACTCCGCGCGGACGCCCACGAGGACGGCGCGCACCGAAGCCTCGCCCTGTCCACCGGGTAGCCAGCCGCCGATCACGACGTCCGCCGTCCGCAGGTGTTTGAGCTTGATCCAGTCCCGGGAGCGTGTGCCCGGGACGTAGAGGGAGTCGCTGCGCTTGGCGATGACCCCCTCGAGCCGGTGTTCACGCGTCCATCCGTAGGCCTCGGCGATGTCGTCCCAGGCCGGCGGCACCCGCACGCGGGGCCGCTCCAGCTCCAGGACCTCGAGCCGTTCCCGCCGCCGCGCATACGGCTCGGCGAGCAGCGACCGGCCATGGGTGTACAGGAGGTCGAACGCGATGAACAGGGCGGGTGCGGCCGGCACGGCGGCCTGCACCGCCGCGGGGCGGGTGCGGTGGACGCGGCCCTGCAGCGCTGCGAACGACGGCGTCCCGTCGCGCATCACCACCAGCTCGCCGTCCAGGATCACGGGTCCGCGGACCTCGGTGAGCGCCTCGGCCACCTCCGGGAACCGGTCGGTGAAGTCGCTGCCCCGGCGGCCCACCAGCCGCACCGGCGCGGCCTCGGGCACGTACGCCACGCACCGCACCCCGTCCCACTTCACCTCCCCCACCCAGCCGGACCCGGACGGAAGCCGACCGGCCGTCGCCAGCATCGGCTCGACGTGCGGCAGCCTCACCCGGGCCGACCCTCGCGCACCCATACCTCCAGAGTGCGGCCACCCGGCCTCGCGGCGACGGCGCATGCGTCCGACCGGCCGACACCGGCCTCCCCGGTCGTGACGCGAAGGGCGCGGGGGGGGGACGACCGGTCGTCCCACCCGCGCCGGGGAGGGCTGCATCCCGGCGAGGTTCACTGTCGGTGCCGGTCGCTGGGGTCTGCGGTCATGGCGACAGTGATCTTCGTCGACGAGACGACCTCGGGGCTGCGACGGGAGGCTTGTGGGCTGGCCGTCCGAGAGTTGGCCGAGCACGACGCGGGCCGCTCGACGCGGTTCCGCGGCCCGGTGCGGCCGCGGGTGTCCCCTTGCTGGCGGCAGCGTCCGGCGTGTTCGGAACCGGGCGGGCGGGTTCGCATGCCCGGGCGGGCAGGTTCGCATGTCCTGGCGGCGTCTGGGCAGGCGAGCAGGGGGTCGGCCTGGTCACGCACGGGCGGGCCGGTTCCGAAGAGCGCCATCAGGGTGCTGCTCGTGGGCCTCCGATCGGATGAGGAATTCGTCCTCGGCCGACTCGGAGGTCCCGCCCGGGAATCAGTGCCTGCTGGGCCGGGACGAAGCCGGCACTCGAAGCACAGGAGAGGCGAATACACGATGGGACACGGCGGCAACGTCATCAACGAGCTGATGACCGATCACCGGGAGGTCAAAAAGATCTTCGGCCGGATCCAGAGCATGGGCGGCGGCGGACAGCAGCTGCGCGACCTCGTGGACGAGGTCACGATCGAGCTGGTGCGGCACTCGGTCGCCGAGGAGCAGTACCTCTACCCCGCGGTGCGCGAGCACGTCGAGGGCGGCGACCGGCTCGCCGACAAGGAGCTCAAGGACCACGAGGAAGTGGAGAAGCTCCTCAAGCAGCTGGAGAAGACGAGCACAGACGACCCGGAGATGATGCCGATGCTGCGGCAGCTCATGGACGAGGTCACCGCCCACATCCAGGACGAGGAGACCGCCCTCTTCCCCGTGTTCAGCCGGGCCTGTACGCCGCAGATGCTGGACGACCTCGGCGACAAGATCCGCCGCGCCAAGTCCATGGCCCCCACCCGGCCGCATCCCGCCGCGCCGAGCAGCCCCACCGCGAGCAAGATCCTCGCGCCCGGGGCGGGCCTGGTCGACCGGGCCCGCGACTTCGTCTCCGGCCGCGGCAAGTCCTGACCTGCGTGTGGTCCGGGGCGGGCGGCACCGGGCAGCCCGGCCCCGGCCCGCGCACGGCTGGAGGCCGACGCCGGGCCGGGGCGGGCTGCCATGCCCGGGATCTGGCGCAGGCGAGCCCGCCCAGGCAACCCGATGAGCCCGGCTCGGCCACCCGCCCACGAGAACGAGACGCCCTCGGCCCACACAGAAGTGACCCGGGTCATGCCGCCATCCGCCACACGCACCTAAGCTGGACGGCCACGAAGCGAGGCAGCGCGGCCCCGCTCCCCGATGCGCTCGCACCCGCTCGACGATCGGACCCAGGCGAGCCCGCCCCGAGGGACCGACTGACGTGTCCACCGACCTGACACCCGTCATAGCCGCCTGTGCCCGCTGGCTGCTCACCGCCTACCCGCCGGTGCGCTGAACCGAGCGCTTGCCGAGGCCCAGGCCCGGCAGGCCGCCGCCCTCGCCGCCACCCTGCGCTACCCCACCGCCCTCGACGTCGAACTGCTCCACCTGC
The DNA here is from genome assembly GCF_044455625.1 of Kitasatospora sp. NPDC051164. Classification (NCBI taxonomy): domain Bacteria; kingdom Bacillati; phylum Actinomycetota; class Actinomycetes; order Kitasatosporales; family Streptomycetaceae; genus Kitasatospora; species Kitasatospora sp. NPDC051164. The sequence goes on along the minus strand of NZ_JBITFB010000057.1, from coordinate 21,501 downwards.
TCGCCCCCAGCGGCTCCGAGCGGCTCGACCGGCTCGCCGGCCGCGACCCCGACGCCGACCCCCCGGGGCACGCCGACTGGCGCACCTGGGTGGACGAGACCGTCGTCAGCTGGGCCGCCTGCCTGCTCGCCGACCCCTCCCTCGCAGCCCGCGCCCACCGCCGAAGCGACTCCGGGAACCAGGCGGACCACGGCGACCCGCGACGACTCACCATCCCCCGGGCCCGCGACAGCGAAGCCGGCGCGCTGCTGCGCCACCCCGACCTGCTCGAACCCGTCGCCGCTCTGCACCGCACCCAGCTGACGGACCTCCTGAACACCGAGGGCGTTCCGCTGTAGGCACCCGGACGCCGCAGAGCGGCCCGGGGCCGACACCTGCGTACGGGGTTTGCCACGACGGCGCGAAGCCGCCGGCAGCAACAGCGCGGATCACTGCGGGCTGCGGGCTGAGACCGCGACGGGCCGGCGGACGGCACGGCACCAGGAGGACTCCTGGGAGGCCGGGAAGACGTAGGCCGGGGCCATCTCGGCGGGCTGCGCGGCCCGGCCGAGCGGGGGCTGCTCGCCGAGGTGGGCGACCTTCTCCTCGTCCGGGATTCGGTCCGCCCGGTTTGCCTCGACCGGCCGGCGGTATACGCGCGGACGGCCATCGACGGCCCGCTGAGCCGCCCGTCCGCGAGCCGCGGCGCTGGCGCCTTCGCCCATCGTGCATCGCAATTCGGGAAGACCCAATGATCATCCTCGGAGTCATACTGCTCGTCATCGGCTTTGTCACCGGGATCTCGATCCTGTGGACCATCGGCATCGTGCTGGCCGTCATCGGCCTCATCCTGTGGGTCGCCGGTCTCCTCGGCCATGCCGTCGGCGGGCGCCGCCACTACTACTGACCCCCTGCCCACCACGGGCCGCCGCCAGGGCGCGACGGCCCTGCCGGAAACCGGAACCCAGCGCGACCGGGCTCTCCCCCGAGAGCCTGCCGCGGACCGGTCACGGCGGCGCGCGCCGCCCGCCTCCCTCCCCGGGAAGGCGGCCGGGCAGCGCGCATCCGCCCCTCCGAGCACGTGCCGATCATCGAGGTCCGGGACGTAGCAGTGAGAGCACATCCGTTCGCACCGGCACCGACCAGCCGGGGCGGGCGGGCGCTCGGCCACGGCGCGCTCGAGCGCTTCCTTCCGGCCGGGAAAGGTGTCCGTCAGCGATCCTGTCCCGGGCCGGTGGCCTCGTCCAGTGGCCCGCATCGCCCAATGGCCCGCATCGCCGACAGCGAGGCCCCGGCCCGGCATTCGTCCCGCGCGCGCCGGATCCCGCTTCAGCAGCAGCCGGCCCAACCGCCTCTCCGACGAGGGGAAGCGTCTGCTCGACCGACCTGGCTGACGGCGCAGTCGAGCAACGCAGTCGACGTACGGGCTCTCCGCCCGGCCGCCTCCCCCTGCGCGTCCGGACCACGGTGGTCATCATGGAACTGCCGCCGACGGACAGGAGGGAGACGCGATGGAGCTGTTCCCACCGCTGCCGCTCACCGAGTGGCGGGACACCAAGGAGACGCTGCACCGCTTCGCCCAGGTGGTGGGCAAGATCCGCCTCGCGGCGAGCGTGCGGCGCAACCACTGGTGGAACGTCCCCTTCCACCTCACCGGGCGCGGGATCACCACCCGGCCCATGGGGCAGGTCGACGGCAACCCGGTCTTCACCATCGACTTCGACTTCGTCGACCACCGGCTGGTCGTCGCGATGGCGGACGGCAGGTCCGCGTCCTTCCCGCTCCTCGACCAGTCCGTCGCCTCGTTCTACCGGCAGACCCTGGAGACCCTGGCGGAACTGGGCGTCCGGGTGCAGGTCCGGGTGCCCCGGCCCTACCGGCTGCCGGACGCCGACCGGCCGTTCGCCGAGGACTTCGAGCACGCCACCTACGATCCCGCCTGGGCGAACCGCCACTGGCAGGTGCTCGGCCAGGTCGCACTGGTGCTGGAGGAGTTCGCGGCGCGCTTCTCGGGCAAGGTCAGCCCCGTCCACCTGTTCTGGCACTCGTTCGACCTCGCCCACACCCGCTTCTCCGGAGGCGCCCTCGACCAGCCCTCGCACGTGGACCCGGTGACCCGCGAGGCGTACTCCCGGGAGCTGATCAGCTTCGGGTTCTGGTTCGGGGACGACAACCTGGGCGAACCGGCCTTCTACTCCTACACGACTCCCGAGCCCCCGCACCTGGCCGAGGACGCGCTCACGCCTGCATCCGCCCGGTGGACCGAGCTCAACAACAGCCACCTGGCCGTCCTGCGGTACGACGCGGCCCGTGCCGAGGCCGATCCGCGAGCGGCCGTACTCGCCTTCTACGAGAGCGCCTACCGAGCCGGAGCCGCCCGGTCCGGCTGGGACGTCGCCCGCCTCGCCTGCCCGGGTGGAATCACCGACCCCCGGCTTCCGGCCCCGCCGCTCTGAGCCCGTCCGATCAGATCGGTGCATGTCGGTGCAGGTCAGTGCAGGTGCGCCTGCCAGTCGGCCGGGACCTTGCCCTGCGGGCCGGGCGCCGGCTGCGAGACCGGGTGCGCGGCGGGCGCCGCGAGCTCCGGCCCCTCGTAGTACTGCTCGGTCTCGATGTTCCACAACCAGGCCTCACCGGGCTCGAAACTGGCCAGGAACGGGTGCCCCTCCGCTCGGGCATGCCGGGTGCCGTGTTGCGAGGGCGAGGAGTCGCAGCAGCCGATGTGCCCGCACTCGGCGCATCGCCGCAGGTGGAACCACCACCCCGGCCCGTCCCCCGCCAGGCACTCCACGCATCCGTCCCCACTCGGCCGCACGGACGGATCGATCCCCCGGATGGTGCTGTCAGCCATCGGACACGCCTCCCGACACGGGCTCGGACGGGGCCCCGGCTCGGAGCGTCGGACGTCGACGCCAACGCCGACGCCGTCGGGCCGTCCCTGTCGAATCCCAACCGGCCGGCCCACCCGGAGATTCCACGGCGAGCGGCGACGGCCGGGACCGGCGCCGGCCTTCGCAGCCGGCCGTGAAGGTGACGACCGGCCGTGCGTGGCTGGAGGGAGCAACCGCGACCCGGCCGACATCGAGGTGGCCCGGATGGGATCCATCGGCACGGTGGGCCGGTGCTCCACCCGGGCGACAGCGTCGAGGTGACCATGCTGCCCGCCGCCGCCGGCGTCGTACGGCTCGGCCACACCACGTTCTTCCAGCGGGCCCCGCGCCAGCTCCGGCTCACCGGCTCGGCGGAACACGGCTGACTTGATCGGTCAACGACCGCCCGTCCGGCGCAGGTGGGCGTCGATCAGGGCGAGGGTGGCCTCCGGCTGTTCGATCTGCGGGAGGTGGCCCGCCCCGGGGATGACCTCGAGCACGGCGTCGGCGAAGGCCTCGGCGTACGCGACCTACATCGCCGTGGTCACCGTCAGGGACGGACGAATCACCTCCTACCGCGACTACTGGAACCCCCTCGCCGTGTCGCAGACCGGCGCCGACTTCCCGGGAGCGAACCGATGAACGCACCCGGCGCCACCCTGGTCATCGGGGCCACCAGCACCACCGGCCGCCGCGTCGTCGCCGGACTGGCCGCCGAGGGGCATCGCGTCAAGGCCGCCGGCCGGACCGCCACCGCGGTGGCGGGAGCCCGGGCCGTCCGCTTCGACTGGGACACTCCCGCGACCTGGAGCGAGGCCGTCGACGGCGTCGACCGCGTCTACCTCGTTCCGCCCATCGGATCCGCCGAGCCGGCCGCGGTCATGCTGCCCTTTCTCCGCCAGGCCCGTGCGGCCGGCGTGCACCGCGCCGTGCTGCTCAGCTCCTCGGCGATCCCCGCCGGTGGTCCGGCGGTCGGCCGGGTCCACCAGGAACTGCCCGGCCTGTTCGAGCAGTGGGCGGTACTGCGGCCCTCCTGGTTCATGCAGAACTTCACCGGCTCCATGCCCCACGCGCGCAGCATCCGCGAGGACGGCGCCATCCTGACGGCCACGGGGGACGGCCGCGTCGGGTTCGTCGACGCCGAGGACATCGCCGCCGTCGCCGTCCGCGCCCTGACCGACGGCCGGTCCCCCGACACCGACCTGGTCCTGACCGGACCGGAGACGCTCAGCTACGACGACGTCGCCGGGACCATCGCCGAGGTCACCGGCCGGCCCGTCGTCCACCGGCACCTGACGTACGAGCAACTGCGCGACCGCTGGGCGGCCGAGATACCAGCGGCCTTCGCCACCATGCTGGCCGGCATGGACCGCGCCATCGCCGCCGGTGGGGAGGCCCGCACCTCGGACGCCGTCCAGCGCCTCACCGGCCGTCCCCCGGGCACCTTCCGCGCCTTCGCCGAACGGGAGCTGTCCGGGAGCCGCTGAGATCCACGCCGACCCGCCGGCCGGAGGAGGAGCCCGTTACCCGGGGCCACCCGGGCGCCCGCCGGCCGGCGGGAGCGGTGGCGCGTATCGTCGGACGGCGCGACGGCACCATGCGACCCGCTTCGCGCCACGCGCGCCCACCGGACACCGTGAACCCGGCCGGGGGCCGCGACAGGCCGAGGACGAAGGAGGAACCGTGGCCCAGCGCACGGGACGCGAGGAGCGCACGGACCGCACGGAGCGCGCGGACGCCCTGCGCAACCGGGAAGCCGTCCTGGCCGCCGCCGACGCGCTCTTCGCCGCCAGCAGCAGCCCGCACAGCGTGTCGATGGACGACATCGCGGCAGCCGCGGGCGTGGGCAAGGGCACCCTCTTCCGCCGCTTCGGCGACCGCGCCGGCCTGATCGGCGCCGTCATCGCCTCCCGCCTGGAACCCCTGCGGGCAGCACAGGACGCGGCGGCGGCCTCACCGCGGCAGCGGGTGCCGGACCTGCTCGACGCCGCGCTGCGCTTCAAGATCGAGAACCGGAACCTGATGGCGGCGGCGGAGGGCGCGGGACTCGCCAGCCCCTACCAGGCCGCGCACTACGCCTGGTGGCACGGGACGCTCCGGGAGGCCCTGGAGCGGGTGCCCGGCGTCCGCGCCGCGGACTTCACCGCCCACGCCCTGCCGGCCGCCGTCCGCGCGGACCTCGTGGCGCACCTGATCGACGATCGGAACATGACGCCCGAGGCCCTGCGCTCCGCACTCGCGGCCCACCTCGACAACGTCCTCGGCAGCGGCTCCGGTTCGCCTGAGCACACGCGTCAGGAGGATTGACATCCTCCCCGTCCTAAGGGACGGGGATTCCTCCCGCGCCTGCGGCACGGATGCCCGTGGTCCGCGGGTCGCCGAGGTGGGTTCCCCGTTCGACGGGCCGTGCCTGGCGTGGGATCGCCACGCCTGGTCTTGCCGGCCCTCCAGGGGCGTTTAGCCTGTCCGCCTGCCCGGCGGCCAGGATGTTGCGAGCGGCGTTGAGGTCACGATCGTGCCGCGCACCGCACGCCGTGCAGGCCCACTCCCGAACGCGCAGGGGCTTGGGTCCGTCACGGTGTCCGCACGCCGAGCAGAGCTGGGAGGACGGGAACGCGCGGGGCACGATGCCGATGTGCCGCCCGTAGCGGGTGGCTTTCTCTTCGAGCAGCCTGCGGAAGGTGGACCATCCGGCGTCGTGGACGGACTTGGCCAGCCGGCCTCGGGCGAGGCCGCGCACGTTCAGATCCTCCAGGTACACCGCTTGGGTCTCACGGATGATCCTGGTGGTCTGCTTGTGCAGCCAGTCCATGCGGGTATCGGCCACCTTGGCGTGCGCCCTGGCGACCTTGCGCCGGGCCTTCGCCCGGTTCTTCGACCCCTTGGCCTTGCGCGAGAGTTCCCGCTGCGCGGCCTTCAACCGCTTCTCCGCCTTGCGCAGGAAGCGCGGGTTGTCGATCACACTGCCGTCGGACAGTACGGCGTAGGTGGTCAGCCCGAGGTCGATGCCGACCTCGGCATCGACCTCGGGCAGATGGCTCGGTTCGACGTCCACGACGAAGCTCGCGTGGTACCGCCCGGACGGATCCAGCACGATCGTCACCGACGACGGATCGGCCGGGAGAGCGCGCGACCACTTCACCCGCACGTCGCCGATCTTCGCCAGGTTCAGCCTCCCGTTGCCCCGCAGACGGAACCCGTTGCGGGTGAACCGCAGCGACTGCCGGGAAAAGCGCTTCGACTTGAACCGTGGAAGCCCGACCGGGCGCCCGGGCCGCTTGCCGGACACCGAGTCGAAGAAGTTCCGGTACCCCGTGTCCAGATCCCGAAGGGACTGGATCAACGGATCGACACCGACCGAGGCCAGCCACGCCCGCTCAGCGGTCTTCTTCGCCCCGGTGATCACCAGCTTCTGCAGATCCGCGCTCCTGGGATACGGCCGCCCGGCCTTCCGGGCCTCCTTCCGTACCGCGAGAGCGTCGTTGTACACCACCCGGGCACAACCGAACGTCCGGGCCAGCGACGCTCGCTGACCCGCCGTCGGGTAGATGCGATAGGAGTACCGAAGGTGCACACGATCAACCTACCGACAGGCACTGACAACGGCTCACGTCAGAACCTCCGGAGATCACTCCGCCGCTACGCGGCCCCGAGCCAAACCCCCATTCCTCCCCGGCCTGAAGGCCGGGGCACCCTGGGAGATCAAAGGTGAGGCTCCTCCCAGGCGCGGGAGAGACCTCGGCCCCCGAGGCGGCCGGACTCCAGCGCCGATCGCAGGCGCGGCCGAACGGGAAACCACCGCGAAGGCGTTCGTCGAAAAAAATTCGGTGCGGGTCCGTCGGCCGTGTCGATCCGCGGTCGCGCCGTTCGACCTGGGAGTGAGAGGGTCGACAGACGACCTTCCCCGAGCGAGGAGAACGGCCATGGCGAAGTACATGCTGATCATGCGGGGCACGGACGAGTCCGTCGCCAAGATGATGGAGACGCCCTTCGAGGAGATGCTCGAAACGGTGGGCCGCTTCAACGAGGAGCTGATCCGGGCGGGCGTGCTCGTCGCCGCCGAGGGCCTGGACGACCCGTCCCAGGGCGTGGTGGTCGACTTCGACGGGGAGACCCCGGTGGTCACCGACGGCCCGTACGGTGAGACGAAAGAGCTGTTCGGCGGCTTCTACCTGATCGACGTCGCCTCCAAGGAGGAGGCGGTCGAGTGGGCCAAGCGGCTCCCGGCCGTGGCCGGCTCGAAGTGCGAGGTCCGGCGCGTGCCCGGCATCGAGGAGTTCCCGCAGGACAACGAGTGGATCGTCAAGGAGCGGGCGTGGCGCGAGCGGACCGGCCAGCTGTGACGCCCGAGGCCGCCGACGGCCCGCCGGTCGCCGAATCGGCGCGGCGGGCCGTCGAGGCCGTCTGGCGCATCGAGTCCGCGCGGATCGTCGGTGCGCTGGCCCGCTACACGGGGGACTTCGCGCTCGCCGAGGACGTCGCGCAGGAGGCGCTCGCGGAGGCGCTCGTCGCCTGGTCGCGTGACGGGGCGCCGGCCAGTCCGGTGGGCTGGCTGCTGGCGACCGCCCGGCGGCGGGCCATCGACGCCTTCCGCCGCAAGTCGGCGCTCGACGAGCGGTACGCCGTGCTCGCCGGCCCGCTGGCCGACGGCGAACTCAGCTCGGGCTCGCCGGCCGCGCCCGAGCGGACCGACGACCTGCCGTGGGACCCCGACCGGGTCGACGACGACGTCCTCGCGCTCATGTTCACCGCCTGCCACCCGGTACTCTCGCCCGAGGCCCGGGTGGCCCTCACGCTGCGCGTGGTGGCCGGGCTGTCCAGCGAGGAGGTCGCCCGCGCCTTCCTCGTACCCGTACCGACCGTCCAGGCCCGGATCACCCGGGCGAAGAAGACGATCGCCGCGGCGCACGTCCCGTTCGAGCTGCCGCCGCCCGAGGAACGGCGCGAGCGGCTCGGCGCCGTCCTGAGCGTCCTGTACGTCATCTTCACGGAGGGCTCGACGGCGACGGCCGGCGACGACCTGCTGCGCGTGGACCTCGCGTACGAGGCCGTGCGGCTGGCCCGGACGCTGGCCGCCCTGCTGCCCGCCGAGCCGGAGGTGTACGGCCAGCTCGCGCTGTTCGAACTCACCGCCGCGCGCTTCCCGGCCCGCACCGGGCCCGACGGAGAGGCGGTGCTCCTGGAGGACCAGGACCGCCGCCGGTGGGACCGCTCCGCGATCCGCCGGGGCCTGGCCGCGCTCGGCCGGGCCTCGACCCTCGGGCGGGGCCTCGGACCGTACGGTCTGCAGGCCTCGATCGCCGCCTGCCACGCGACGGCGCCCTCGGTGCGGGAGACCGACTGGGAGCGCATCGTGCTCCTCTACGAGGCGCTCGGCCGCGTGGCCCCTTCACCCGTCGTCGAACTCAACCGGGCCGTGGCCGTCGCGATGGCGAGCGGACCGGAGCAGGCGCTGCGCACGGTCGACGAACTGGCCGTCTCCGGCCGCCTGTCGGGGTCGCACCTGCTCCCGACCGTACGCGGCGAACTACTGACCCGCCTCGGCCGCACCACCGAGGCCCGGGCCGAGCTGGAACTCGCCGCCCGGCTGTGCTGCAACACCCGCGAGCGGTCCGTGCTGCTGCGCAAGGCGGCCGCGCTGGGGTGACGGCGTCAGGGTATGGCGTGGACCTTGCAGCCGGGCACGGTGTCGAGGGCTTCCGCGCGCAGGAAACGGCCGACGAGGTCGGCGAAGTCCGCGTCGCGCTCCATGTGCAGCAGGGTGGTCGGCGTGGTCCATGACGACGAAGGCCACGTCGAAGAGCATGAGACGGCTGACCCGGGCGGGGTGGCGCTGGGCGAGGCGGTAGCCGATCGGGTAGCCGGAGGAGACCGCGAGCACGGCGAAGCGCTCGACACCGAGCTGATCCACCGTCCGGAGCGCGGCGTCGGTCAGGTCGTCCCAGCCCAGGCGGGGGCGGCCCGCCCCGGGGGACGTGCGAAGGGCAGGTCGGGGACGAGCAGGGGGCCGCGGGGGCAGAGGTGGCGTTCCAGGCGGGCCCAGGAGTGCCGGTCGCGCCGGACCCGTCCGGGCTGCCGGCTCGCAGCACCACCGCGCCCGCGCCGTCGGCGAAGACCACCCCGGTGCCGCGGTCGGCGGGATCGGTGACGGTCGAGAGCGTCTCCGCGGCGAACAGCAGGACGCGCTGCGCCACCCCGAGCGGATCCCCGCGTCGGCCGCGGCCAGTCCGTAGGCGAAGCCGGGTTCGCTTGGACCGGACAGGCGAATCAGCCCCTGGCTAGGGTGTGTTCCCGCTTCGAGGGCGCCGAACGGTCGGCCGACCGGCGGATGCTGGGAGCTTCCCCCTCGTTGGAAGGCCCCGTCATGGACGACCCACACCCCGTCATCCGGCGATGCCGGCGTTCCGGTGCCGTCGTCGCCGTCCTGGGGCGGCCCCGGCCGCGGAGCCTGGCGGGCACGCGGTGAGCGCGCCCCGCTTCGACCTGGGACTCACCGGGCAGAGCGTCGTGGTCACCGGCGCCGGCCGCGGCATCGGACTCGCCGTCACCGAAGGATTCCTCGCCGCCGGTGCCCGGGTGGTCGCCGGGAGCCGCGGACGCACCGACGCGCTGGACGAGCTGATCCGGCAGGGGGCCGAGCTCACCCTCGTGGAGGTCGACCTCGCCACGCCCGAGGGCCCCGCCGAACTGGTCGCCGCCGCGGTCGCCGCGCACGGGGGCCTCGACGTCCTGGTGAACAACGTCGGCGCGGTCCGGCCCCGACTCGACGGCTTCTCCGCCATCACCGACGCGGACTGGGACTGGACTCTCACCGTCAACCTCATGGCGGCGGTACGAGCCACCCGTGCCGCGCTGCCGCACCTGACCGCCACCGGCGACGGCAGGATCGTCACCGTCTCCTCCCTCAACGCGCGGCTGCCCGACCCGCTGGTCCTCGACTACGGCGCCGCGAAGGGCGCCCTCACCAACTTCTGCAAGGCGCTGTCCAAGCAGGTCGGGCCGCAGGGCGTCCGCGTCAACTGCGTGAGCCCCGGACCGGTCGAGACCGCGCTGTGGAAGGGCGCCGGAGGCATGGGCGCGACCGTCGGCCACCGCCTCGGCGTCGATCCGGACGAAGTCGCCAGGAACGCGGGGGCCCAGGCCGCGACGGGCCGCTTCACCAGGCCGACCGAAGTCGCCGACCTCGTGCTGTTCCTCGCCAGCCCCCTCTCCGGCAACGTCACCGGCGCGGACTTCGTCATCGACGGCGGCATGATCGACGGCCTCTGACCCGGTTACGGTGCCGCGCGGCAGAGGCGGCGTGCCAGGGGGCGGAGGACCGGCGGGCTCCACCCCTCCATGTGCCGGATCACCGGCCCGTGGCCCCGGCCGTCTGCGGCAGCGGCCGGACCCGGGCGACGAGCAGTGCGATGTCGTCGTTGCCGCCCCGCTGATGCAGGGCGCCGAGGAGTTCGCCCAGGAGATCGGTGAGGGCCGCCGGCCGCACGTCGATGTCGTGGTCCCGGGTCTCCACCAACCCGTCGGTGTGGAAGACGACTTCGTTCCCGGTCACGAGGTCGACCGGGGTGCCGTCGGAGGCGACGCCGCCGACGCCCGGCGGCGCGCCGGTCGGGCACGGACGCCGTCACGCGACCGGTCGCCGCCGGTTGCCTGCCCCGGGAGGGTAGGGCGACCGGCAGCGACGGTTGGTCAGGAGACGTTGAGGGCGACGTCGTCGAGGACGAACGAGGTCTGCTTGGTGGAGTCCTCGGCGCCGGTGAACTTGAGGGTGACGCTCTGACCGGCGTAGGCGGAGAGGTTGAAGGTGCGCTGCTGGTAGCCGGCGGCCGCGTTGACGTTGGAGTAGGTGGCCAGGGTGGTGCCGTTGGCGGTCACGGTCAGCTTGTCGTAGGCGGTGGTCGTCGAGGCCGCGCTGTCGATGTGCAGCCAGAAGCTGAAGGTGTAGTTGGTGCAGCCGGTCGGCAGGGTCACCGTCTGGGCGAGGGTGTCGGTGTTGGTGGTGCCGTAGCCGTCCAGCCAAGCGTCGTAGGTGCCGGAGTGCGCGGGCTCGCTGGAGCTGCTGTTGATGGTGGAGGAGCCGCCGCTGTTGGTCTCGGTCCAGGACGAGGTGGAGCCGGTCTCGAAGCCGCCGTTGGCGATCAGCTGGGCCGGAGTGCAGCCGCCGCCGGAGGAGCTGACCGTCCAGGTGAAGGTGGCGGAGGAGGACGGGCCGGTGGAGTCGGTGGCCTCGGCGGTGACCGAGTAGGTGCCGGTGGTGGTCGGGGTGCCGCTGATCAGGCCGGTGGAGGTGTCGAGGCTCAGGCCGGCGGGCAGGCCGGTGGCACTGTAGGAGAGGGTGCCGCCGGTGGTGTCGGTGGCGGAGAGCTGCAGGCTGGTGGCGGTGCCGACGGTGGCGGTGCGGGAGCCCGGGTTGGTCAGGGTGACGGTGCCGGTGGACGAGCCGCTGGTACCCGCGAGCCAGGCGGAGGCGTTGAGGGCGAGCGCGGCGTCGGTGCCGGCCGGGTCGTCCCAGCCGTTGAAGAGGGTGTTGCCGGGCTGGCCGGTGCCGTCGTCGATCGGCGAGCTGTCGCCCCAGACTGCGACCCGGCCGCTGCCGAAGGCCGAGGTGGCGAAGGACGCGCCGGTGTTGCCGCTGTACCCGGTGCGGTACACCAGGCCCTTGACCGCCGGGTTGTCGGCGGGCTTCAGGGTGAAGGTGGTGCCGTTGCGGATGATGGAGCCGGTGACCGTGCCGAAGGGGCCGTTGAGCACCGGGTCGGCGGAGTCGGTGATGGCGCGCGGGTTCTCGTTGGCGATGTTCAGCAGGTCGACGGAGAAGCCGAACGGGTCGGCGCTGTTGACGCTGTTGCTGGTCATCAGGTCGTTGATGATCGCCGGGGAGTCCCAGCCGTCGTTGTTGCGGTCGCTCTGGGTGTGATCCGAGATCAGGAACAGGCCGCCGCCGTTCTGCACGAACTTCATCACGGCGGTCTTCTCGGCGTCGCTGAGCCGGATGTTCGGCTCGGGCAGCACGAACTCGTCGAAGTTGGCCAGGTCGAGCGCGCCGCCGGTGCCGTACGTGATCGTCGACCCCGAGGGGAGGGTCTTGAGGCTGTACTGGCCGGTCTTCTGCAGGGCCACGCCCCAGGCGGATATGGCGCCGGTCCAGGACGTCTCGGTGGTGGGGTTGGCGTTCTCGGCGAGCGGGTCCGGCTGGCTGGTGGAGATGATCCAGTCGGCGTTGCCGGCCGTCTCCCCCTTGCTGTTGTCGAACAGGATCCGGTGGGGCGTGGCCGCCGCAGCGGGGGCCGTGGCCGCCGCAGCGGGGGCGGCCGGGCCTGCGAGCCCGGTCATGGTGGCCGCGAGGAGGGCCGAGGCCGCGAGGGCAACCCTGCTGCGCGTGTTACGTACGGCGATCATATGCCGTTCCTCCTAATGGAGTTGGGGGCGAACGGGCGGCGGTATCCGCGTGTAGACCCGAGTATCCGCGCGTAGATGAGACATCCGAAAGTCGACGGAAGTAACAAAGAGGTGTCCGGCACATGACGCCTTCCGGACGCCGCATGACGTCAGACGTGCGCCCCACCGGGCGCCCGCGGTTCACCGACCCCGAAGTACTGCTCCCGCTGACGCACCGACGGATCGACCTCGGCGGCCGACTCGTGTTTCTCCCGCGCAACCGGGCCGGGCACCCGGGCCCGGGTCACGACAACCCCAGGACGCTGATCGTCCAGGCCGCGAAGGAGCAACCAACTCGGCTCTGTTCCAAGCGTCCCCCACGCTGCCCCCCGGCGGTTGCCCCACTCGGCGTCGAACCGCTCGGCGCCGCCGACGCCGCCCGGATCCGCGGCGGCATCCCCGGCTCCGAGGCGCCCGGCGGCGTCATCCACGGCGACGTCGTGTACGAGCTGACCTGGGACGGCGACGTGGTCTGGCGCTGGGCCGCGATCGACCACCTCAACCCCGAACTGACCACGCTCAACCCGCACTTCGCGCGCGAGCACTGGCCGATGGCCAACACCGTCAACGAACTCCGGGACGGTGGGATCGTGGTGGGCTTCCGCAGCGCCTCCACCACGGTGGCGGTCGACCGTACGGACGGCTCGGTGCGCTGGCGGATCGGCCCGGACGTGCTCGCCCAGCAGCACTACCCGCACGAGCTCGCCGACGGGAACATCCTGGTCTTCGACAACGGCACCTACCGGGACACCACCTCGGTGCCGTACTCGCGCGTGGTCGAGATCGATCCGGCGGACGGCCGGACGGTCTGGACCTACGAGGACAACCCGCCGCAGAACTTCTACAGCCCCTACATGTCCAGCGCCCAGCGGCTGCCCAACGGCAACACCTTCATCGCCGAGGGCTCCTTCGGCCGGCTCTTCGAGGTCACCCCGGACGGCGACGTGGTGTGGGAGTTCGTCGTCCCCGAGTTCGGGGCCTTCGGCCGGGGCGTCGGCCTGGAGTCCTCCCGCGGCGCGCAGAACGCCGTCTTCCGGGCGTACCGCTACTCCGCCGAGCAGATCCCCTGGCTCTGATCCACCCCGGAACGCTCATCGCAGGGCTGCCGAGGTTATCCAGTGGTGTCGTGGTGAACGTCCCGGGCGGGCCTCAGTCCGGGCCGGTCCCGCTGACCGCGTCGGTGGCAGGCGGGAGTGCGACCTCGGTGACCTACAGCGTGGACGGCAACGTCATCGGCACGTCGACGGCCGCGATTCGCCTACTCCTGGGACACCACCCTCGTGCCGGGCGGCGACCACCCTGTCACCGCCGTCGCTTCCGACAGCGGCGGTTCGTCCGCGCCCTCGGCCGTGGTCAACCTCCCGGTGGACTCGCACATCGGGTCCGAGGCGGTCATGACCACCGGCAGCCGGCAGGACTTCTTCGGCCGCGGCTCGGACGGCCACCTCCACCACTGGTTCTGGAACCCCGCGCTCGGCGGTGGGAACTGGCAGACCCAGGACTGGGGCGGCGACCTGACGAGCTGAGAGCGAGGAGCCCGCGCCAGCTGACGCGCCCCGTTGCGAGTGGCCACCACCTGGTGGTACCCGCGGCGGGACGCTTCGGTTCCTGGTCCCTCCGGCTCGCCCTGACGTGCGGTGCCGATTCTGCTCGAGCCAACTCGCCCGCGTCGGGGGGCCCGGTCGATCCGCTCACTGCGGCCGGGCTGCTGACGCCGGCCGTCCACCGGCGCGACGTCGGCCGGCGTCTCCATGCAGGACGGGCAGCAGCTCGCGGTCGTTCCTGGGACGCGGGCCGGCGGCCTCGGCTTCCCTCGGCAGTCGGCCTGCGCGGGCGTCGCCGAAGGCCGGGGCGCCCTGCTGCGGGCGCCCCGGCCCCGCGGTCGCGACGCGCCCGTGCGTCGTTTAGATGTTGGGGAAGACCGGGCGGTCGCTGTCGGAGTGGTGCCAGTCGAATTCCTGGGTGATGCCCGCGCTCGCGTTGCGGCCCAGGGTCCACAGGCCGTAGGAGGAGCGCGGGCCGGGGCTGCCGACGTAGGTCAGGCAGGCGCCGCCGGCGTTGCACACGCTGCGGTCGGTGTTGAACGTCCAGCGCTGGTTCGCGTCATTCGCGTTGCAGCCCACCGCCTGGGCGCCCGGGCTGTCGGACGGGCCGTCCGGGAAGTGGCCCCACAGACACCGGCCGTCGTTGGTGCTGTGGATCAGGCCGTCCGGGGAGACGAACCAGAACTGGTTCCAGGAACCGTCGCACGGGCGCAGCAGGACCGGGCGGCCGTCGCCATTGATCTGCCGGTACTCGTCCATGCAGTAGTAGGTGCCGTTGGGGCCGCCGCTGGCCGGGCGGGCTAGCGCCACGAGGGTGCCGTAGGCGTAGGGCTGCGGGTTCATCGGGTCGGCCTGTGCGGTGGCCGGCAGGGCGAGGGCCCCGGCCAGGGCGAGCAGGGCGGTGGACAGGGCGGTGAGTGTTCGTCGCATCGGCGTGTTCCTTGACCTTCCGGTGGGTGATGGCCGCAGCGGGCACCCGGCCCGGCTGCGCGCCTCCCACAGTGGAGGACTTCTTCGCCGCAGGTCAGCACCGTTCGGGTCCGGACAATCAATCCCGGAGAACGCCGCCGCGGCAGGCACTCGGTGCGTCGGAGTACGGACAAACAATCTTGTGGCTCTGAGCAGGGAGAGGAACAGAAGTGGGCCGCGAACAACGTGCGTTGGACTTGTCCGCCGGGCCGGTGGCCGGGTTCGCCGCCCAGTTGGGCGAGTTACGACAGTCGGCCGGGCCCTCCACCTTCGCCACCATGAGCCGGCGGATTCATCGTTCTGTGGCGGTCTCGGAGGCGGCCGGCGGGGTGGAGCTGCCCACCTGGCCGGCGGTCGAGGCGTTCGTGCGGGCCTGTGGGCAGAGTGAGTCGGCCTTGTGGCGGGAGCGGCGGGAGCGGCCATCGCGGACCGAGTCGTAAGTGCCGCCGACCACAGCGGCGCAGCGTCTCCGGCACCCGCTTCAGTGCCGGTGCGGTCAGCGGCTGCCGTGCGCGACCTCGTCGAAGAGCCGGACAACCTGCGGGCCGGACTTCCTGAACGCCCCGAAGTGGTCCACCGCGCCCTGGTCGACCACCGGCACCTGAACCCCCTTGGCGGCGAACTCCCCGGCACACGAAAGGGAGTTGGCCATCGGCACGTCCGTGTCGCCGGATGCCGTGTACAGCCGGACCGGCACCCGGGGATGCCAGTCGCAGGTGCCGTCGGCGAGACGGATCGCGTCCAGCAGGCCGCCGTCCGGGTGGCCCAGCCGATCGTAGAACTCGGGGGTGACCAGCGACCGCACGTCGGGCGCGAGGGCGGAGACGATCTCCTCCTCCTGGTGCTCCCCGTCGAACAGCCCCTCCACGACCCCGGCGTAGGGCTGCTTGAACACCTCGGCCGGGTCCTTGTAGATCGGGTGCAGGCGGTTCTGCGCCGTGAGCCAGTACGACAGGTAGAAGACACCGCTGACCGGGTTGACGCTGCCGTCGAGCAGCCCGGGCATCTCGGCGTGCTCGACGTCGTACGGGCCCGACACCGGAGCCAGCGCCTTGAGGCGGAAGTTGTGGTCGGCGCCCCGGTCCAGTTCCTTCGCCAGCGCTGCGGCGACCTGGCCGCCCTGGGAGAAGCCGGTGGCGTACACGTCGCCGGTGAGCGGGCGGCCGAGGCCGCGCGCCGCTGTGCGGGCGGCCCGCAGCATGTCGAGGGAGGCGGACACCGCGGACTCGGTGTCCATGTACGGGTGGCGGCCCGGCCCTTCGCCGAGGCCCAGGTAGTCGGGGGCGGCCACGGCCCGTCCTGCGGAGGCCTGGAGGTACGGCGAGAGCCGGCCGAAGCCCTGTCCCGCCGAGGGCGCGTCGGCCCGGTTGACCATAGTGCCGTGGGTGTCCGACACCAGGTCCAGCCTGCCGTGCCGGCCGTCCTGCGGCAGCACCAGCAGCCCGGTCGCTGTGGTGGGCCCGCCCTGCGGGGTGATGGTCCGGTAGGTGATCCGGTAGCCCCGGACGCCGTACTTCACGCCTGCGGCGTCGACACCCATCCCGGCGAGGAACGCCGCCGTCTGAGCCGTGCCCAGGTCGGAGACCGGAACCACCGAGACGACCTCACCTCGGAATCCCCGGTTCGCGGGGGCCGGAGCGGCACCGGCCAGTGCGCCGACTGCCGCCGCTGCCAACAGAGTTGCCGTCACCGATCGAGCGGGTCCGTGCGTCTGCATCGTCATACCCACGAAGCTAGGCGTCCCGCGCCGCGCAGGACACCCGGCCCACCCCCGGCCGCGAGGGGTGGCTACCCCCACCCTCCGCGGGGGCCAGGTGCACATTCCTGCCCCACGATGTGGCGATGTGGGGAACCCGGGGCTTCCTCCACGGTCAGGTCCGGGCCAAGGAGCGGGGCCAACACCCGGGGAAGCCGCAACGGCTGAGCGGTACCGGTCGGGAGACGGACGCGCGGCGGCCCTGGGTCACGGCCCCGGGCCGCGCGTCCGGCTTCTGCGACCGCGTGCGCGGACCCTGTGCCCGGCGTCGCCCCGGCGCTACAGTTCCGACACCGCAGGGGGCTTGCGGACGGGCGCGGGTGGGAGGCGGCGGGGATGGGATCGGGGGTCCCGGCGAAGCTCGGCGGAGGGATCGGCGGGCGGACGGCCGCACTGATCGTCACCGGAGGACTGACGGCGGTCGGCGCCGGCGTCTGGTGAGCCGTCCACGGCCCCGCACTCCAAGTGGTGCAGCGCAGTGCGCAGGTCGTGGTGGCGGGCCGCGGCGAACAGGCCGCGGTGGCCGGCTGCGCCAAGCACGAGACCGCGCTCAGCGGCGGGTACGCCGTCGACGGCGACGGGTTCGCCACCACCAGCGTCGTGGCCGCGCCGGGCCCGCTCCCCACCGGTCAGGGCCGCGCGCTGGCCGCGGTTGAGGTCCCGGCGGATCGCCCGGTGCAGCGTCGCCAACGACGGCACCGCCACCGGAGAAGCTGCACCCTCGTCGTCCTGCTCGCCCACGTCGTCGGTGTCGTCGGCTTCGGCCATGGCTCGGGCCTCGGCAAGCAGTTCACGGTGCACCGCGGCCGCGTTCCCGCACCACAGAACCAGCCGGGCATGCAGCTGCGGGGTTACCGTGAAACGCTCCCGCTGCCGTACGCCGGTCCTTTCCTCGGCACGGGCCGCGGCCAGCCAGCGCCACACCGTACGCAGCGACACCCCCACCGCGTCCGCGACCAGCCGCACATGGCCGGACGCAAGCTCACCCCGCGCGTCCAGGACCAGCAGCCGCTCCACCGCCCGCTGCCGCGCCAGCGCCACCGGCACCACCGGCCCCGCGCCGGCTGGTCCGTCCTCCTCCGGCACGAGCACCACCCCCCACTCCCCGACGCCGTGAGAACCCATGCCCCTGCGCATGGGTGTCCTGGATTCAGGACGCCGGACTCTGCACCCCGGTGACAGCGCAATCGGCATTCCACTGACCCCAGGACGGGGCGTGCGGTAGAACCCACGGGCGGCGCGGCGCGGCGGGACAATGGCAGGCAGTACGTGCGGCTCAGCAGGAAGGAGCCGGACCAGACCGACCCAAGCGTTCTCCTCGAGCTCGGGACGGGCGGCACCGGACCCTGCAGCTGCAGCGGGCAAGGCAACGGTGGCCTGATCGGGCAGGTCGCCTCCCGGGAACTCGACACCCGGGTCGGCACGGTTGTTCACCGAGTCCATGAGCGCTGCTGGACCGTCCGTCGTCCGGATGCCGCAGTCCTCCCAGCGCGTGGATGGGTCCGCCAGGACGCGGCCGGCCGCTGTGACCATGTCGCCTACAAGGGCGTATAGGTCTGGTACTTGCCCTGCAAGGACGATACAGCTGCACTGGCCACGTCGGCTCGAGGACTGGCTGCGCAATCCCGGAGGAACTCTTGAACCCGGGGGCCCGGCCATCCCGCTGCGGCGGCCGCGGCCCAGAACCGATTGAATTCGTCGAAAGGGTCGCCTTCAACTTGCTGCCAGAAGCCTGGTGATGGTCCATGGCGCCACAGGGCGTAGCGCTGAGCGCGCAGTGCGGCTGCGATGGCGGGCGGAGCGTGGCCGTTACCTATTTCCAGAGAGAATCCGTAGCCCTCCGAGACAGTCGCGCCCGCGCGGTCGCCGTTCCACTGAAGGAGGTCGTTCGCTATCCGGATGGTCCCCTCCACTTCGATCTCGGTGAACACTCCCTGTGCTTGCAGTTCGCGGACGTCATTCGTGCACCGGATCACCTGAGGCCCAGGGGCTGGGATATCTGAGGAGGGTGACTGGTCGGACATAGGGGCTCCTTAGACGAGCGTGCACCTTCACCCTTCAGTCCGGGGAGAGGGGTGAACCGGCAAAGAATCTTGGTCGCAACCAAGTCGTTCCCACCGCACACCCCCGCCTTCAACACTAGTGAGCCGCTCCGTCTGTCACAGTCGTCGAAGGCGCTGGTAAGGGAGCGGAGGGACGGACACGCGGTCGCCGAAGTCTCGCCACAGTCGTCCACGATCTAGACCGTGTATCGAAAGTGATGGTCGCCAGCGCGACACTATCGGCGGACAACCAAAAAACGCATGCAACCTGCACCCAGTCGTGCTGGGATCAATCGCTATGAACGATCATCGTGATGAAGCCGATTTGACGGACAGGATGGAGCAGAACCTGGCGGAACATGCTTGTCATCTGCACCGGAACATGACCGGCGCGACCGTCAAAGAGGCTGGTGACCTCCTGATCGCGGACAGCGGCCTGGACGACGACACTTTCAACATCGTTGCCGCAGCCCGCTTCACCGCCGACGACGCTACGGCGCGTATCACCGAGACCGCTGGGACGCTGGCCCGCACCGGCCGTCGCTTCTCGTGGTGGGTGGGGCCCTCATCGACACCAGCGGACCTCACCACCCGCCTGACGTCGGCCGGTCTTTCGGCGTCCGAACAT
Organism: Kitasatospora sp. NPDC051164; assembly: GCF_044455625.1. Classification (NCBI taxonomy): domain Bacteria; kingdom Bacillati; phylum Actinomycetota; class Actinomycetes; order Kitasatosporales; family Streptomycetaceae; genus Kitasatospora; species Kitasatospora sp. NPDC051164. Next base: position 2,275 of record NZ_JBITFB010000057.1, on the reverse strand, counting down.
GAGACGGCGATGTGGGCCGAGTTGAACGACACCCTGCCCCCACCGGATGCCCCCGGACTAGACATCCAGCAGGCCACCACGCCTGAACAACTGGCGGACTACGCCATGGTTCTCGCCGCGAACTGGGACCCGCCCGCTGACACTGTCCGCCGCTTCTTCGCCCAGACTGCCCCGCAGGCACTGGCCGCGCAGTGCCCGGCCCGGTATCTGGTCGGCTACGTGGAGAACCGTCCGGTCTGCTCCGCCGAGGTGTTTCACCACGCAGGAGTCGCCGGCGTCTACAACATCTCCACCTTGGCCGCCCACCGCCGACGCGGCTACGGCGGTGCCATCACCCTCGCGGCACTCCACACGGCCCGCGACCGCGACCATCGCATCGCAGTCTTGCAGGCATCAGCAGACGGTGAGCCCGTCTACCGCCGTCTGGGGTTCCGCCCCTGTGGCCAGTTCACCGAACACGCCGTCAACCCCTGAGCCATCCAGACTCCACGTGCCCTGCGCCGACTTCCTGACAGTGCCAGTCACAACCGCTCGTTGATCGCCGCTACGAGGACAGTGGCCTCGTAGCGGACAGCGAGCTTGTCGTACCGCGAGGCGACAGCGCGATGTCTCTTGAGGCGATTGATGCCGCATTCGACCGCATGGCGCTCGCGGTAGTCGGCCCGGTCGAAGCGCGGCGGCCGACCGCCACGAGAGCCGAGCTTCCGGCGATTTCGCGCCTGATCGGCCTTGTCCGGGATGGTGCGGCGGATCCCGCGGCGGCGCAGGTAGGCACGGTTCTTCCGAGAGGCGTATGCCTGATAGGCGTCGAGAGCTGGGAGTTGGATCAGCTCTGGCAGGGGCCGAGCGAGACGTCTGGCTGTATGCCGCGCTTCGAGCGCTTCGACAAGAGCGACGCGTGCGCGGCCCCTGCCACTTGGGACTGAGCCGCCGTAGCGTGCCGTGGTTCGAGCCGTTCCCAGGGCCACCTCTTGATCCGCCGGAACCGCGGAGCTCTTCGCGAGAGCGAGGACCCTGAGAACAGCTGGGGCCACGGACGGCTGATGGGGTGGTGCGCCGGCGAGCGCTTCTATTAGGTCGCCGAGTGGTCCTGTCGCGGCTCGACCCCGACGGACAGCGAACTATGGAAAAGAGGCACGCATGCACGTGACCTGCGGAATCGACTGGGCCGAAGACCATCATGACGTGGCGGTAGTCGACTCCGACGCCCGTCTGCTCGGCAAGCTCAGGATCAGTGACGACGCGGCGGGCTTCCAGGACCTGCTGCGTCTGCTCGCCGAGCACGGCGACACTCCCGACGATCCGATCCCGATCGCGATCGAGACTTCCCGCGGGCTCCTGATGGCTTGCCTGCGGGCCTCCGGGGGCCGGGTCTTCGCGATCAATCCGATGGCCGTGGCCCGCTACCGTGACCGACACGCCGCCTCCCGCAAGAAGTCCGACCACCAGGACGCCGTCGTCCTGGCGAACATCCTGCGGACCGACGCAGAGCCCACCGCCCGTTGCCGGGCGACTCCGACCTGGTCAAGGCGATCGTTGTCCTCGCCAGAGCCCAGCAGGACGCGGTCTGGGAACGCACCCGGGCCCACAACCGCCTGCGCTCGCACCTGCGCGAGTACTACCCGGCGATCCTCGAAGCGTTCGCGGACAAGCGCGAGCGGCTGCTGGCACGTGAGGCCCGCGCGATCCTGGCGATCGCGCCCACGCAGGCCGAGGTCTCCAGGCTCACCCGCAGCAAGCTCAAGGCCGCTGTCATCCAGGCCGGCCGCCAGCGCCGGATCGAGGCCGAGACCGACCGCCTGCTGGAGGTGTTCCGCCGGACCTGGCTCCGCCAGCCGGCGCTGGTGGAGGCGGCGTTGGGACGCCAGACGCTCGCCCTGCTCGCCCAGCTCGAAGCGGCCTGCCAGGCCTGCGACGACCTGGCCAGCGCCACGGAGGAGCTCTTCCTGCAGCATCCCGACGCGGAGATCATCACGAGCTTCCCGGGTCTCGCCGTGCTCACCGGCGCCCGGATACTCACCGAGATCGGCGACGACCGAACCCGGTTCGACACCGCACGGGATCTGAAGGCTACGCCGGAAGCGCCCCGGTGACACGGGAGTCCGGCAAGAGCCGTCGCGTCAGCCACCGACGGATCAAGAACAATCGCATGGCCGCGACCGGCAGGCACTGGGCCTTTGGCCGGTCCCAGGAGACGATCAGCCCTCCGTCGCAGGGGGTGGCACGCACGCGGTAGCGGGAGCGGTGCGGGATGCCGGTGGCGCTCTCCTCGTAC
>NZ_JBITFB010000056.1:0-32807 GCF_044455625.1 Kitasatospora sp. NPDC051164 | reverse complement strand
CTTGACCATCACCCGGGGGTCGAGCTTCCTCACCGCGTCCGGCAGGGACGCGACGATCAGCTTCGGGTCGAGGAGGCCGCTCTGCACTCTGTGCGACGCGGCGGGCACGGCCTTGTCGGCCGGTACGGGGTTGAGCGTGGGGGTGGACATCAGGAGGTGAGACCTTCCGCAATCGGCCCGAGAGCCAGGGCCGGGAAGTAGGTGAGGCCGACGACGATCAGGACGACGCCCGACAGCAGGCCCACGAACAGCGGCTTGTGGGTGGGCAGGGTGCCCGGGGTGGCCGGGACCGGCTGCTGCTGCGCGAGCGAGCCGGCCAGCGCCAGCACGAACACCATCGGCAGGAAGCGGCCGAAGACCATGCACAGGCCCAGCGCGATGTCGTACCAGTCGGTGTTCACCGTGATACCGCCGAACGCCGAACCGTTGTTGTTACTCGCGGAGGTGAACGCGTACAGCACCTCGGAGAAACCGTGCGCACCGGAGTTGAGCATCCCGGCCCGCTCACCCGGCAGGGCCATCGCCACACCCGTACCGACCAGCACCAGCGCGGGGGTGGTGAGGATGTACAGCGAGGCGAACTTCATCTCCCGGCCGCCCAGCTTCTTGCCCAGGTACTCCGGCGTGCGCCCGACCATCAGACCGGCCACGAACACCGCCACGATCGCCAGCACGAGCATCCCGTAAAGACCGGAGCCCACACCGCCGGGCGCGATCTCACCCAGCATCATGTTGAAGATCGTGATCCCGCCGCCGAACGGCGTGAACGAGTCATGGAAGGAGTTCACCGCACCGGTCGAGGTCAGCGTGGTCGACGCGGCGAACAGCGAGCTGGCGGCGATACCGAACCGCTGCTCCTTGCCCTCCATCGCACCGCCCGCGGCCTGCAGGGCACTACCGCCGTGCTGCGACTCGGCGAGGGTGATCAGCGCCACCGAGGCGACCCAGAAGATCGCCATCACGGCCGCGATCGCGTAGCCCTGGCGGTTGTCGCCGACCATCCGGCCGAAGGTCCGCGGCAGCGCGAACGGGATCAGCAGGATCAGGAAGATCTCCAGCCAGTTCGTGAACCCGGTCGGGTTCTCGAACGGGTGCGCCGAGTTGGCGTTGAAGAAGCCGCCGCCGTTGGTGCCCAGCTCCTTGATGACCTCCTGCGAGGCCACCGGCCCGCCCGGGATCTTCTGCACGTCACCCGCGAGGTTCGTCACCTCGTGGAAGCCGTGGAAGTTCTGGATCACGCCGTTCGCCACCAGCACGAGCGCGAACACGATCGAGATCGGCAGCAGCAGCCGCAGGTTGATCCGGACCAGATCGACCCAGAAGTTGCCCAGCCGGTCGGTCCGGTTGCGGGTGAAGCCCCGGATCAGCGCCGCCACGATCGCGATGCCGACGGCCGCCGAAACGAAGTTCTGCACCGCCAGGCCCGCCATCTGCACCAGGTGGCCCATCGCGGACTCACCCGCGTAGGACTGCCAGTTGGTGTTGGTGACGAAGGAGATCGCGGTGTTCCAGGCCTGGTGGCCCTCCATCTGCGGCACGCCCAGGCTCAGCAGCAGGTAGCCCTGGAGCCGGATCAGGCCGTACAGGAAGAGGACGGAGACGGCCGAGAAGGCCAGCACCGAGCGCAGGTACACCGGCCACCGCTGATCGGCGTCACCGTCGACGCCGATCACCTTGTAGATGCCACGCTCGACTCTGAGGTGCTTCGAGGTGGTCAGGATGCGGGCGATGTAGTCGCCCAGGGGCCGGTAGCACAGGACCAGCGCGGCCACCAGGGCCAGGACCTGCAGCCAGCCCGCGAGAGTGGAGCTCATGTCAGAACTTCTCCGGGTAGATCAGCGCGAGGATGAGGTAGCCGACGAGCGCGACGGCCACGATGAGACCTGTGATGTTCTCGGCACTCACAGCTTCTCCACCCCCCGCGCGATCAGGGCGATGACGGCGAACACGGCGACCGTGACACCGACGTAGATGAGATCGGACATGGGCTCCACCTGAGTGGCTGAGGGGACGTATCCGTGATTGAGCCCGAGGGCCTCTCACGGCACCGGCGGAAGACCGGCTGGAGCAGCCAACCAGCCGGGGAAGGCGCGCAGCGCGTCCCTGATGCCGTCCATACGGGTGATCCAGAAACATTGACGCGGCCCTTATGCCGGCGTCATTCACCCGAGACCACGGATTGTCCTGAACGTTTCGTTGAGCCTGTCGGCACACCCGCCCACCTGCCTGCATCCGCGTCCGCAGTGGCGGACCGCCGCGTCGGTGTACCGGCGCAGGAGACTCGGGTTCGGCCGCGACAGGCGGAATCGCGGCTTCTGGCATTCATGGCTCCTCGATCGTGATGCTGACGATCGTGGAGCCGCCCGGCGCACCGACCTTGATGCGATCTTGACGACCCGTGCAACGAATCGGCCCCTGAGGCGCCAGCCGTCCGCACAGCCGGACAGCTGGCCTCAGGGGCCGAAGGTGGGCACCCGGTGCCGGTGGCACGCGGCACCGGGTGGGTCTGTCGGGTTACTGCCCGGGCTTGCGGCCGTGGTTCGCCTTCTTCTTGCGTCGTGCCTTCTTCTTGCGGGCGCGCTTGGACATCGTGGATCCTCCGGTCCTGCGGGTCGGGTGGTTCAGGCGGCCTGGCCGACCAGCTGGTCGGCGAGCTTCACCAGGCGCTTCAGCGAGCGCTCCTCCTGGACGACCTGCGCGGTCGGCGCGAGCGCCCCACCGTCGAAGTACGCGCCGTTGGCGACGACTGTCTCGGGCAGGCAGAGCCGGACGACGGCCGCCGCGCCCTCCGCCGCCGGCGCGCCGACCCGCCCGTACAGCGGCAGCAGCGCGGTGTCGCACAGGCCCGGGTTGAGGCTGACGGCGGTGATGCCGGAACCGGCCGGCGCCATGTCGGCGGTCGCCATCGTCAACGCGAGCTGCGACTGCGCGTACGCGGCGACCCGCGAGTACCTCTTCACCCGGTGCGGGTCCGACCAGTTCATCGAGGCGGTGCGGTGCAGCGACGACGACACGTTGACGATCCGAGCGTCGCCGGCCGCCGACAGCGGCGCGCGCAGCAGCTTCGCCAGCAGGTGTGCGGCCAGGAAGTTGACCTGCAGCGAGACCTCGTTGCCGTCGTCGGTGAGGGTGCACCGCTCGGGCGCCATCGCCGCGGCGTTGTTCACCAGCAGGTCGAGCGCCGGGTAGTGCTTGACGACCGTACCGGCCAGCACGGCGACCTCCGCGAGGTGGGTGAAGTCGGCTGCCAGCTCTACGAGTTGGTCCCGCCGGACGCCCACGTCGACCAGTCGCGCGACGGCCGCCTCGGCCTCTGCGGTGGTGCGTGCGTGCACGAGCACGGTCGCGCCGTGCCCGGCGAGCAGCCGGGCGGTCTCCCAGCCGATCCCGGAAGAGGCGCCGGTGACGAGGGCGGTGCGGGCGGACAGAACAACGTCGGACATGACCCATCCAAGGGTGGAAAGGCACCGGCGGGGTGCGAAGGCGACACGGCACGAAGCCGTACGCCTCCGGGGCCGCCGGTGCGCGAAGGGTGTGGTGCGAGGGAACGCTCGTCCGTCCCCTGCCCTCGGAGCCTGTCAGGGCAGGGGACGGACGGGCGGTGATCGGCACGGGCACGCCGAACAGCGCCCGGCCCGTGCGCACGGCCGGTGACGAGCGGGAAGGAGCTCGGTCCTACCGGACGGTGCTGGCGACCGCGACAGCGACGATCCGCGGCCGGCTATGCGGCGGGCGGTCGTGGTGGCGTGTCGAGCGGTGCATGTCCCCCATCAAAGCCTTCCCCGATGCCCGGGGCAAGCCGGCTCGACCGCATTGACGAAGCCCTGACGCTCCTCATCAAATGCCCCTCCTCTGGCCGGCGGGCAGCGGTTGGCCCGCCCCCCGCCCGCGCGCAGGGGCTGACCGCGACCTGGTCGGCGCCCCGGAGCAACCACGCCGGCCTGGCACTCGCGGAGGCCGCGGGCTTCCGGCCGGTCCGCCAGGAGGTCGTGTACTGGGCGGGCCCGGCCCTCTCCCACTGAGGGGACTGTGCCGGACAGGACGTCAGGGAGCTGTCAAGGACGTCATGTCGTACGCCAAGGCCCCGTCAAGACGCGCATGTCAGGTGTAGATCCAGTGCTTCGCTGCGGGAAGTTCCCACCACTCCCCCGAACCGCCGCCCCGTCCGACCGGGCGGCCCGGAAGGTCCCCCGAGACGATGCGCCGTTCGGCCCTCACCACCCCGGACACCACCCCCGACCAGCAGCAGAACTGGTTCCGCCGCCGGGAGCCCACACCCGGGCAGCCGCCGCACCACCCCGGCCACCGGCCCACCGGCCCGACGGGGCGCCGCCGGCTCATCACCCGGCGGCAGCTCGCCGAGGCGCTGCCCGCCGCCGTCCGCAAGCTCCACCCGCGCGTCATGATGCGCAACCCGGTGATGCTGGTGGTCGAGACCGGCTCGGCGCTCACCACCCTCACCGCCGTTGTCCACCCCGGCGTCTTCGCCTGGGTGATCTCGTTCTGGCTGTGGCTGACCGTGCTGTTCGCCAACCTCGCCGAGGCCGTCGCCGAGGCCCGCGGCAAGGCGCAGGCCGACTCACTGCGCCGCGCCCAGGCGGGCACCACCGCCCGGCGGCTGCTGCACTGGCGGGTCGGCACCCGCGACCTGCGCCACGAGGCGATCCCCGCCGAGCAGTTGATGCTGCACGACATCGTGCTGGTGGCGGCCGGCGAGGTCATCCCCCAGGACGGCGAGGTGGTCGAAGGCGTCGCTTCCGTCGACGAATCCGCCGTTACCGGGGAGTCCGCGCCCGTCATCCGCGAGTCCGGCGGCGACCGCACCGCCGTCACCGGCGGCACGAAGGTGCTCTCCGACCACCTGGTCGTCCGCGTTACCTCCCGCCCCGGCCAGAGCTTCATCGACCGGATGATCACCCTGGTCGAGGGCGCGAACCGGCAGAAGACCCCGAACGAGATCGCGCTCAACATCCTCCTCGCCTCGCTCACCATCGTCTTCCTGCTGTCCGTGGTCTCCCTCCAGCCGATGGCCATCTACGCCGGTGCACCCCAAACCACCATCGTGCTGGTCGCGTTGATGGTCGCGCTCATCCCGACCACGATCGGCGCGCTGCTCTCCGCGATCGGCATCGCCGGCATGGACCGCCTCGTCCAGCGCAACGTGATCGCCCTCTCCGGACGCGCCGTGGAGGCCGCCGGCGACGTCGACGTGCTGCTGCTCGACAAGACCGGCACCATCACCCACGGCAACCGCCGGGCCGTCGCCCTGCACCCGCTGCCCGGCGCCACCACCGAACAGCTCGCCGAGGCCGCCCAGTTGGCCTCCGTCACGGACGAGACACCGGAAGGCCGCTCACTCGTCGAACTGACGAACCGTCAGTACTGGGTGCCGCCACGCTCCCCCGGCGAACTCGGCGAGCAGCGGCCCGTCCCGTTCACCGCGCACAGCCGGATGAGCGGCGTCGACCTGCACTGGCCCGACGGCACGACCTGTCTGATCCGCAAGGGCGCCGCGAGCGCCGTCGCCCGCTGGGTGGTGGACTGCGGCGGACGGCTGCCGATGGAAGCCAAGCCACTGGTCGACCGGATCGCCGAGACCGGCGGCACCCCGCTGCTGGTCGCCGTCCACGACCGCCACGGTGCCCGCGCCCTCGGTGTGGTCGAACTCAAGGACGTGGTCAAGGAGGGCATCGCCGAACGCTTCGCCGAACTGCGCAGGATGGGCATCCGCACGGTCATGGTCACCGGCGACAACCCGCTCACCGCCAAGGCCATCGCCGAGGAGGCCGGGGTGGACGACTACCTCGCCGAGGCCACCCCCGAGGACAAGCTCGCCCACCTGCGGCGCGAGCAGGCCGCCGGGAACATGGTCGCGATGACCGGCGACGGCACCAACGACGCCCCCGCCCTCGCCCAGGCCGACATCGGCGTCGCGATGAACTCCGGCACCCCCGCCGCCAAGGAGGCCGGCAACATGGTCGACCTCGACTCCAACCCCGCCAAGCTCATCGACATCGTCCGGGTCGGCAAGCAACTCCTCATCACCCGGGGCGCGTTGACCACCTTCTCGATCACCAACGACGTCGCCAAGTTCTTCGCGATCATCCCCGCGATGTTCGCGAACGCCTACCCCGGACTGCACCACCTCAACATCATGGAACTGCACAGCCCCACCTCGGCGATCGCCTCCGCGATCATCTTCAACGCCCTGATCATCATCGCGCTGATCCCGCTGGCCCTGCGCGGCGTCCGCTACCAGCCCGCCTCCGCCACCGACCTGCTCCGCCGCAACCTACGCGTCTACGGGCTGGGCGGACTGGTCCTGCCCTTCCTCGGCATCAAGGCCATCGACCTGCTGATCCAGTTCGTCCCGGGGCTGGGATAGCACACCGACCTGCCGTCTCCTGAACGATGCCGGAGGCGGCAGGCATCAGCCGAACCGGTTCCCCAAGTCCTCACCGACCGGAAGGCGCTCGACGCGGATCGTCCGGCGCGGTACTGCGGCCGGCAGGGAGAGCAGCAGGGCCGCGCCCGTGAAGAGGGCGAAGTGCCCGCTCTCCGCTCCCGGTCCCGACCAACCGAGCTCGGCGTGGCGGTGTTCGACGAAGGCGTTGCAGCACAACCAGGCGGCCAGGCCGACCAGCGGGGCGGCCAGGGGTCGGGAGAAGCCTCCGGCCAGCGCGGCCAGGCCGATGTACGCGATGTACGGGAACCAGCCGGCGTGGAGCTCGCCCAGCCAGCCGAGGCCGAGCGCGAGCGCGCCACCGGCAACCAGGGCCACCGTGCCGGACACCGCAACCGGCAAGCGGTCGAGGACGGGGTGGTAGCGACGGCCGCCGGGGCGGGCGGAGTACATGCGCAATGTCCTGTCCCAGCTTCGCCGCGAGTTCGTTCGACGCCAGCCAACCCACACGCCACAGGCCCGTCGCCTCCCCTTGACGGGATCCTGACGCCGACACCCGGAATCACAACGCGATCTTGATGCCCCGGATCGTCGCCCAACTCGGCACCACGCCATCAGGCCACCGCACGAGCCAGGCTGATCACGTACGCGGTGCCGCCTCCGGGTGCCTCTTCGACGGCCAGTTCGCCGTTCATCGCCTCCACGAATCCCCGCACCACCGCCAGACCCGCAGGCGCCGCGGCAACAGCCTCGCCGCCGTGGACGGTCACCCGGACGTCCACTCGCCCGGCCACCGCGCCGGCGTCGACCACCACCGCCGTCCCGTCGGAGACCAGGACGTCCGCGAGCGCCCGCTCCAGCAGCCCTGGATCGGCCAGCACCCGCGGCAGATCCGACCCGAGGTCAACGCGCACGCCGGGAAGCCCCTCGGCAGCCGCCCGCACCACCTCGTCCACCGCCGTCGGCCGCAGCACCACCGGCAGCACCCCGGCCCGCAGCCGGTTCAGGTCCAGCAGGTTGGCGACCAGCCGCTCCATCCGCTCCGCCTCGGCGCCGATCCGCTGCCCGGCCGGGCCCGGCACTCGCCCGGCCTCCCGGCGCACCGCCGCCAGCGGCGCCCGCAGGTCCTGCCCGACGGCCTCCAGCAGTGCGGTGTGCAGTGCGTCAGTGTGCGCGAGCACGTCCGCCACCGATGCCTGCGCGGCCAGCCGTTCCCGTTCCCGGGCCAGTTTCAGCTGGGTGACGTACGGCCCGAGCAGTCGGGTGTCCTCCTCCGTGAGGGGCGCTCCGCGCAGGACCAACACCGCGTCCTCGCCCAGGTCAACGGAGAAGGACGCCTCGCCGGGCCGCTGTGGGACCTCCGCGCCGGCCACAGCCGCCGATTGCCAGAGCGCCTCACCCGTCCGCACCAGCACGGCGGCGCCGTCCAGCCCGAACACCTGACGCAGCTCCGCCACCAGATCGGTCAGGACCCGCGCGCCGGACTCCACCGTCTCCCCGGCCAGCCGGGTGAGCACCGCCGCCTCCGCGCGTGCCCGGTCGGCCTGCTGCGAGCGACGCGTCAGGCCGTCGATCAGGTGCGAGATCACCCCGGCCACCGCGAGGAAGACCAGCAGCGCCGCGACGTCCGCGCCCCGTTCCACGACCAGGCTGTGCCACGGCGTGGTGAAGAAGAAGTCCGCCGCCAGCGCCCCGGCCGTCGTGGTGGCCGCCGCCGGCAGCAGTCCGCCCAACCGGGCCGTCCCCGCCACCACCAGCAGCAGGCAGAGCAACGCGCCGGACAGCCCGAGCGAGTGCCGCAGCGGTGACAGCGCCCAGGCCAGCGCCACCGCTCCGGTCGGCCCGAGCCCCCATGCCCACCGGCGCCGGCCGGCCGGAACCAGGGCGGGGCGACGGCGTCGGGGCGCGGGCGGCACGGTCAGCAGTCCCGGCTCGGGCGGTGGAAGCACGCGCACGTCGATCGGGCCGGCCAGCCGGATCACCCGGTTGATCACCGAGCCGGAGACCAGCTCGCGCAGCCTGCTGCGGCTGCTCGGCCCCAGCAGGATCTGCGTGGCGCTCTCCGTCCGGGCGAAGTCCACCAGAGCCCGCGCCACGTCGCTGCCGCTCACCTCGACGTAACCGGCGTGCAGCTCCCGCAACAGCGCCCGCTGGGCGGCCAGCCCCGGCGGCTCCCGCTCGGCCGTGCCGTCGTCCAGTCGGACGTGCACGCCGATCAGGTCTCCGTGCACCCGGGTCGCGGTGCGGGCTCCCCTTCGGATCAGGTGCTCACCCTGCAGAGCACCGTTCAGTGCGACGAGGATCCGCTCCTTGGTCTCCCAGGGCGCCTGGATGCCGTGCCGGGCCCGGTAGTCGGCCAGCTCCTCCTCCACCCGGTCCGCGAGCCAGAGCAGCGCGAGCTCCCGCAGCGCGCCCAGGTTGCCGGCTCGGAAGTAGTGGTCCAGGGCCACGTCGATCCGGTCCGCCGGGTAAACCTCCCCCCGCGTCATCCGGGTGCGCAGCGCCTGCGGGCTGAGGTCGACCAACTCGATCCGGTCGGCGGCCCGGACCACGTCGTCCGGGATCTTCTCGCGCTGGGCGACGCCGGTGATCTGCTCGACAACGTCGTTCAGGCTTTCCAGGTGCTGGATGTTGAGCGTCGTCGCCACGTCGATCCCGGCGTCCAGCAGCTCCCGCACGTCCTGCCAGCGCTTCTCGTTCCGCCCGCCGGGCACGTTGGTGTGGGCGAGCTCGTCCACCAACGCGAGCGCCGGGCGGCGCGCCAGCAGTGCGTCCAGATCGAGCTCCGTCAGCTCCACGCCCCGGTACGACACGGGCCGCCGGGGCAGCACGGGCAGGTCCCTCAGCTGGCTCTCCGTCCCGTGCCGCCCGTACGTCTCGACCAGGCCGACCACCACGTCCAGCCCCTCGCCGCGCAGCCGCCGCCCCTCCCGGAGCATGGCGTACGTCTTCCCCACCCCCGGCGCCGCTCCCAGGAACACCCGCAGCTTCCCGGCCACCGCCGTCCCGCCGTCTCTCTCCGTCTCCGGTTCCATGCTCCGCCCTAGCCGACGTGGACGCGCGGGCGCCGGGAACGGTCCGGCTCCGCTTCGCGCAGCACCTCGCGGGTGACCGGGGCCACCTCGCCCTGGCCGAACAGGAAGAAACGCAGGAAGTGGCCGACCGGGCCGCCTTCGGTCCACTCGAAGTAGATGTGCGGGATCTGCCCCGTACGGTCCCGGATCGTCATCAACAGGGCCGCCAACGCGTTCGGGACGCTGGAGCTCTCCAGCGACAGCACCCGGTAGCGGTCGTGCAGGACCTCGCCGCGCACGTCCAGCACCGACTCGAACTCGGACGGGTCCCGGACCGTCACCTCGACGAAGACCAGGTCGACGTCGGCCGGGATGTCATGGTGCTCCCGGAGCTCCCGCTTCTTCTCCTGGTACTCCGCCAGGTCACGGCTGTTCGGCTCGTTGGCGATCAGCCGCATCGGCCGGTAGGTGTAGTCGCGGACGAACCGCTCGGCGGCCTCGTCGAGCACCACGTCGGTGACGCGCAGCTCGAACGCCCGCTTGAGCCGGGACAGGAAGGAGACCAGGATGATCCCGCCGATGAAGCAGGCGCCGATCTTCACACCGTCGGGGCGTTCGGCGATGTTCGCGCCCGTCGTGTACAGGAAAACCGCCGCGATCACGGCAAAGCCGATGGTCCAGGTGCGCTGCCGGGCCTTGTGCGCGGCGATGGTGACGGCAATGGCGGCCGAGGAGATCAGCACCAGCACGCCGGTCGCGTACGCGCCGCTCTGGGCGTCCACGTTCGCGTCGAAGAGCCACGTCACCAGGAATCCGATCAGGGTCAGCACGATCACCATCGGCCGCACCGCCCGTGCCCAGTGGGGCGCCATGCCGTACCGCGGCAGGTACCGGGGCAGCAGGTTGAGCATGCCGGCCATCGCGGAGGCGCCGGCGAACCAGAGGATCGCGATGGTCGAGATGTCGTAGACGCTGCCGAAGGCGCTGCCCAGGTTCTGGTGGGCCAGGTAGGCCAGGGCGCGGCCGTTGGCCGGCCCGCCCGCCTCGAACGCGGCCTTGGGGATCAGGACCGTGGTGATGAAACTCGTCGTGATCAGGAACGCACTCATGATCAGCGCGGCGGTGGTGAGCAGCTTGCGGGCGCCGCGGATCCGACCGACGGGCTTCTCTTCGGTGTCCTCGGGATCGCCCTCGATGTGCGGCATCACCGCGACGCCGGTCTCGAAGCCGGACAGACCCAGCGCCAGCTTCGGGAAGACGATCAGCGCGACGCCGATCATCGCGATCACGTTGCCGTGCTCGGCGGTCAGCGCGTCCGCCCAGTCCGTGACCACGTCCGGGTTCTCCAGCACGTGCCAGAGCCCGTTCACCACGACGACGACGTTGAGCGCCAGGTAGACCACGACCAGGACGACCGCCAGGCCGATCGCCTCGCTGAACCCCTTGAGGAAGACCGCGCCAAGCAGGGCGACAAGGGTCAGCGTGATCAACATCTGCTTGCCGGACAGCGCGCTGTGCAGACTCGGGTTCTCCACCAGGTGCGCGGTCGCGTCCGCCGCCGACAGGGTAATGGTGATCATGAAGTCCGTCGCCGCGAACCCCAGCAGCGCGAGGACGAACAGCTTCCCCTGCCAGAACGACAGCAGCCGCTCCAGCATCGCGATCGAGCCCTCGCCGTGCGGGCTCTCCTTGGCCACCCGCCGGTAGACCGGCAGCGCGCCGAACAGCGTCACGATCACCAGCACGACCGTCGCCACCGGCGACAGCAGCCCGGCCGCGAGAGCCGCGATGCCGGGCTGATAACCGAGCGTCGAGAAGTAGTCCAGGCCGGTCAGGCACATCACCCGCCACCACCGCTGGCCCTTGTGCTCGACCGGCGCCTCCGCGTGCGGCCCCGGATACTGCTTGGCCATGTCGGCCAGGCCCTCCAGCAGCCACGCCCGGAACCTCGTCCGCCGCGTCGACGCCGCCGCACCCGACGAACTCACCCTGCGCCCCTGTCCACGTCCCCGAACCGGCGCCACCGAGGCGGCGGCAGGGCGAAAGGCTATGTGACCGGCCCCTCCACTCCCGGCAACCGCTCGCACGGGTTCGCCCCGTTGGCGCAACGGCCGGCAGACGGCCACCAGCGCGCGTGCCACGCCGCCGACATCCAGTCGACAACCCGATATGCCTGCGCGAGGGGGCTCTCGCGGGTTTCCGGGGAGCGTTCTGGGTGCCCGTTGATCGGATGTCTACCGGCGCTTCCTACGTTCTTCGGCAGCAACCTGGATCAGCGGACACGCTATCGACCGAAAGCTCAACGGCAGCTATCTACAGCTGCCGTGACTTCGAAGGCCCGGAATGACCCCGCCCGGTTTCCCTTTGGCTTCCTGAAGCCCCGCCCGGCCGGGTCGAGTTCGCTTCGGACGGGCGGCGCGGCCGGGGCCTGCGCCCGTCCGTTGTCCGGCGGACTGCTACATGCGCCACTTTGGAGAGGGGTTGGCCTAGTGAGGCCTGAACTGAGTCAAGAGGATGAGAGTCGAGCCGCTACCGCGCTCGAATCGGCCGGTCCGCGTGCCGTGGTCTGTGTGCCGCAGCTGTTCGAGGAGCGGGTACGGGCAAGCCCTGATGCTGTGGCGGTCGTCGACCGCGACGGGTGCATGACGTATGCGGGGCTTGCCGCTGCCGCCAACCGGCTGGCCGGAGTGCTGGTGGAGCGCGGTGCGGGCGCCGAGAGCGTGGTCGCGGTGAACCTGCCGCGCGGGCGTGAACTGGTGACGGCGGTGCTGGCCGTGCTGAAGTCCGGTGCCGCTTACCTGCCGCTCGACGCGGCGCTGCCGGCCGAGCGCCGCAGGTACCAGTTGGAGGCTGCCGGTGTCACCCTGCAGATCGGGCCCGGGGGCTGCGAGGGGGTCGAGGTGGTCGACCTGGCTGCCGGCGAGCCGGCCGGGCGGTCCGCGCAGAACCCGGCGGTGGCGGTTACCCCCGACGACCTTGCCTATGTGATCTTCACTTCGGGTTCGACCGGGCGTCCCAAGCCGGTGGCCGTCACCCACGGGTCGCTGGCCAACCACGCGGTCGCCGTCGGTGCGGCCTTCGAGTTGACCGCGGCCGATCGGGTGCTGCAGTTCGCCGGTCCGGGGTTCGATGTGTTCGGCGAGGAGGTGTTCCCGACTCTGCTGGCCGGCGCCCGGGTGGTGGTGGCTCCCGATTCGGTGCCGTCGCCCGCGGAGCTGGAGGAGTGTCTGCGCCGTGAGCGGGTCACGGTGGCCAACTTGCCGACGCCGTACTGGGACCAGTGGGTCCGCGATCTCGACGCCGAACCGCGGGAGGTGCCCGAGGCCCTGCGCCTCCTGGTCGTGGGCAGCGACACCGGGCATACCCGTACGTTGGCCGGCTGGCGAGGGCATACCTCGGTGCCCGTGGTCAACGCCTACGGTTTGACGGAGACCACCATCACCGCCACGCTCCAGGCGTTCACCGGGGACTCGATTCCCGAGGGGGAGACGCTGCCGATCGGGCGGCCGCTGGCCGGGGCGCGGGCGTACCTGCTGGACGCTGATCTGGAGCCGGTTGCGGCGGGCACCCGGGGCGAGCTGTACCTGGGTGGGGCGGTGCTGGCTCGCGGGTACCTGGGGCAGCCGGGGCTCACCGCCGACCGTTTCGTGCCGGACCCGTTCGGCGAGACGCCGGGCGGGCGGCTCTACCGCACCGGCGACCTCGCGGTGCTCCGCGCCGACGGTGCCCTGGCCTTCGTCGGGCGGGCCGACGACCAGCTGAAGATCCGCGGCCAGCGGGTCGAACCAGCGGAGATCAGTGCGGCCCTGTGCACGCACCCTGCGGTGCGTCAGGCCCACGTGCGGGCGGTGGACGATGAGGCGGACGGCAAGCGGCTGGTCGCCTACGTGGTCGCTGCCGAGGTCGAGTCGTCGCAGCTACGCGCCCACCTGACCATGAGTCTGCCTGCCGCTATGGTCCCGGCCTCCTACGTGGTGCTCGACGAGCTGCCGCTGACCGCGAACGGCAAGATCGACCACAGGGCGCTCCCGGTGCCGACCGCCGGCGACGCCACGTCCGGCGCGCCGCAGACGGTGGCACTGACCGGCCTGGAGGAGCAGATAGCGGCCGTGTGGCGGGAGGTGCTGCGGGTCGGCCGGGTGGGGCCGGACGACAGCTTCTTCGAGATCGGCGGTCACTCGCTGCTGCTCGTTCAGGTGCAGCGCAAGCTCAGCGGGGCACTGGGACGCCAGGTTCCCGGTGTCGCGCTCTTCGCCCATCCGACCATCCGCAAGCTCGCCGCCCATCTGCGCGGCGGCTCCGGGCCGGCCGTCGACGCGCTCGGTGACGAGCGTGCCGATGAGCGCCGCAGCGGGCACGCCCGGCTCTATCAGCGCCGCGCCCGCCGCAGCGCCGGGGGTGCCCGATGACGCGGGCGGCACAGCCGGTGGATCCGGACAGCCCCTTCCTCGCCGTCGTCGGGATGGCCGGGCGGTTTCCGGGAGCGCGTGACCTCGGCGCGTTCTGGGACAACCTGATCAAGGGCGCGGAATCGGTCACTCGATTCCCCGGCGACCCGTCCACTCCCGAGTACGTCCCCGCGCTCGGAGTACTGGAGGACGCGGACGAGTTCGACGCGGCGTTCTTCGGCTACTCGCCGCGGGAGGCGCTGATCCTCGACCCGCAGCAGCGGCTGTTCCTGACCTGCGCGTGGGAGGCGCTGGAGGACGCCGGGTATGACCCCCGGTCCTGTGTCGGGCCGGTCGGCGTGTATGCGGGCAGTAGCCAGACCGGGTACCTGGATACGCTGAGGGCCCACCGCGACCGGCTCGGCCCGGTCAGCGAGTGGCAGCTGCGACTGGCGACCGGCATCGACTTTCTCACCTCCCGGGTCGCCCACCGGCTCGGTCTCGCCGGGCCGGCGGTGACGGTGCAGACCGCCTGCTCCACCTCTCTGGTCGCCGTCCATCTCGCTGCGCAGGCGCTGCTGTCCGGCGAGTGCGACCTGGCTCTGGCCGGCGGGGCCAGTGTCAACGTCCCGGTTCGCCTGCCCGAGTACTCCGAGGGCGGTGTCATCTCGCCCGACGGGCGCTGCCGGGCCTTCGACGCCCGGGCCCGTGGGACCGTAGCCGGCAACGGTGTCGGCATCGTGGTCCTCAAACGGCTCGCCGACGCAGTTCAGGACGGCGACCACATCCGTGCCGTCCTGCGCGGCACCGCGGTGAACAACGACGGCATGGACAAGGTGGGCTTCACCGCTCCGGGAGTGGCCGGCCAGGCCGAGGTCATCCGCGCGGCCCACCTGGTGGCCGAGGTCGAGCCGGACAGCATCGGCTACGTCGAGACGCACGGGACCGGGACGCCGCTGGGTGACCCGATCGAACTGGCCGCGCTGACCCAGGCCTTCCGGCGCGGCACCGACCGGCGGGGGTTCTGCCGGATCGGGTCGGTGAAGACCAACATCGGCCACACCGACGCGGCCGCCGGGGTGGCGGGCTTCATCAAGGCGGTGCTGGCCGTCCAGCACGGCCTGATCCCGCCGAGCCTGCACTACACCTCGCCCAACCCCGAGATCCCCTTCGCGGACGGCCCGTTCGTGGTGAACACCGAACTGTACCGGTGGCGCCCCGACGGTCCCCGCCGGGCCGGGGTCAGCTCGTTCGGGATCGGAGGCACCAACGCGCACGCGATCCTGGAGGAGCCGCCCGCGCGACCTTGCCTGCCCGCCGCGCCTGCGAGCCATCTGCTGGTGCTGTCCGCCCGGACCGCCCCCGAGCTGGACCACGCCGCCGCCCGGCTTGCCGAGCACCTGCAGCGGCAGGCCGCCGGCGCCGCCGACCCCGGCCGGGAACTGGCCGACACGGCCTGGACGCTGCAGACCGGCCGCCGCGCCTTCGTGCACCGCCGGTTCGCCGTGGCCGCCGACCACACCGAGGCGATCCAAGCACTGACCGGGGCCGGCACCCACGGCTACCCGCCCGTGGGCGGCGAGCGGCCGGTGGCGTTCGTCTTCCCCGGGCAGGGCGGACAGCACGTCGGCATGGGCCGCGAACTGTACGAGAACGACCCGGTCTTCCGTGCCGAGGTCGACGCGTGCTGTGCGCAGCTCGCGCCCACACTCGGCCTGGACCTGCGGGCGGTCTTGTACCCTGCCGGCGAGCAGCAGAGCGCGGCGGCCGAAGAGTTGCTGCGCGACATGGGCGTGGCCCAGCCGGCCGTCTTCGTGGTGGAGTACGCGCTCGCCCGGATGTGGGAGCAGCGAGGGGTACGGCCGGCGGCTGTCGCCGGGCACAGCCTCGGTGCCTTCGTCGCCGCCTGCGTGGCCGGGGTGTTCTGCCTGGCCGACGCCCTGCGGCTGGTCGCCGAGCGCGGCAGGTTGCTGCAGAGCCTGCCCGTCGGGGCGATGCTGGCCGTGCCGCTGGCCGAGCGCGACGCCACCGAACTTCTCGGCGACGGCCTGGAGCTCGCGGCCGTCAACGGACCGAACCAGTGCGTGGTGTCCGGGCCGCGGGGGACGGTCGACGCGGTGTTCGCACGGCTGACGGAGGACGGTGTCGACGCGCGCCGGCTGCACATCGCCGCCGCCGGACACAGCGCTCTGGTGGAGCCGATCCTCGACCGGTTCGCCTCCCTGGTCGCCGAACTCGACCTCAAGGCGCCTTCGATCCCCTGGGTCGGGGACACCACTGGGGAGTGGGTCCGCATGGACCGCGTTCCGAGCGTCGAGTTCTGGACCGCCCACATGCGCCGGGCGGTGCGCTTCGGCGACACCCTCGCCACCCTGTTCGCCGAGCCTGACCGGATCCTGCTCGAAGTCGGCCCCGGCCTCACCCTGACGACACTGGCACGTCGGCACCCGGCCCGCACCGAGGGCCACCTGGCGCTGCCCAGCCTGCCGCACCCTGCCGGCGAGCAGTCCGCCCTGCGGACCTCGCTGGCCGCCGCCGGACAGCTGTGGGCGGCCGGCGTCGAGCTCGACTGGCCACGGCTGCACGAAGGTCACCGGCCGGGCCGGACTCCGCTGCCGACCTACCCGTTCAGCCCGCAGCAGTACTCACCGCTCCCTACCGACAACCCCGCACCGACCGTCACCGCCCAGCCCTCGCCGGCCGTCCAGGAGCCCGCACAGGACGGCGACACCGAGACGCAACTCGCCCAGATCTTCGGTCAACTGCTCGGACTGGAGCATGTGGCGGCACAGGACGACTTCTTCGAACTGGGCGGCGACTCCCTGATCGCCGTTCAACTCGCCTCTGCCGTCCGCGCGGCCTTCGACGTGCGCATCACCGTCAAGCAGGTCTTCACCGCCCCCGCTCCGCGCCGACTGGCCCGGGTGGTCGACGCCGCCCGGCAGCCGGCCTGAACCGTCACGCGACACACCGACCCAAAGGACAGCGATGTTCGAGGACAACGACGACCGGACCTACGAGGTGGTCCGCAACACCGAGGACCAGTACTCCATCTGGCCGGCCGGCCGGGCGCTACCCGCCGGGTGGGAGCGAACGGGCGGACGGGGCAGCAAAGCGGACTGCCTCACCCTGATCGACGGCCTGTGGAGTGACCTTCGGCCGCGGAGCATACGTGAACGGCCGGCCGCCCGATGACGCGACCGGCCCCCTCGCCGGGACTGCTGCGCCACCAGGGCTTCCGACGGCTGTGGGCCGCCCAGACGGTCAGCGTGCTCGGCGCCCAGATCTCCGAACTCGCGCTGCCCCTCGCGGCCGTGACGGTGCTGAAAGCCACCCCGTTCCAGGTGGGACTGCTGGCCGCCGTGCAGTACCTGCCGTTCCTGCTGGTCGGCCTGCCGGCCGGGGCATGGGTGGACCGGACGCGCCGACGGCCCGTCATGATCGCAGCAGACCTGGTCCGCTGCGCGGTCCTGCTGACCGTGCCGGCGGCCGCGCTCTGCGGGGTTCTGAATCTGTGGCTGCTGTATCCGGTCGCCTTCGCGGTCGGGGTCATGACGGTCTTCTTCGACCTGGCAGCACAGTCGTTCCTGCCGACCCTGGTCGGCGAGGAGCAGCTCGTCGAGGCCAACACCAAACTGCAGCTGTCTCAGACCTCCGGCGAGCTGGCCGGCCCCAGCGCCGGCGGATTCCTGGTCCAGCTGCTGACCGCGCCACTCGCCGTGCTCGCCGACGCGCTCAGTTACGCCGGGTCGGCGGCCCTGCTCCTGCTGGTCCGGGTGGAGGAGCGCCCGATCCGCGATGCGGTCCGGCCGGGACTGGTAGCGGAGGTCAAGGACGGCCTCGGGTACGTGTTCCGGCATCGGCTGCTGCGCCCGATCGCGTTGAGTGCGGGGATCACCAACCTCTTCGGCCTGTTCGGAATGGTCCAGGCGATCCTGGTGCTTTACGCGGTCCGTGACCTGCGGCTCTCACCGGCCGGGCTGGGCACCACGCTCGCGATCGCGAACGCAGGCGTGCTGCTCGGCTCGCTCGCCAACGGCCGGGTGGTGCGGCGCCTCGGCGTCGGGCCGTCGCTCACCTGGGCCACCTTCGGGCTGGGCGGCGCCATCC
This sequence comes from Kitasatospora sp. NPDC051164, assembly GCF_044455625.1. Lineage (NCBI taxonomy): Bacteria > Bacillati > Actinomycetota > Actinomycetes > Kitasatosporales > Streptomycetaceae > Kitasatospora > Kitasatospora sp. NPDC051164. The sequence continues at coordinate 14,892 of NZ_JBITFB010000056.1, read as the reverse complement.
TGCTGCTGCCGCTGGCCACCCCTGGCACCGCGATGCCCGTCCTGGCGGTCGCGATGGCCCTGGCCGGGCTGTGCGCCTCCGTCTTCAACATCAACCAGATCAGCTTGCGGCAATCCGTCACCCCCGCCCCGATGCGCGGGCGCATGACGGCGACGCTGCGGTTCGTGGTCTGGGGCGTCATCCCCGTCGGGACGTTCCTCGGGGGCGCGCTGGTCGGACCGCTCGGACTGCGCGGCGTCCTCTGGCTCGCCGGTGCGGGCAGCGTCCTCGCCGGGCTGCCGCTGCTGTTCTCCGCCGTGCACTCACTGCGGGCCATGCCCGACGCCGCACCGACCGCCCAACCGATGAGCCAGGAGACCCTTCATGCCTGACGTTGCGGGGCACACCGTCCCACGCTGGCTGGCCAACCGCCGCAAGCGCCCCGACGCCGCGATTCGGCTGTACTGCTTCGCCCACAGCGGCGGCACGGCCGCCGAGTACGTCCGCTGGGGCGACGATGTGCCCGGCATCGAGGTGTGGGGCGTGCAACTGCCCGGCCGCGGCTCGCGGCTCGACGACCCGCAGTACACCCGGGTCGGCCCGCTGGTTCACGATCTGGTGGAACAGGCCTCATTCCGCGCACCGTTCGCCTTCTTCGGACACAGCCTCGGCGCCCTGCTGGCCTACGAGACCGCGCGCGCCCTGCGCGAGCACGGCGTGCCCGGCCCCGAACGCCTGTTGCTGTCCGCCTGCCCGGCCCCGCACCGGCCCCGCGGACTGCCGCCGATCCACCACCTCGGCGATCGGGAGCTTTTCACCGCCGTCCAGGGACAGTACGGCTCACTCCCCGACGAGGTGGCCGAGGACCCGGACCTACTCGCGATCATGATGGCCTCGCACCGCTGCGACTTCGAACTGGTCGACAGCTATCGCCACACGCCCGGCGAGCCCCTTGACCTGCCGCTGCACGTCTTCGGCGGCACCGAGGACCGGCTCTCTGCCGAGGAACTCACCCAATGGCAGGGCCACGGCCGCGGACCGTTCGCCCTGAACCTGCTGCCAGGCGGCCACTTCTACCTCCGTGAGCACCGCGCCGCCCTGCTCGCACTGATCCAGGCCGCACTCACCGACCGCCGGCACGCCGGGTCGCCTGTCGACTCGCTCTCCCCCAACCTGTGAAGGCAGACATGACTCACGACACCATCACCCCGGCCGGCTTCCTCGCCGAGCTCCACCTGGGGCACGTGCGCTGGGACCTGATCAGCCCCTTCCCCGCCCCGTCCGACGAGGACCGCGCCCGCGGCGACGCCGCCGTCGCCGGGCTGATGCGCTTCCTCCAAGAGACCGTCGACCCGACCGAGGTGGACCGCACCGCGAAGCTGCCCGACGGCTTCCACGAAGCCTGCGCCGCCCGCGGCTACTTCAAGCTTCAGGAGCCGCTCGAGCGCGGCGGTCTGGGCCTGTCCGCCCACAACGCCTTCCGGATGATCCAGGCCGCCGCCAGTTGGTCGGTGACCGCCTGCTACGCCATGTCCGTCCACCTCGGACTGGGCGCCGGCGCCTACCTGCCGATCATGACCGACGGCGAGCTGAAGTCCGAACTCGAACGGCTGCTCGCAGCGGGCGCGATCTCCGGCGACGCCGACACCGAGCCCACCGGTGCGATCAACCGGACCCGGTCCACCACCGCGGTGCCAACCGAGGACGGCACCGGATTCCGGATCAGCGGCGAGAAGGTGTTCATCCAGAACGGCCCGATCGCGGGCCTGCTGAGGGTCTCGGCCACCGTGCACGACAAGAACCGGGAGTACATCCGGCTGTTCTTCGTCGACACCACCGACCCCGGCTTCACGGTCAGGTCCTGGCACGAGTACCTGGGTCTCAAGGGTCTGCCCAACGCAGCCCTCACCTTCGACCGGGTCTTCGTCCCGCACAGCCGGGTCTTCACCCTCGACGGCCTGACCGCCGAGGACGAGTGGCGTCTGGCCCCCGAACTGCACACCATCAGCGTCCGGGGCCGGATGTACCCCATCTCGGCGCCCGCCCTGGCGATCGGCCGGCTCTGCCTGCACTGGTCCCGGGAGTTCGTCCGGCGGCGTTCGGTCGGCGGGCTCGGGCTGGAGCAGTACGACGAGATCCAGCGCATCATCGCTGCCAACCTCGCCGAGACCTTCGCCATGGAGAGCGTGGTGGAGTGGTGCCTGCTGGCCGAGGAACGCCACCCGGGGATCGACCTGGACCCGGAGCAGACGGTGGCCAAGAACATCAACTCGATGACCAGCTGGCGCATCGTCGACCGCACCCTGTCCCTGCTGGCCGCCGAGGGCTTCGAGACGGCAACGAGCAAGGCCCGGCGCGGCGCCCAGCCGCTGCCGGTGGAGCGGTTCTTCCGCGACGCACGTGCCCTGCGGGTGGCCGGCGGGGTGGACTTCCTCGTGGACCACTGGGCGGCCCGGCACCTGCTCTCCCGCCACTACCCAAAGCCGCAGGCCATCGCCGAGGCCGCGACCGACCTCACCGCAGCGGACGCCTGCCTGTCCCCGCGCAACCGGGACCACCTGAGCTTCGTGGCCGAACAAGCCGTGCAGTTCGCCCGCCTCAGCCGCGACCTGGTGGACCGACACCCCGACCCCGACGAGCTGTTCGCCAAGGAGCGCCTGCTGATCCTGCTCAACCAGCTCTCCGCCGAGCTGTTCAGCATGTCCGCAGCGCTGGCCAATGCCGCCCGACTGCACTGCGAGGGCACCGGACCGGCCCAGGACCTCGCCGACGTGTTCTGCGCCGAAGCACGCCACCGTATGGCGGACGCCCAGCGGCGCCTGGCCGACACCGACGGACCGGACCACGCCGGCACCTGCGCGCAGTGGCTTCACGGCGACGGCCTGGAGTTCCTGCTCCGCGACACCGTCACCGCCACCCCACCAGCCCGCTGAGCCGGTGGTATCCGAGGCCGCCCCGGCCACCAGCCCCGCACACCGAACGACCACCGACCCGGAAAGGGCCGCAGCGATGTTCAACCTCTCCCGTTCCCAGGAGATCGTCTGGCTGCACGAGGAACTCTTCCCCGAGAGCCGCGCCTACAACTTCACCGCCTCCCTCGACCTGCGCGGCCCGCTGGACGAGCCGGCCCTGCGGCAGAGCCTGGCGACCGTGCTCGCCCGCCACGACGCGTTCCGCCTCGAACTCGATCCCGAGGACTTTCCACCGAAGCAGCGGGTGAACGACACCTGCGCACCGCGCTACCGCACCGTGGACCTGACCGGTGGCGAAGACCACGAGGCAGCCTTCGAGGACCTGTGGCGCGAGCAGCACGACGAGCCCTTCGACACCGCCGAGGCGCCCATGGTGCGGTGGGCCCTGATCAGGCTCGCCGAGGAGCACCACCGACTGCTTCACACCGAGCACCACCTGGTGCACGACGGCTGGTCCTTCGGCCTGGTCCTGCGCGACCTGTTCACCACCTACCGGGCGCTGGCCCAGGGCATCCCGGCCGACCTGCCCGCGCCCCGCTCCTACCTCGAACACGTCCGCCAGTCGGTGGCCGCCGAGGAACAACCGGGCCACCACGACGAAGCCGTGGCGTACTGGCGGGGCGCCCTGGACGGCGCCCCCTTCGACCTGCCGCTGCCCGGCCTGGATCCGGGACGGGTCCGCGACATCCCGCACGGCGACCAACTGCGCCAGCTGCTGGAGCCCGAGCCGGCCGAGCGCCTACGGACAGCCGCCCGCCGCCACGGGCACACCCCGTTCTCGGTTCTGCTCACCCTCTTCGCGGAGCTACTACGCCGACAGAGCGGCCGGTCCGACCTGGTGATCGGCAGCGCGGTGGGCAACCGCCCGCCCGGCTTCCAGGAGAGCGTCGGGATGTTCGTCAACACCATCCCACTGCGCATCCGCCTCCAGCCCGACGGCAGTGCGCTGAACGCGGTCGACGAGGTCACCGAGGTCCTGATCCGCTCGCTGCCGCACCAGGGCGTCCCCGTCCAGGACCTGACCCACGAACTCGGAGAACACTCCGGCACCGGCCTGGACAACCCACTCTTCCACGTCATGTTCAGCGCGCACGACGCGCCGATCCCGCACGTCGAGGGGCTGAACCTCGAGGTGTCCATCCACGAGGCATTCAACACCGGCACCTCCCGTTTCGCCCTCGACGTGGTACTGATCCCCGACTCCCGCCGGACCGTCAACTCCCGCTCGGGCCCCGGCGGCATGCTGCTGATCTGGGACTTCGCCACCGACCTGTACGACAGCGCCCGGATCGCCGAACTGCAGCGGCAGTTCACCGCGCTGCTGGAGGCCTACCTCGCCGACACCGCGACCGGCCTCGCAGCACTCACCGCAGCAGCCAACGGCTGACCCCACCACCCCGAACCATGCCCCGAGGAGACGATATGACCTCCCTGACCTCCCGCGAACCGACCGGCCACGAGCTGCCCAGCATCGCCTGGGGAGGTGAGCCCGCGCCCGCTCCCGCACCGGGAGCGGGACCACTCGAGTGGTTCGACAGCTGGCTGGCCCAGCAGCCCGACGCCCCGGCAGTCGTGGACAACACCATCACCTGGAACTACCGCGAGCTCGACCGAGCCTCCGCCCGGATCATGCAGGCCCTCGGCGGCCGAGTCACCCGTGGCGAGTTGGTGGGAGTCTGCCTGGAACGCTCCGCGCTGCTGGTGGCCGCGGCGGTCGCGTTGGCCAGGATCGGCGCGGTCTACCTCTCCCTCGGCGCGCAGCCGGGGGCCGCGCGGGTGGAATCGATCACCGAGGACGCCGGCATCAGCTGCCTGCTCACCGACGGCACGACAACCCCGCCACCCGGCTGGACCGTTGCGCCGGCCGACGCGGTGGACGGGCTCGTGGTCGCTCAGCGCGACGGACGGGCGAACGGTGCGCCCAGCGATGCCTTCTGCGCCGTCACCACCTCGGGCAGCACCGGCAAGCCCAAAATCGCACTGCTGTCGCAGGGGGCGATAGCCAACCTGGTCCGCTGGACCTGCGACCGGCTCGAGATCGGCCCCGAGTCCCGGGTGGGTCTCTTCGTCGGCACCACCTTCGACGCGCACCTCAAGGAGTTGTGGGAGGCACTGTCGTCGGGCGCCACCTTGCACGTCGCGCCCGAGGACGCCCGCGGCTCGACGGCCGAACTGTTCCAGTGGTGGCAGGAGTCGGGCCTCACCCACTGCCTGCTGCCGACCCCGCTCGCCGAACTCGCCTTCACCCAGCCCTGGCCCGTCGGCCTGGCCATGCGCCACATCCTGGTGGGCGGCGACCGGATGCGGGTGCGGCCGCCCGCGAAGTGCGCGGCGGTCGTGCACAACGTGTACGGTCCCGCCGAGGCCACCGTGCTCACCACCACCCACCGCCTGCGGCCCCGAAGCGACGACCCGACCGCCATCGTGCCGATCGGACAGCCGCTGACCGGATACACCGTCTTCATCACCGACGAGGACGGCCGGATCCTGCCCAGAGGACGTGCCGGAGAGGTCCGGATCGGCGGTGCGGGCCTGGCGCTCGGCTACGTGGACCCGCAGCGGACCGCCGAACGCTTCGTACCGGCCCCCGCAGGTCAACCATATGTGGACCGCGTCTACCGGACCGGCGACAAGGCGGTGATGCGCGCCGACGGACCGCTGGAATTCCTCGGCCGCATGGACGACCAGGTGAAGATCAGCGGCGCGCGGATCGAACCGGCCGAGGTCGAGGCCGCCCTGGAGACCCACCACTCGGTCCGGCACGCCGTCGTGGTCCCGTACCAGGGCACCGGCGGCGGTCTACGGCTGGCCGCCTTCCTCCTGCTCACCGAAGGGGCGCAGGCCGACGAAGACGCTGTGCTGGACGCCGCCCGCGCCCGGGTACTGAAGCAAGCGGTGCCCGCCATGGTCCGCTTCGTCGACTCCTTCCCGCTGAACGGCAACGGCAAAGTCGACCGCGCACTGCTCACCCGGCAGGCCGCCGCCGCGGCGTCCACCACACCTGGGGCGGCGCCGACCCGGCAGACCCCGCAGGCAGAAGACACCGAAGCGTTCCTCCTCGTGGCCTGCCGCCGGCTGCTCGACCAGCCCGACCTCACGCCCGCCGACAACTTCGCCGAATCGGGCGGGACTTCGCTGGCCGTCGCGCGCTTGATCGCGCTGATCGAAAGCACCTACCCGATCCGGGTCAAGGCCGCAGAGGTCATGCGCCAGCCCGACCTGGCAGCCCTGGCTGCCCTGGTCGCCACCCGCCGCGCAGCGTCGGCGCGCAGCTGAACACTCCCGCCACCACCGCCCACCCGCCCACCCGCCCTCCTGAGAGGACTTTCCGTGGACCGCCCCACCCTGACCAAGCAGTATCTGGCCGAACTGAGCGAAAGCACAGCCACCGCAGCCGAACTGCTCGGTCGTGCGCAGCACGACACCCTGCTCACCATCGACTACGAGAACCGCTTCCTGCCCCGCCCGCTCTTTCTCGGCCACGAAGAGCAGGAGCAGCTGACGGAAGATCTGGAAACGCTCCACACCGCGCTGTTCAGCCTGCCCGACAGGCTCTTCGACGGCGATCTCGGCGCGTTCGCCCGGGCCGTCGGCATGACCGAGACCCAGATCGAGGTGATCCTGCGCAGCCGGGGCGCCGGCGCGACCCGCATGGCCCGTACGGATCTGTGCGTCGACGAAAGCGGATTCAAGGTCGTGGAAGTCAACATGACCAGCTCGCTCGGCGGTATGGGCAACAGCGTGATGGCCCAGGCCCTGCTGGAACACCCGCTCCTCGCCGACTTCGCCGCCCGGCACGGCCTTGGCTTCGCCGACACCGCCAGGGAACTGCTGCTCACCATGTACGCCGCCACCGGGTTCGACCCACAATCCCGGCCGGTCATCGCGGTCGCCGACTGGCCGAGCAGCTACCTGAGCGGCTGGGCCGCCTTCCTGAGGGAGTTCTGCGCCTATCTTCAGGCACTGGGCGCAGACGCACACCCCTGCCACATCGGCCAGCTCGACTACCGCGAGGGCCGGGTCTGGCTCGGCGACCGGGCCGTCGACATCATCCACCGGATCTTCCTCGCCGAGGACCTGCTCGAATCCCCCGAAGCCCCAGCGCTGATGGACCAGGTCGTCCGCGCCGCCGCGGCCGACCAGGTGAAGCTGTTCGTCCCGCTGGACGCAGAGCTCTACGCCAGCAAGACCACACTGGCGATGCTCTCGGACGAAAACAACCGGCACCTGTTCAGCACCGAGGAGCTGGCGGCGTTCGACCGCATCCTGCCATGGACCCGAACCGTCCGGCCCGGCACAGTGACGCTGGAGAGCGGACAGATGGTGGAACTACTCGACTACGCCCGGGCCAACCGACACGACCTCGTACTCAAACCGACGGTCCTGCACGGTGGCAGCGGTGTGCTCCTCGGCGGGGACGTCACCGAGAAGAGCTGGGCCGCGCACCTCGACGCCGCGCTCGGCAAGCCCTACATACTGCAGCGCCGGATCCGCCCGGTCACCGAACTGTTCCCGGACGAAAACGGCCGGTTGCAGCCATGGCTGACGGTCTGGGGCGTGTTCACCATGGCACGCGGCTTCGCCGGCATCATGGCCCGCGGCACCCGCCTGGAAGCCAACGTCGGCGTGGTCAACATCACCAACGGAGCACACGGCGGCACCGGACTGTACGAGCTGCCACCCCGCAAGCGCACCGACGAGTAACCGACTCTGGTGGCGAAGTCGCCGAGGTGCGCAACACCGTTCGAAAGGAACGGATGCCGGTTCAGCGGTGCTCGGGGTTCTCGAAGTCGAAGCGGCAGCCGGCGTCCCACTCGGAGCGCTGGTTGCCGTGGGCCAGTCCGCAGCGGGACCACTGCGGGGGCTCTGGACGTCCAGGTGACACAGCAGAGCGCACGGTGCCGGAACCGGCCGATGGCAGATCCTCATTCACCGGTACCGGCTCCCTCACTGCCGACGACGAACGGCGCCGGTTCCACCGAACTCACGCAGCGGGTGTCGGGATGCTCGGGGTCGTCGAAGAAGGAGGTGATCACCTTCGCCCCGCACGGGGTGTCGTACGTCCCGTGGGCGACACCGGCCAGCGTCACCACCGTGGAGCGGGAGAGCGTCCGGGCCACGTAGCGCCCCCACTGCGCCCCGGTCTGCGCGTCGAAACTCCCTGAGATGGCAAGCGTGGGGATGCTGCTCCGAGTGACCTCGCGCACGGCGTCGGGTGCCTTCGGGACGTTCCAGGCCCGACATGCCTGGCGCAGGAACGGCAGCTGGGGTGCCTGGGCCAGGACCGAGCGGGGGAGCTCGGCAAAGGCCTCCTGGCCCTTGGCGAGCTGCTCCTCGGGGGTCTCGAACGGAACCCACTCGCTGCACCACACGCTCAGCGACAACCCGTGAGCGAACATCCCCTGAGAGCCGGGAAGCCAGGCGGCCGCCCACTGCTCCGCGATGCGCTCGGGGTGACCGTGGGCCAGCTCGTCCACGCCCACCGCGAAGGTCTCGGGAGCGTGACTGGCACGCACCAGCCAGTTCAGCAGGGCCCCGCCGTCGAGGACCACCTCCACCCGTCCGACCTGCGGCACCGTCACGTGCGTGGTGACCGGATCAGCCTCCAGCTGACGCACCATGCGCAGAAAAGCGGCACCGATGTCCGGGTAACGCTGCCGGCAGGAGAGCTGCGCCGCGCAAGCGCTCACGATGTTGTCGACCGACTCCCTCAGGCTGCTCCACGTCCACCCAGGCGTCGCCACGGACGGCGGTACGACGCCGTCGACCGTCACGGAGCGGATGCCGTCGGGGAACATGCGCATGTAGGTCAGCGCCAGTTGCGTCCCGTAGGAATGCGAGAGGACGTTCCACTCCCGGATTCCCAGGACCCTGCGCAGATCCGCCACGTCGGCAGCGTTCTCGCTGGTGTTGTAGGCAGCCAGATCGATCCCCTGGGCCGTCAGGCGGTCGCGGCACCGGGCCGCCGCCTGGGCGTACCGGTCTCCGGTGGAGGGCGCGCCGTAGAGGAGGTGGACGCGCTCCCCGTAGAACCGGTCGATCTCCGGACACGTCAGCGGCCGCTCGGACGAGTACGTCCCGCGCTGGGACAAGACGATCAGATCACGGTCGCGGTTCAGCCCCGCCTCGGTCAGTCCCGAGATGTCTCCCAGGGCGTCCGCGCCGGGCCCGCCGGCGAAGAACACGATCGGATCGGGGTGCGGCGTCGGGGATGACGAGCGGACGAGCGCAACGGCCAGGCGAAGGGTGCGCGGTGACGGGTGGACCCGGTTCTCCGGAACGACGAGGAAGCCGCAGCGGGTGTCCTTCGGCCCGTCGGACACCCTGTCATTCTATCCCTGGCGGTAGTCTGCCAGGTCAGCGGCCCGCAACAAGCTGGTACGGCCCGACCTCGCGCCGTGGCAGCCGTTGGTCGAAGACTCGGCGAAGATCGTGGTCGCCGTGCCTGCTGGCCTGCGCTTCAGCAGTGGCCTGGTAACCATCAGTGGCTCCTCGCGGCTCGCCGTCAGGGCCGTCCTCTGATGGTGGCAACCCAGGCGTATAGGATCACGCCGCCAAAGTCAGGTGCGCCATCGCAACCCCAGAACCAGAGCCACGATCATCAGATCGCCGCGTGGTGGAACTTCATCGGCCGCACCAACGAGGAGATCGCCCAGACCCGCGCCGACTGGCAGTCCGGCACCCGCTTCGGCGAAGTCCATGGCTACGCCCGCGCCCGCCTGCCCGCCCCGAAGCTGCCGGACGCCACTGAAGCCGCAGGGCCACGAGCGCTGAGCTGGCGCCGGTAGCTGTGCGGCGGGCTGTATCGGGGCGCATCGATGGTGCTCGACACGCCCCACCGCACTCCGGTGCGTTCGGCGGCGTTGTCCGGATCGCCCGCCCGCACCAGAATCGATGTGATAGGGATAGCGGTTGAGGGCGGGCCGGACGGGGGGAGTCGGAGACGTGCGCGATCCGTTGGAGAACGTGGAACTCTCCGAGGCCGTGCAAGGTTTGCGGGACCAGTTGATGGCCGCCGCAGACGCTGCACACGGTCAGCGCATCAGGTTCGAGGTCGACGAGATCACGCTGGACTTCTCGGTCGAGCTGCGACGCGATGCGACGGCCAAGGCGGGGTTCAAGGCATGGGTGGTCTCCGGCGACGCCCAGGTGGGGGTGGCGCAGAACGCCGTCCACAAGGTGTCCGTGAAGTTGAAGCCGACGGACTCGGCCTTCGGCGGGCCGATCGAGATCGGCAGCCGGGCCGCGGTCGACCTGGGTGACTTCGAGCATCCGTCCGGGCTGCGCGGCGGATGAGCGTCCGGTCCGTCGAACGCATCGCCATCGTCCAGGGAGCGCGGCAGGGCAGCGGCTTCCTGCTGGACTCCCGCCTGGTGCTCACCTCGGCGCACCTGTTCGACGGGGACAACGGGGTCGCTCGCGTCGCCGTCCCCGGAGGCGCGGGGATGCGCAACTGCCGCCTAAGGTGGCGCCGTTACGACGAGGCGTGCGACGCGGCCCTGCTCGAAGCGGACGACGACCTGGTCAGGGACGCCACGACGTGCCGGATATCCGACGTCCGCTGGGGCCGGACGGTGGGCCTGGCCGCGTGGGAGAACTGCGAAGCCGTGGGGTACCCACTCATCTCGCTGCGGGACGGGACGAGGCCGGACACCGAGCAGATCGTCGGCACGCTGAAGCCGGGGTCGTCGATCCTGCGCGGCCGCTACATCCTGGACAGCTCCCACACACCACCGCCGACGGCCGGCACTCCCGGCGCATCGCCCTGGCAAGGGATGTCAGGTGCCGCGCTCTTCGCCGGAGAATTCCTGATCGGCGTGGTCTCCGGGGACCCGGGACAGTGGGCACACGCACGGGTGGAAGCCGTTCCAATCTCGGTCGTGGTGGCCGACCCCGGTTTCCAGCGGGCCGTGCAGGCAGCCGCAGGGCTGCGGCCGGAAGTGGTGGAGATCGGCAGGCCGGCGCCGCACACGGTGCACGAGGCCGCCACCTCCAGCGAAGGCGACTGGCTCCGGATCGCCGACGCCGACCCGATCTCCTTCGGCGTCCATCGCGCGCCGGACGCCGCCGGCCACCCGGAAGTGGTGCAGTACGTGCCACGCGACGTCGACGCCCAAGTTAACGCCCGACTCAAAGCGCTGGCGGAGACCGGCGGCTTGCTGCTCCTGACCGGGGATTCGGCGGCAGGCAAGTCGCGGGCCCTGTTCGAAGGCATGGTCCGCAATCTCCCGGACCGGTCGGTCTGCAAGCCGGATCCCGACGCCGACCTGGCCTTCCTGCACTCCCCCTCCGGCATCGACTACAAGAGCGTCGTGTGGCTCGACGACCTGCACACCTACCTGCGGTCCGACGGGCTGACGCCGTCCCTGCTCGACCGGCTCGTCCGCCGGGGCACGGTCGTGCTAGCGACGCTGCGCACCGAGTTCTACGAGCACTACACGGATGAGGAGGACGGGCCGTCACTCTCGCAGGGCACCGGGCCGCGTCTGCCGTCCTCGCCGGGCAGGGTGATCCGCGCTGCATACCACCTCACGCTGGACCGGATCTGGACCGACGACGAGCGGCAGGCCGCGTCGGCGCGCCAGGACCCGCGCGTCGTCGCGGCCTTGAGCGCCGACCGGGCGCACGGGGTGGCGGAGTACCTGGCGGCGGGGCCGCAGGTCCTCAAGCGGTGGAAGGCTGCCTCCCGGGTGCGGGGCAACCCCCGGGGGGCCGCGCTCGTCGAGGCTGCGGTCGCCCTTGCCCGCACGGGTGTGGACAGTGCGCTGGCACCGGATTCACTGGAACGCCTCCACGAGTACTTCCTCGACCTGGCGGGCGGTCCGGCGCTGCGTCCGGAGGGCATGGCGGATGCATGGAAGTGGGCGTCCCGGATCGTGCTGGGCGTGACCAGTCCCCTGGTGCCGGGCCGGGGCGGAACGTGGAAGCCATTCGACTACCTGGTGTCCGATGCTGCGCGCCGGTCCCGTCCGAGCGAGCTCCCGGAGCAGGTGTGGGAGGAGGCGCTGCGCGTCGTGGACGACACGCGCCGGGCGCTGGTGTCGACCGTCGCCAAGGTGGCGGGCCGACCGGAGGTGGCCAAGGAGGTGCTCCGCCCCCTCGCGGAGGCGGACGATCCCGACGGCCTGATCACTCTGGGGGCGCTGCTGGCAGAGGAGGAGGACTATGACGGCGCCGCCCGCTGCTTCGAGCGTGCTGCCGCTCTGGGCGACTCCATCGGGGCACACAACATGGGTGCCGTCTCCTTCGCGCGGGGGGATCTGGAAGCGGCCCAGGAGTGGTACGAGCGCGCGATCCAGAGTGGGGAGCGGATGTCGATCGGAGCCCTCGGCCTGGTTCACGAGAAACTGGGCGACCAGGACGAGGCGGTGGCGCTCTGGAAACACGGTACCGAGGCCGGAGATCCCGGGAGTGCGCTGCACTACTCGGACTGGCTGAGGTCGAAATGGCAGTCGGACGAAGCCGTCGAAGCCCTGAGAGTTGCTGCCGACGGCAAGATTCCGCTCGCCGCCCTCTCGTACGCCGGCGTCCTCCTGCATAGGAAGGACCACGAGACGGCGAATGCCTACGTGTCGCGTGCCTACGCCTCAGCGGTCGAGCAGGGGGAGCTGGGTGATCCGATCGGCTGTCTGATGGCCGGTGTGACGGCGTACTCCTTCGGCGACGTCCGGCTGGGGAAGAAATGGTGGAGCCGGGCGCAGGAGCGTGGCTGCCCCTCGGACTGGGTGGTCCTGGAGGCAGAGGAGGGCTCGTCCGGACTGCGGTACCTGGCCTTCAGCCAGGTCTGCCTGGACAGACTCGGAGAGGAGGAAGCCCGTTCGCTCATGCAGTTGCTCTGGGCCGGTGACTGCCAGGAGTGCGGGTACCCCCTGGGCGACGGTGTTCCAGCGCTCCACGTGGATGACACCTTGATGCTGGCCTACGCGCGGCTCTTCCACTTCGGACTGTGCCGGTATCCACACTGGAACGAGTCGGCCCTGACCCAGATAGCCAAGAACGCGGGCATCAGCTGGAAGGCATTCACCGCCGGAGTGCCCATGGGGGAGGGATTCGGCCCGCTCTGCGTTCCCGCCCTCGTGGTCAACCCGTCTTTCGAGATCGCTCAGTTGGTCCGCAGCGGGGACCGCTGGACGGCGACGGCGGCGTGCGGGCCCCGGTCGGATGGCGCCCAGCTGATCGACCTGCGACCGGTGTGGTCCGGGCTGCCGCCCAGGTCCTCCGACGGGCGCGCCTGGGCACTCACCGGCCCCGGCGAGGTTGCGGTGGTAACGCCCGGGCAGGCCTGGAGCGCTCCGGCGACCGAGGCGTTCATCGCGCTGGTGGAGCAGTACGGCGGAATGCTGCTCATCACGGCGAGCACGATCGGGCCCGCGTCCGAGGCCTCGATGGACGTCCTGGAGGACGCCCTGCAGGCCTGGGACTCGATGACGAGGTGGGTCCCGCTGAAGCCTGGGGCTCCGGGGTAGGCCGTTCCCTGCGGATCATTCGATTATTGGTTGATGCGCAATAGGCGTGGGCAGAGCCGTTGTTGCCGTACCCGGCGCCTCGGCGGGGGCAGACGGTGGCGTGATCATCGGGAGGTGATCGACGCGATCGTGTTCAAGTACCGGACCAGGACGCCGTAAACGGACCTGCCGGAGCGGTTCGGGGTCGTGGAAGAGCGTCCACAACCGGCCATGGAGGTTGGCACTGGACGGTACGTGGGAGCGCGCGCTCACCGCGCTGCTCGCGCTGGCCGAAGCCGAAGGCGACTTGGACCGCGTGGTCGCGGTCGACTCGACGATCGTGCGCGCACCAGCACGCCGCCGGGGCCGAGTGGACCCTCACACGGCAGCGCCCGCTCACCCAAGTCGACCGGCTGCTGGCCATTGCCGACGCCCCGCAGCACGAGATCGACCGCCGCTTCCACGCCATCGTCAGCGACGTAGGCCCGGTGCCCCGACCGAACTGGTCGACGAGCACGGCGCCGTGGCCTGGCAGCAGCGCACCGCGCTGTGCGGCCACCCGCTGCCTGACGCGGTCGAGAGCATCGACTGCCCGCTGCTTCCCCGGGCAGTTCCACGACGCCGAGACCGGCCTGCACTGCAACGTCTTCCGGTACTACGACCCGGCACCGCCCGCCCTCTCAGCCCCGACCCGCTGGGCCTCGATCCGGACCTGATCGACCTGCACCACGCGATGCCAGCAGCGCCGAGCAGAAACAGACCCACAACTGGGCCAACACGGCGATCACGCCTGGCTTCAAGGCCTCTACAAAATCCGATTCAGCTCAAACCGCTGGTGACGGCCTTCTCAACCATCGAACACCCTGTCTTCACAGCCTATGGCCGAGCGCGGCCACCTGCCCGCGCTCGACCAGCGCACTCATCAACCTGGACCGGTCCCGACATGTGCCACGGCCGCCATCGATCTCAACTACTTAGGCCGATAGAGCTGCTGATTGACAATCAGGTCGCGGTACCAGAGGTACGAGGCCTTCGGGGTGCGCAGCTGCGTCGCGAAGTCGACGTGGACGAGGCCGAAGCGCTGGTGGTAGCCCTCAGCTCTCCGTAAGTGGTCGGGCATGGAGCGGACACGAACCGCGACGACGGCTGCGTCCGCGCCATCGGGGGCTGAGGCAGAGTGAGCACGGTGCCCGGGAAGATCCAGTGGCCCCGGTCGCTGGAGGGGTATCCGTGCCGCAGGGCCTCGTGCTCGATGGTCTGCCGGTTGAGGTCGTAGAGGCTGTCCCATCGCATGGCGTCGCCGAGGGCCTGCAGGGCTATGTCCCACAACGTGTTACCGGAGGCGACGGTGTGCATTCCGGCTATCGCGTCTGCGGGTCCGGACTCATCGGCTGGCCGTCCCCCTCTCTGTCAGCCTTGGGTGAGACATCCCGCTTTGTCGGGTTAGCCTGAGAGGGCCCGAGTAGGAGTTCCACCCCTGATGACCAGCACCAATT
>NZ_JBITFB010000055.1:0-33150 GCF_044455625.1 Kitasatospora sp. NPDC051164 | reverse complement strand
AGACCCTCCCGCCCCGGACCCGGGCGCCCACCTGGCCGGCCCAACCGCCACCGAGCCCCCACCTACGACGTCGGACTCGCCCTGGTCACCAACCACCGGTCCGAACATCGACCTTGTGGTGCCGACAGCCCCTGATGCCGCGAGAGTCTCCCTCGTCCTCTACTCCGGGACGGACGTCGACGCGATGTGGGAGCGGCGCCCGTTCCTCAAGGAGAGCCCGACAGTGCGAATGGATCGCTTGGGGATGCTTACCCCGCTGTACTTCGGGTTCCGCTGCCGTGTCGATCGTGGTCCGTGCCACGATTCGGCCGGCGTGGTGGTGTTCGGAGGGTGGGGTCCTGGCGCCTCCCAGGAAGAGGAAGTCCCAGGCGTAGCGGTGTGGGTTGGGCCGTAGGCCAACCGACAGAATTCGCTGACCTGCACCGACATCGGGTCCGCGGGGTGATCGTTCCCGCGACTCTGAAGATCATTTCCCGTAGCCCTGCCAGGGGCAATCGCGGTCGGATACCCCTTGTCGGGTCGAACGTGGTGCCCGGGTCCAGCACGAGGAGTGTTCGGCGCGGAGGGTCAGCAGGTCATGCCGTCAGTCCTCATGCTCCGGGTGGCCGCCGATCTGTGATGCGTTCCGGGCGCCGGAGTGGGCCAACCGTCCTACCCCGGCACCAACCTCCCTACGACGCGGCGGCGTCCAGGCCCAGGATGATGCAGCCGAGACGGTGGACGTTCTCCTCGATGACCGGACGGGTGCGCAGCCGGGGTGTTCGGGCGATGTCGTTGGTGATGGTGAGGACAGCCTGGACGCGGACGCGCGCCTCCGCGGGCGGCATGGCCGGGTGGACGGCGCGCATGAGGTGCAGCCACTCGTCAATGTAGTCGCGCTGGGTCTGGACCGTTCGCTTCCTGTCGTCGTCCTGGAGGTGTTCCGTCTCGGTGACGATGAGGGTGACGAGGTGCGGGTGGGCGAGTGCGAACCGGGCGTACCGCTGGGCCAGCAGGCACAGCGCATGCGCCTGGTCGCGTGCGGATGCGAGCACCTCGGTCAGGTCGAACCACAGCCGTTCGGCGCTGCGGTTCATCGCCGCAGCGAGGATGTCGTGCTTGCTGGAGAAGTGGTTGTAGATGCTCTGTCCGGCGATTCCGACGGCGGTGCCGGTGTCCTCCAGTGTGACTGCCGCGTATCCGTGCTCGGCGAACAGGCGGGTCGCTGCGGTGAGCAGGCGCTCGCGGCGGGATCGGGGTTCCAGGATCCGTTCGGTGCTCGGGCGGTCCGCGGCGTGTTCGCCGAGGTCGGGGAGTTCGGCCGTCGCCACGCGGCGCATCAGGTCCGCGATCAGGTTCGGGTAGTCGGGCACGGGCAGGTCAACGTGCTGGTAGGAGACGCTGACCGCGACGTCGAGGATGCTCCAGGCGAGGAGCTCCGCGTGGGGCCGGTCCAGCTTCGGCCGGGAGGCGGTCAACTGCTCGGCGAGTACTCGCCGTGCGGCGTGCAGGTGTTCTCCGAGTTCAGCGCGCTGGCCGGCGGGGAGGTTGCGGGCTTCGCGCTGCCAGAGCACGCCGAGCTCACGCCGGGCCAGGGACGCCTCGGCGAACCTGCGGAGCAGCGCGTCGAGGTCCCCGGACCCGGCGGTCGTCAGCCCGCCCAGGCAGGACTCCAGCGCCTCGGCGGTGACGGCGTGGAGGAGTTCCTGCTTGCCGCGGAAGTGCCGGTACAGGGCCGAGGGGCTGATGTTCACCGCGCCGGCGATGTCGCTCATGGCGACGTTCGGGTAGCCGTGCCGGCAGAACAGCTCGCGTGCGGCGGCGACGACCAGCTCCCGGCGGTTGCGGGGTCGGGTTCCGCGCGCGGGAGGAGCGGGTACCTCCGTGCCGATCGTCACCGTCTCCTCCTCGTCTCCGGTGGCTCTCGCCGTCCTGACCTCAGCGGACTCGGTGCCCGCCTGCCGGCAAGTATTTCCTGCCCGACGCTCCGGTGATGCGGCTACCCGAGTTGCAGGGAGCGGCCGATGATCTCCTTCATGATCTCGGTCGTGCCCGCGTAGATGCGGGTGACCCGGCTGTCCTGCCAGGCCCGGGCGATGGGGTATTCGAGCATGTAGCCGTATCCGCCGTGGAGTTGGACGCACGCGTCGAGGACCCTGCCCTGGAGTTCGGTGCACCACCACTTGGCCTTGGCGGCGTCGACGGCGGTCAGCTCGCCGTCGTTGAGCGCGTGGATGCAGCGGTCCAGGTAGTGCTGGGCGACGTCGATCTCGGTGGCCAGCTCGGCGAGCCGGTGCCGGATCACCTGCAGTGATCCGATGGGCTTGCCGAAGGCCTTGCGCTCGCGGACGTAGGCGGTGGTCCAGTCGAAGGCGGCGGCGGCCTGGGCCAGGCCGGACACCGCGACCGAGATCCGCTCCTGCGCGAGGTTCCTGGTCAGGGCGAAGAAGCCCTCGCCTTCGGTGCCGAGCAGGTTCGCCACCGGCACCCGGGCGCCGCTGAAGGACAGCTCGGCGGTGTCCTGGGCGTGCAGTCCGACCTTCTGGAGCTTGCGGCCGCGTTCGAAGCCCGGGGTGTCGCGTTCGACGACGATCAGGCTCAGACCGCGGTGGGGATGCTCGCCAGTGCGGACCGCGACGATGACCAGGTCTGCGTTGATGCCGTTGGTGATGAAGGTCTTCGCGCCGTCGATGACGTAGTGGTCGCCGTCGCGGACCGCCTTGGTGCGGATGCCGGACAGGTCGGACCCGGTGCCCGGCTCGGTCATGGCGATCGCAGTGATCAGGTCACCGGAGGCGATGCCGGGAAGCCAGCGGACCTTCTGCTCGCCGGTGGTGTACTCGAGGAAGTACGGCATGCAGATGTCCGCGTGGAGGGCGGGGCCGAGGATCGCCGGGGCGATCGCCGCGCGGGCCGCCTCCTCCTGCAGGATCACGTTGTAGCGGAAGTCGTTGATCCCGGCGCCGCCGAACTCCTCGGGCACGGCGATGCCGAGCGCGCCGAGGCGGCCCAGCCCGGTGAAGAACTCACGCGGCACGATGCCGGCCTGGTCCCAGTCCGCGTAGTGGGGCACGGCCTCCTTCTCCAGGAAGGCCCGCACGCTCTCCCGGTACGCCTCGTGCTCGGCGTCGAACAGGATCCGTTTCACTTGTCTCTCCGGCTGTCTGAAGGGCTCTCTGGAGCGGCTACCACGGTTGGGGAATCTCAAGGTCTGTGCAGGGCATGGCTGTCACATCTCGAACCCGCCGCCGCAGACCAGGGTCTGCCCGCTGACGTAGTCCGACTCCGGGAT
The DNA here is from genome assembly GCF_044455625.1 of Kitasatospora sp. NPDC051164. Taxonomy (NCBI): domain Bacteria; kingdom Bacillati; phylum Actinomycetota; class Actinomycetes; order Kitasatosporales; family Streptomycetaceae; genus Kitasatospora; species Kitasatospora sp. NPDC051164. Next base: position 29,879 of record NZ_JBITFB010000055.1, on the reverse strand, counting down.
GCACAACAGGTACACCGCACCTGCGGCGTCCTCGGGGGTGCCCGCGCGGCCGAGCGGGATCGCATGCTCCATCGCGGACAGCAGGTCGGGGCTGACGCCGACCTTGATCTCCTTGCCCTGCACGTCGATCGTCCCGTCACCGGCGGGGGTCTCGGTCAGCCGGGTCTTGATCAGCCCAAATGCGACAGTGTTGACCGTGACGTTGTAGCGGCCCCATTCCTTGGCCAGCGTCCTGGTCAATCCGGTGACCCCGGCCTTCGCCGCGGCGTAGTTGGCCTGCCCGGCGTTGCCGCCGAGCCCGGCGATCGAGGAGATGTTGACGACCTTGCGGCAGGGCACCGGCTCACCGGCCTGCCGGGCCCGCTTCACCGCGGCGGAGATCACCGGCTGGGCGGCCCTCAGGATCCGGAACGGCGCCTTGAGGTGGACGTCGAGGATCGCGTCCCACTGCTCGTCGGTCATCTTCTGGATGACGCTGTCCCAGGTGTATCCGGCGTTGTTGACGATGATGTCCAGGCCGCCGAAGGTGTCTGCCGCCGTCTGTACGAAGCACTCGGCGAAGCCCTTCTCGGTGACGCTGCCCACGCAGGCCACCGCCCGTCCGCCGGCGGCCTCGATCGCGGTCACCGTCTCCTTCGCGGGTTCGGCGTCCAGGTCGTTGACCACCACGGCGGCGCCGTCGGCGGCCAGCTTGAGCGCGATCTCGCGGCCGATGCCGCGGCCCGAGCCGGAGACGACGGCGACCTTGCCGTCGAGCTTTCCCATGGGGATCAGGTTCCTTTCAGTCGAGTGCGACGACGGCGTCGCCGGCGAGGGTGAGGGTGCCGTCGTCCAGCGCGACGGTCACGGCGAGTGTGGCCAGGCCGTCCTCGACGGCGACCACGCTCGCGGTGCAGGTCAAAGCGGCGTGTACGGGGGTGACGGCGGCGAAGCGCACCCGGTAGGAGCGGATCCGCTCCTGCGGCACCCAGTCGGTGAGCAGCCGCCCCAGGTAGGCCATGGACAGCATCCCGTGCGCGAACACGTCGTCCAGGCCGGCGGACTTCGCCACGTCGAGGTCGATATGGATGGGGTTGTGGTCGCCGGACGCGCCCGCGAACAGCGCCAGCGTGGTCCGGGAGATCGGCGGGATCCGCAGCGCGGGCAACTCGGTGCCGACCTCGACGTCCTTCGGGACGGTCATCGGGGCACCTCCGGGTCACGCACCACGATGACGCTCCGCGCCTCGGCGATCAGCTCGGTTCCACGGTGGACGTCGGTCTGTTTGACGAGGAACTCCAGCGCCCCGCCCTTCTTGCTGTAGACGTCGACGATGCGTGGCCGGAGGGTGAGCATGTCGCCCGCGTGGGCTGTCTGGTGGTAAGTGAACGCCTGCTCACCGTGCAGTACCCGGCGCAGGTCCACGTCCAGCGCGGTGAGGTAGGCGAAGGGGTCGGGTGCCTCCAGCTCCAGGCTGAAGAAGAATGTGGGCGGAACCGGCAGGTCCGGGTGGCCCGCCCGTCCGGCGGCGTCCGCATCGGTGTACACGGGGTCCGCCTGGCCGGTGGCCTTGGCGAAGAAGCGCAGCCGGCCGCGCTCGACGTGGACGGTGATCGGATCGAGCTCCAGTTTCCTGGCCGCCTCGGCGTCGATCGCCATTGCTCAGCCCGTCTTCTGGTACAGCGTCACCACGGCGGCGCCACCGAGCCCGATGTTGTGCTGCAGCGCCACCGTCGCGCCCTCCACCTGCCGCGCCTCGGCGTGGCCGCGCAGCTGCCACACCAGCTCTGCGCACTGGGCCAGCCCGGTCGCGCCCAGCGGGTGGCCCTTCGACAGCAGGCCGCCCGAGGGGTTGGTGACCACGCGGCCGCCGTAGGTGTTGTCGCCGTCGCAGATGAACTTCTCCGCCGTGCCTTCCGGGGTCAGCCCGAGCGCCTCGTAGGTCAGCAGTTCGTTGGTGGTGAAGCAGTCGTGCAGCTCGACGACCCGGACGTCCTGCGGCCCGATGCCGGCCTGCTCGTAGACCTGCTGCGCCGCGGCCTTCGACATGTCGTAGCCGACGACCTTGCGCATGTCCGCGTCGGCGAAGGTCGACGGGAAGTCCGTGGTCATCGCCTGCGCCGTGATCACCACGTCCGCACACAGCCCGTGCCGGCGGGCGAACTCCTCCGAGCACAGCACCGCCGCGGCCGCGCCGCAGGTCGGCGGGCAGCACTGCAGCCGGGTCAGCGGGCCGTGGATCCTCGGCGAGGCGAGCACCTCCTCGACCGTCACCGGGTCACGGAACACCGCGTACGGGTTGTTCGCCGCGTGCCGGCGCGCCTTCACCGCGATCTTGGCGAAGGTGTCCTCGGCCAGGCCGTACTCCCTGGCGTAGGCCGCACCGGCACCGCCGAAGTACTGCGCCGCGAACGGTGCCTCGGACTGCCCCTGGACAGCCAGGTTCACCTCGTCGAAGCGGGCGAACGGGCTGGTCCGGTCCTGCCAGTGCGACGCCAGCGCACCGCGCTGCATCTGCTCGAAGCCCAGGGCGAGCACGCAGTCCGCCATGCCGCTCTCGACCGCCTGCCGGGCCAGGAACAGCGCCGAGGAGCCGGTCGAACAGTTGTTGTTCACGTTCACGATCGGGATGCCGCTCTGCCCCACCCCGTACAGCGCGGCCTGGCCGCATGTCGAATCGCCGTACACATAGCCGACGTAGGCCTGCTGCACCAGCCCGTAGTCGATCCGCGCGTCGGCGAGCGCGGCCCGCGCCGCCTTCTCACCCATCACGTCATAGGACTCGCTGTTCCGCGGCGTCGTGAAGGGAATCATCCCCACGCCCGCGACGGTCACCCTCGATGCCACAACAGCTCCAGCCTTCCAGTCCATCTTCTAGCCAGAGACTACTCATCATTCACTTATGACGGAAGAGGCGGAACGGAACCCGGCCGGGGACGGGCACCCCGGAATCGCGCGGCCTCGGACGGCACCACACCCGCAGCGCGACCACCGCGCGGTCGGTCGGCAACAGCGACTCCGCCAGTTGCCGGACGAGTGTAGGGCGGAAGTGACGGGGCCGCGGCCCCCGCCGGCAGGTCCTGCCGGCGACAGCCCGGTTGTCCCCGGCGGCCAGTGCGGCGGGGGAACGTTGGCGGCCACGGCCATCGCCCACCCCGTCCGGGGCGCACCAGACTTGGCCCACTCGGGACAGCCCCGGAGACCGGCGACGAGGGGAACGATTCATGGCTGCACAGCGGTTGAGAGTACGTTCGGCGGGTTCCGCGATGGTGCTGCTCGCGCTGGCCTGTCCGACGGCGGCGCGCGCCGCGGACAGCCCGGGCCCGGACGCCGGGCTGCGGGACGTCGTGGTGGTCGGCAACAGCCAGTCCGGCACGGTGTCGTTCCTGGACGCCGCCACCTTCGCCGACCTCGGCACCTTCGACGCCATACCCGACCTGCAGCAGCGCCTGGCCGAGATGGACCCGGTCCAGGCCGTCGGCTACGCGATCGTCAAGCAGGTCGAGGGCGGCGACCGGTTCATCGACGACGTCGCGCTCTCCCCGGACGGCCGCACGCTGTACGTCTCGCGCGGCAACCTCGACGACACCGTTGCCTACGACCTGGCCAGCCACCGGCAACTGTGGCGCACCCGGCTGGACGGCTTCCACGCCGACCACGCCGCACTGTCGCCGGACGGGACCCGCTGGGTGGTCTCGGCCACCACGGCCGGCGAGGCCGAGGTGCTCGACACCGCGACCGGTGCCGTGGTCGGCACCTTCCCGACCGGCACGTACCCGCACCAGAACGGCTACACCCCGGACGGCAAGTACATCTACAACTCCAGCATCGGCGTGGTCTCCATGCCGCAGGCCCTCGAATTCATCAAGGGCAGCTTCCAGCTGACCAAGGTGGACGCCGCCACCCTGAAGGCGGTCAAGACCTGGACCTTCCCGCACGGCATCCGCCCCAATGTGCTGGCCGCCGACGGCACCACGTTCTACGCCCAGGAGTCCTACCTCAACGGCTTCGTCCGCTACGACCTGAACAGCTCGCGGACCACCGCGACCGTCACCATGCCGTACAGCGCGGCCGGCCAGGCACTCGCCCCCGACGACTACCCGAAGAACTCCGCCCACCACGGCCTCGCGCTCTCCGGCGACCAGAGCAGGCTGTGCGACGTCGGCACGATCGACGACTACACCGCGATCGTCACCACCTCCGGCCTCGGCACCGTCGGCCGGGTCGACTACCCGGCCGGCAGCCTGCCGTACTGGGCCACCACCGGCGGGCCCGGCAACCGGTACTGCTTCGTCTCGCTCAGCCAGGCCGGCCAGGTCTCGGTGGTGGACTACACCACCGCCACCGAAGTCGCCCGAGTGCCGGTCGGACTCTTCTCGCAGCGCGAAAGGGCTGCGAAGGTGGCCGGGTCTGTGCTGAACTCCCTTTCCCCGCAGGGATAGTAAGCACGGAAGAGGGCGGCGATGGCGGAGACCGGAGGCCGGGCAGCGCTGCGCCGCGTGCTGGAGCGGATGCGGGCCGACCCCGCCGTCCTGCAGCAGGTGGTGGACGCCGCCCGGGCCGGGTCGCCGCCGCTCGCGGCACTGCCGGAGCAGGAGGTCCGGCGGCACATCGCGACGCTGGTCGCGGTGGTCGCGGGTGCGTTCACCGACGCCGGCAGGCTGACCGAGGAGCAGACTCGGCGGGCGGCCCGGCTCGCGGCGGACCGCGCGGCCCAGGGCGTCCCGCTGGACGCCCTGCTGCACGGCTTCCGGGCCGCCCGCACCGAGGCCTTCCGAAGCATCGCGGCCCAGCTCCAGGACACCGCGGTTCCGCTGCCGGAGTTCCTTGAGTTGCTGGTCGAACTCGACTTGCACACCGCCGAGTTGCAGGACCGGCTGATCTCCGCCTACCACGAGAGTCAGGCCCACCTTGCGGCCGGCGCCCGAGCCACCCGGGTACTGGCGCTGCGCGAACTGCTACTGGAGGGCGCGGTGGACCAGCTGCCTGCGACCGGGCTGGAGCCGGGCCGGCGATATCACTGCCTGGTGGCGGACATCGGCGATCCACGCCGGGCCGAGCTGCTTCCCCCGCCGCCGGACGGCATCGCAGGGCTGGTCGAGGGCCACCTGTGCCTGGTGACCGTCCGGCCGCCCGCGCCGCCCGCCACGCCGTTCGAACTCGCGGTCACCGCACCGGCGGTACCGGCCGTCCGACTTCCGGGCGTCTACCGGCTGTGCCGGGCCGCACTGGCCGCCGCCCGAGCCCGCGGCCTGAGCGGCACTCGACGGCTGACCGAATTGGCCGTCCCCGTCGCCACCGACGGCGTACCCGAGCTGGGCGCCCTGCTGGCCACCGACCTGCTGGCCCGGCTGGACCCGGCCGACCCGGCACACCGGCTACTCGCGGCGACGGCCCTGGCCTACCTCGACCGCGGCCGCCGGGTCAACCTGACCGCCCAGGCCCTGCACGTCCACCCGAACACCGTCAAGCACCGCCTGCGCCGCCTTGCAGCCCTCACCACCTTCGGCGCCCCCTGTGCCGCCGACGACCAGCTCGCCGACACGGTCCGCTGGCGCTGGGCCCTGGAGAGCTGGCTGCTCGGCAGCCAGTGAGCGCCGAGCCTCGATGCCCTTCACCCGACCCGTACTCGGGTCGAGGCCGCGCATCCGGCACGACTGCGCGGCCTTCGCCCGGCGGACCGGTCCCACGAACCCTGGTGCACCGGCGCGACACCAACCGCGCGAATTCGGATTGCGCTACGTCCATGGCCGATGAAGCCCGGCCGTCACTGTCCGCCGACGGCGGCTTCCCGTTCTCGGCGCTGCTGGTGCTCGGTGCGGATGCCGGACATGACGGTGCAGGTCAGGCTGGCCGCGATGATGCCCTCGGCCCAGAAGAACGCGACGTAGTCGATCAGCGATCCGATCGGAGGCGAGCCGGGAGCGGCGTTGCGCATGCCGATCAGGGCGAAGATCGTCGCGGCCATCCATCCCAGGGAGGGCCAGATGAGGCCCTCGCGCTTGCGGTAGAGCACCTCGGCGGCGCCGAGAACGGCCAGGGCGAGCGCCCACATCGCGGCGATCATGAACCAGGAGAGGATGAAGGTGCTGCGGGAGCGGGTGACCTTCGCCTCCAGGACCACACTGCCGGTGCTCACGCTGGTGACTTCGGGGCGGAGGACGAAGAAGGGGTCGACGTCGGTGAAGGCCACGCCCACAGGCACCGCCGTGCCACCGCTGGTGGCGGTGAAGCCGGCCTCCGCGCGGTAGCGGTCGAAGGGGTAGTCGGTGGCGGTACCGCCGTACGTCTCGACGTGGAGCACCTGCGGTGCCGCGGCCTCCCCTTCGGCAGCCTTGATGGTCGTCTTGGCGGTGCCGGCGGCCGTGATCTCCACCGGGCGGGCGAAGGCCCGGGAGTCAGGGCCGAGGGCGAGACTGCCATGCGGTACTGGGGTGACGTACAGCGTCAGCCGCTGGGCCGCCGGATCCACGTCCTGCGCGGTGACTTCCAGTTCGACCCAGTCCTGCGCGGAGGGGATGCCCAGCTCGCGTGTCTCCTCCCGGGTGTCGCGCTCGTTCAGGTAGAGCCCGATCCCCGACCCGCACAGGCCGATGACCAGGGCCAGAACGGCGACCAGGCGCCGGCTTCGGCGGCGGCGGGCACGAGGCGCCGTCTGCGGCTCGGCCGCGGGTGCGGTCGCGCCGACCTCGGGAGTGGTGACCTGCACGATGTTCCTTTCCTGCGGCGACGGCCCGGGGACTGCAGGGTCGCTGCGCCCCCGGGTACGCACGCCGGTGTTTCTTGCGGGGCGCCCCGGTCGGGTTGGTCACCCACCGGCCCGAGGCGGTGTTTCGGGATCCGCACGCACGTCACGCGCGCGGGAGGCGAATCAGGACGTCCTTGCCGACCGGACGGGTTCGTCAGCCATGGCGGGACCGGTCGCGGTGACCGCCGGCGGGTTCGGCACTGTGCCCCCCGCTTTCGGCTCCTCGACGGACGAGCTCTCTTCACGCATGGCCGCCGTTTCCGCCTTCAGGATCCGCATCGACTTCCCCAGCCCCCGCGCCATCTCGGGGAGCTTCTTGGAGCCGAAGAGGAGTATCAGGACCGCCACCATCACGAGGATGTGCCAGGGCTCCAGGCCATTGCGCAACATCTGTGGACCACCCGGTCTTTCGTACTCGTTTCGTTGCCGCGCCACGACGGCGCTTCCATCCCCCGCCTCGACCCCGGCCCGGGGTCACCGGTTCCTCAGCTGTCACGAGGGCGCGGACTGTGATCGACGCCGGGGCAGGCGGGGTCCGGGCCGGCCGGGCACCTGCGGCGCGGAGCCTCGTGCCGGTCCTCGCGTCGGGGGGGGTGGCGCGAGGACCGGGGCCCGGGTAGCCGTCCCGACCAGCAGCGACGGCTTCGGCAGTGGCCATGGGACACACCGCGGAGACACGCGCTCCGCGGCACAGTCGGCCGTACGGCCCTGCCCGTTCTTCGGCCCAGCGAGGCCGACGCAGCAAAGCATATATTGAGCCACCAATGTGTCAATAGAGGCATCTTGAGAAGGTTCGGAACGGGCTCCACCCAACCGTCGCCCCAGGACCTCTGATCCGGCTCCGGCTCGCCCGTCGCGAGAGGGGGCCTGCTCGCTCGATCACCGGATGGCCTACCCGTGGACACCCGGAGGTACGACTCCCGCCACACCCGGAGGTACGACTCCCGCCACAGCGTTTGCAGGCCCGCCCGTCGAAGCGCGGCTCCCCCTGGCGACCCCGCCCCGGATCGGGACGGCAGGCGCGACCACGGGTGCACCGGCATCCTCATATTCAGCCCGCACGCGATCACAGACCGCTGGAGCAGCCATGACGATGCGTCGCCGACGCTTCCTGACGACCATGGGGTTGGGCCTACCCGGTCTCGCTCTGCTCTCCTCCCTGGCCGCCTGTGACAGCGGCGGGGACGGCGGCGCGGAGAACAGCCCGCCGAGCTCGTCCGGGCGCCGGAAGGTGATCGTCGTGGGGGCGGGGATCAGTGGTCTGGGGGCCGCCCGGTACCTGGCCGACAAGGGGCAGGACGTGTCGGTGCTCGAAGCGCGCGACCGGATCGGCGGGCGAGTCTGGACCAGTCGGCAGTGGTCCGGGGTGCCGCTGGACCTGGGGGCGTCGTGGATCCACGGCGTCGACGGCAATCCGGTCACCGACCTGGCGAAGCAGGCCGGTGCCAGGACGGTGGTGACCGACCCCGAGAGCGCCACCGACTACGCCTCCGACGGACAGGAGCTCTCCGATGCCCAGACGCAGGCGCTGCGGCGCTGGCAGCAGGACACCGCTAAGGCGCTGTCGACGTTCCAGGGCGACGACAACCAGGACGCGGCGGTGCGCGACGTCGTCCAGAACGCGCTGGGCTGGCCAAGCCTGTCCGACCCCGACAAGGCTCTGGTGTCCTTCGCGCTGAACGACTACGAGCACGAGTACGCGGGCAGCGTCGACCAGATGTCCGGCCTGTACTTCGACGACGACGCCAAGATCAAGGGCAAGGACGTGCTCTTCCCCGACGGCTACGGCGCCGTCACCGACCACCTGGCCAAGGGCCTGCCGGTGCGGACCGGACAGGTGGTCAAGCAGATCGACTGGACCTCCGACGGCGTGACGGTCACCACCGACAAGGGAACCTTCCAGGCCGACCACGTCGTGGTCACGCTGCCGCTGGGCGTCCTGCAAAGTGGGGCGGTCGCGTTCGGCCCCGGCCTGCCGGCAGACAAGCAGGCGGCGATCGGCAAGCTCGGCATGGGTGTGCTCGACAAGTGCTACCTGCGCTTCCCCAAAGTGTTCTGGGCGGACACCGACTGGCTGATGTACGTGCCCGACCTGGGTCACTACGGGCAGTGGGCGCAGTGGATCAACGTCGCCCGTCCCACCGGCCAGCCGGTGCTGCTGGGCTTCAACGCCGCGGACTTCGCCCGCACCATCGAGAACTGGAGCGACAACCAGATCGTCGACAGCGCCATGGCCACGTTGAAGACGATCTTCGGCAACGACATCCCCGCCCCCACCGAGTACCAGATCACCCGCTGGGCCTCGGACCCCTACGCCCTGGGCTCCTACTCGTTCAACGAACTCGGCTCGACCCCCGACATGCGCGACCAACTGGCGGCCGCTATCGACGGCCGGGTGCACTTCGCGGGCGAGGCGACCAGTCGCCAGTCCTTCGCCACCGTCCACGGCGCATACCTGTCGGGTGTCCGCGCGGCCAAGGAGATCGCGGACTGACACCTTCACTGACGGCGACGGCATCTTTCGCAGGGCGTGCCATCTGCGACTCTCCGTGATCGCCGAGGCAGCACAGTTGCCGATGCCAACCGGAGGTGCCCCACCGTGGTTCCGTGGAGATAATCACCCCGCTCGTGGCCCGTCGTCTGCCAGATCAAGGTGAGAAATGCCGCCGAACGTCACTGCTGTGCCCGCAGCAGCCGCCCCTGCGGTGCAGTCGTTCTCCCCGCCCAGGAAGGTGCGGATGGCGCCCTTGGTGGCGCTCATCTTCTTCAGCGTCTCCGGCGGGGCCTATGGCATCGAGGGGTTGTTCTCCACCTCCGGGCCCGGTATCGGCCTGGTGCTGCTTTTGGTGACACCGCTCGTCTACAGCGTTCCGCACGCGATGGTCTGCGCCGAACTCGGCACCGCGATTCCGGTCGACGGCGGCTATTACCACTGGGTTCGACGCGGGCTGGGACGCTTCTGGGGTTTCCAGCAGGGCATGCTCAGCTGGCTGGGCGGCTTCGTGGACCTGGCCGTCTACCCGGTCCTGTTCACCGGCTACCTGCAGTCCATGGTCGACTGGGCCGCACCAGGCGAGCACGTGCTGTTCACCGCGGGCCCCCTGCAGTTCGATCTGCACTGGTTCGTCTGCCTCGCGGTCATCACCGCCGCCGTGCTGGTCAACCTGATGGGCACGGCCAGGGTCGGCACCTCCTCGGTCGTGCTCGCGGTCATCTGCCTCACGCCGCTGCTGCTGCTGAGCATCGCCGGCTTCGCGCACCTGCTCGGCGACGGTGCCAGCCCCGTCTCACAGCTCACCAGCCGCCCCGACCAGTCGCTGGGGAACGCCTTCGGCGCCGGACTCTTCCTCGCCATGTGGAACTACAGCGGTTGGGACGACGTCTCGGCCTTCACCGGCGAGATCGACAGCCCGCGCAAGCACCTGCCGCGGGCACTCGCCGTGTCGGTCGCGGTCATCACCGCCGGCTACCTGCTCCCGGCACTCGCCTCGCTCACGCTCGGGCCGGACGGCCCGGCCGGATGGAAGAACTGGCACAGCGGCTCCTTCTCGGCCGTGGCCGGAGCACTGGCCGGACCATGGCTGCAGACCGCCGTGACGGTCGGCGGCATGCTCGCCTCGGCCGCGATGTTCTCCGCGCTCCTCACCTCCAGCGCCCGCGTGCCGTTCGTCCTGGCCCAGGACGGCTACTTCCCGAACTGGATGGCGAGAAGAACCGCCCGTCGCCAGGTCCCGGCCGTCTCCCTCATCGGCTCGTCCGCGATCTACGCCCTGTTCTGCCTGAGCAGCTTCGCCAACCTGATCATCGTGGACGTCTTCCTCACCAACATCACACTGCTGCTCGAAGTCGCCGCACTCGTCGCCCTGCGCGTGCGCGAGCCGCACCTGGAACGCCCCTACCGCGTCCCCGGCGGGCCCATCGGCCTGTCCCTCGTCGCCCTGAGCCTGACCAGCATCTGCACCTGGGCCGCGTGGCAGCAGTACACGGAGAACGGCACCAAGGCGGTGACCTACTGCCTCATCGCCGTCGGCGCCTGCGCACTGCTCTATGTCCCGATGGCCAGGCGTCGCCGCCGCATCGTGGGCGCCGAGGCATAGCTCCAGGTCACCCCGCCCGACCTCGGGTCCGCGCCGCGCCGCGTGCGCGCTCCGCGTAGCCGCAAAGCCGATGCCGCGAACTGGCATGGCGTCAACCCTTTGGTACGCCCTACTACACACTGCCCCTGCCTGGCAGGTGATGGCACGCCCCACACTGGGCCGACTCCGTGAACGGCGGAGCCGATCAGTGTGCGCCCCTGAGGGAGTCGCCGATGCCAGCTGTCGAGCAGTCCACAACCGTCCAGGCTTCACCCGCTGTCCAATCGCTGAAGGCCGGGTCCGTCGGCCTGGTCGGGGTCGTGTTCATGGCCCTGGCCACCGCCGCGCCGATCACCTCGATGACCGGCAACCTGCCGGTCATCATCGGTGGCGGCAACGGCCTGCACGCACCGGCAGGCTTCCTCTTCGTCATCCTCGTTCTGGTCGTCTTCACCGTCGGGTACGTGGCGATGGCCCGGCACATCACCACGGCGGGTGCCTTCTACGGCTTCGTCTCGCACGGCCTGGGCCGGGTGGTCGGCATGGCCGCCGGGCTGCTCGCGGTACTCGCGTACGTGGTGTTCGAGGCCTCAATCGTGGGGATCTTCGCCTACTTCGCGCAGCAGACGTCCAGTCGGAGTTCGGCGTGCACTGGCCCTGGCAGGCCTTCCCGCTGGTGATGCTGGCGGTCACCGCGCTCCTGTCGTACTTCGACCTGGAGGTGGCAGCCAAGGTCCTGGGCGTCTTCCTGATCGGCGAGGTGCTGATGCTGCTGCTACTGGGTGGCGCGGTGCTGGTGCACGGCGGCGGCGACAGCGGCCTGCACGCCGGCTCCTTGAACCCGAGCGGGGCGTTCGCCGGGGTCAACGCGGGCGTCGGGCTGTTCTTCTGCTTCTGGTCGTGGATCGGCTTCGAGTCGACCGCGATGTACGGCGAGGAGTCCCGCAACCCCAAGCGCATCATCCCCCGGGCCACGCTGACGGCGGTGATCGGCCTCGGCGTGCTCTACACCTTCGTGGCCTGGATGGTGGTGGCCGGCAACGGCGCCGGGGCGGTCGACGTCGCGGGCGGCGACAGCCCGCTCGACCTGTTCCTCGTCCCGGCGCAGCAGCACCTCGGCCACTGGGCGGTGACCGCGTTCCAGTGGCTGATGTGCACGAGTTCCCTCGCCTGCGGCATGGCCTTCCACCAGTGCGCCTCGCGCTACCTGTACGCGATCGGCCGCGAGGGCTTCCTCTACCCGGCGCTCGGCCGCACCCACCCGCGGCACGGCTCGCCGTACGTCGCCTCCTTCGCCCAGAGCACGATCGCGCTCGCCGTCTCGGCGGCTTCTGGGCCGCCGGACAGGACCCGTACACGAGCCTCTACACACTCACCGCGATCCTCGGCACCCTGGCGCTGCGGGTGGTGCAGACCCTCTGCTCCTGCGCGGTGATCGCCTACTTCCGCCGCAACCACCCCGACTCCCGGCACTGGTTCCGCACGCTTACCGCGCCGCTGCTCGGCGGACTCGGCATGATCGCCGCGATCGTGCTGCTCGTGCTGAACCTGGACACCGCCGCAGGCGCCGCCTCGAAGACCCTGCTCTTCAAGCTCATCCCGTGGATCGTCGGCGCCGTCTTCACCAGCGGCATCGCCCTGGCGCTCTACATGAGAGCACGCCACCCGCAGAAGTACGAGGTCATGGGCCGCCTGGTCGTCGAGAACACCCAGGAACGCGAGGACGCGCCCGCCTCCTCCCCGGCCCAACCCTCCTTCGCTCCCTCCCACCGGAAAGGGGACCCGTCACATGGCACGCTCCCAACAGGCCTGGAGCATCTATCAGTTACTCACCGACCACGCCACCGCCGACCACCTGAGGATACCGGTCGACGAGTACCGCGAGCTGCGCGACGAAGCCCGCACCGAACCGGACGGCCCCTCCCGCCGGGTACTGCTCGCCCGCGCGGCGGCCCTCGGAGTCGGCGTCGGTGTGGCCGCGTTCGGCGCCGCACCGAGGGCCCGCTCCGCGCAGCGGCGCGGCGCCCAGGGTCGCGATCATCGGCGCCGGCATCGCCGGCCTCAACGCCGCGCTCACCCTGGCCGACCAGGGCGTACCGTCGACCGCCTACGAGGCCAACCCGGACCGGATCGGCGGCCGGATGTACTCCCGCGGCGGTCCCTCCTCGCCCGGGCTCTCGGAGCAAGGACAAGTCTCCGAATACGGTGGCGAGTTGGTCGACACCGAACACAAGACCGTTCGGCAGCTCTGCCGGCGCTTCGGGCTGGGCCTCACCGATGTTCTCAAGCCGACCCCGGCCGGCGCCGATCAGGTTCTCCGGTTCCACGGCGGCTACTACCCGCGCTCCCGCGCGGACCAGGACTTCAAACCGGTGTGGCAGGCCATCCAGGCCGACGTGCGGACCACCAGCGACGCGCCGAAGTGGAACAGCCACACCGCCCGCGACGTCACGATGGACGCAATGTCGGTCCGGGACTGGATCGACTCCCGGGTTCCGGGAGGCTACGCCAGCAACCTCGGTGCCTTCCTCGACGACGCCTACGCCGTCGAATACGGCGCCGACACCACCGACCAGTCCGCCTTCTGCCTGCTCGGGCTGCTCTCCTCGCAGGCGAATCCGGGCCGATTCTCGGTCTGGGCGGCTCCGACGAGCGCTACCACATCACCGGCGGCAACGACCAGCTCCCACAGGTCATCGCGGACTACCTGCCGGACGGCACCATCCGGCAGGGCTGGAGCCTCACGGCAGTGGTGCACAACGCCGACGGCGGCCAGACCCTCACCTTCGCGGTGGACGGCTCCGGCACTCGGACAGTCACGGCGGACCACACCATCCTGGCCGTCCCGCTGCCCGTCCTCCAGCAGGACATCGACCTCTCCCGGGCCGGGCTCGACCCGAGGATGCGCGGCGTGCTCGCCCACATGACGATGGGCTACTGCACCAAGCTCAACATGCAGTTCACCTCCCGCCCCTGGCAGGGCGCCGGCCCCTGGCCGGGCATTTCCAGCAGCGAGTGCTTCTCCGACCTGCCGTTCCAGCAGGCCTGGGACGTCGCCCGCGGCCAGCGCGGAACCCACGGCATCCTGGTCCGGTACGGCGGCGGCACCCCCGCCTCCTCCCTCACTCCGCCGCAGTCCTTCACCGACGCCTCCGCGCCGTACACCGCGGACCTCGTCCGCATCTACCTCGGCCAGATCGACCAGCTGTGGCCAGGCACCGGGGTGGCGTGGAACGGACGAGCCACCCTCTCCGCCTGGCACCTCGACCTGTACACCCACGGGGCCTACTCCTACTGGCCGGTGAGCTACCTCACCACCTACGCCGGCTACGAGGGAACGGCCCAGGGCCGACTGCACTTCGCCGGTGAGCACACCTCCTACGACTTCCAGGGCTTCATGGAGGGCGGCGCGAAGACCGGCGCCCGCGCGGCCCAGGAGGTCCTGACGGCGATCGGCGCCCGCACGACGGCATGACATCACGTGTCGGGGCGGCCTGGATCCCAGCCCGCCCCGACACCGTCCTACCCGCAACCGGTCCCTCCCGCAGGCGGTGCTTCCGTCAACAGCGTCAACCGCCACCCTCCGGTTACCCGACCGACGACCTCTCAGCCGGCGATTTCCTTGGCGGCGCGGATTCCCGACAGGTAGGCGCCGTGGACGGTCGCGAAGGAGGCGCGGTGCGTGGCCTCGCCGGCGAAGTGCACCCGGTCGCCGATCCGGGCCGCGAGCTGGTCGCGCATCGCGGGTGTGGAGCCGACCTTGTTGTACGAGTAGGAGCCGCGCGCGAAGGGGTCGGAGGCCCAGCGGCTGATCTGGAAGTCCACCGGTTGCGGGATGTCCCCGCCGAAGAGGGTCCTCAGCGTGGTCATGGCGCCGTCGACGATCTGGGTGTCGCTCCAGCCCTCGATGGTGCGGCCGAAGTCGGCGGCGTTGAAGCCAAGCAGCACCGGCTGTCCGACAGCGCGGTTGAGGTTGATCCACTGTCCCCACTGCCCGTACCTGTCGACGGACGGCACGTACATCAGCCAGTCCGTGTCCGGCCAGAACACCGTCGGGAACCGCAGGTAGCACTTGTTGAGCACGCCCATACCCAGCTTGCCGATGGCGGTGACCTTGTCCTGGGGCAGTCCAGGGCCGAAGGCGACGGAACCGCTCTGCAGCACTCCCAGCGGCAGCGTTACGACCACGTGGTCGCCCTGGAAGACACCCTTGTCGGTAGTGACGCTCACCCCGGCCGAGTCCCAGTCGATCCCCTGGACGACCTGCCCGGTCCGCACGTCCAGCCCGTTGGCGAGCAGGTCGGTGATCTGCCGGTAGCCCCCGGGGAACAGCACGTCCTTGCCATTGATCTTGACGTCACTGTCGAAGGACAGCGCCGACATGTCGCTCACACTGCCCGAGTACTCGTGCTCGTAGTCGTTCAGCGCGAAGGAAACCAGGGACTTGTCGTCGTTCGACAGCGACGACCAGTTCAGCGCGCGCTCGACCACACTGCGCACCGAGGCGTCGCTCCGGTCCGGGTTCGAGGTCAACGCTTGTGCCGTAGCGCTGCGCCGGCGCTGGACCGCCGCCTGGGCGGCGGCGTCCGCCGGCTGGCCACTGGAGACGTATGTGGAGACGTTCTCGGCGTTGGTCGCGACCATACGCGCCCCGGCCGCGTTGGCCAGGTCGGTGATCGGGTTCCTGTCGGTGCCGTGGATCCACGACGCACCCATGTCGACCGGCACCCCCGACCACTGCTCGCTGGTCCACATCCGGCCCCCGATCCGGTCACGCGCCTCCAGCAGCAGCACGGTCTGCCCCTTGTCGGCCAGATACCGCGCCGCCGCCAGACCACTGATCCCCGCACCCACGACAATCACGTCACTGCGGCCGGGCACGGCGGCCGGGACGACCCCCGCTGCGGGATCGTTGCCGTCCGCCGTACGGAAGGCGGACAGGGAACCGACCACGGCGGCGCCGGTCAGGCCCACACCCATGTTCGTCAGGAAACGTCGGCGGTGCATCGTCATTGGCTGTCTACCGA
This sequence comes from Kitasatospora sp. NPDC051164, assembly GCF_044455625.1. NCBI lineage: Bacteria > Bacillati > Actinomycetota > Actinomycetes > Kitasatosporales > Streptomycetaceae > Kitasatospora > Kitasatospora sp. NPDC051164. The sequence goes on along the minus strand of NZ_JBITFB010000055.1, from coordinate 14,049 downwards.
TCTGCGATGTGTGACGGACTCGTGCGGACGTCGGCACGCTCCGGTGCGCTCGCCGACGTGCGAGAGAAGGGAATCCCGCGGCCTCCGACGGGCCGCCCGGCTGGCCCGTCAGCGGTGCGCTGCGCACCGCTGACGGCCCGGACGAGCAGTCACGTTCTCAGCGCAAGGCGGGACGTCGGCGACGCACACACGGACTCCGCGATGCGGACGGTACTTCGTCCGGGTGTCTCACGCGTCTACGGCGCGAACGTCGGCAAGAAGCAGGGCATCTGGCATGCATCCGGCCGCAGGGCGGCCATGACGCCCCCTCCTCAGCGATCAAGCTGATGCTTGAAGGTATCCATTGAGTCACCAATGCGTCAATGGAGGCATTGGACACCTTCGGTGATGCTTTGGCACCTGCCCCAAGCAAGCCGCATGCCGATCCGGGCCCGCTCCTGATGTACGCCCACTGGCCGGCGCCGTCCGGCCGAGGCTTCGCCGGCACGACCCTCAACCGGCGTCGGGGCGGCCCGAGTTGCGGGCCGCCCCGAAGCCGTCGGATAGCCAAAACACCCGCAGGCCTGGTCTTGCCCCGCGGTTCGGCTGCGAGTGAAGCAAGGCAGGCGGCCGGGGCGGGTCAGGCGTGATGGTAGGAGGTGATGGCGACCTTGACGGGGCCGTCGTTCGTGGCGGTGGTGAGGGTGCGGATGATGGCGATGTCCTGGCCGCCGCGGGCGCGGACGCAGAAGGTGCGGTCGACGCGCAGGGTAGTGAAGGGCAGGGTGGAGGTGGGCTGCATTTCGACGCCCTTGAGGCAGGCCGGAAGCGTGAGGGGGCCGGGCGGGGCGATGTAGGCGTCGCTGTCCTCGGGGATGTAGAAGGCGCCGTCCTGGCGGGCCAGGTACCAGGTGGAGGTGTCCTGGGTGACCTTTCCGGCCTTGAGGTCGAACTCGTGGTCGCGGTCGGGGGAGGTGAGTTCGAGGTTCGTGTAGACGGCGGTGTAGCCGGGGGCCGCGGACGGCGCGGTGACGGCGGGGGTGGGGGCCGCAGGCGGGGAGGTGACGGCGGGGGTGGGAGCGGTGGACGGGGAAAGGCTGCTGGTGGCGGCGGTGTTCTGCTCGGCGGATTCGTCGAAGTATTCGGTGTAGTCGAGCAGGACGTAGGCCGCTGCGGCGCCGAGGAGAAGGGTGACCGTCGTGACGAGCGCGGTGCGGGCGCCCCGGCGCGCGGTGGCTGCGGCTCTACGTCTGGTCGTGGGGGCCGGTTCCGGGCGAGCGGGCTCCGGCTGCAGTCGGGTGGGTGTCGGGGCGGGAAGGACGCGTGCGGTCGGGGCGTCGGCCGATGCCGGGGCCTGGTCGAGGACGGTGGCGGGCGGGGTGGGTGTGGGGGGGAGGTCCGTGTGGCGGTGGAATTCGCCGCTGACCTGCGGGGGCAACCAGCCATCGGAGAAGCGGAGTTCGCCGCCGGTGGACGGGTGGTGGCGGACGGCCTCGATCAACCAGGCGGTGCCGGGCCGGTCCTCGGGATTCTTGGCCAGGCAGTACCTGACCAGGTCGTGCAGCCCGTGCGGCAGCCGGGAGAGGTCGGGTTCCTCGTGGACCGCCCGGTAAAGCGCGGTGGGCTCCGGCCCGTCCCCGAAGGGGGACACGCCGGAGCCGATGTAGGCGATCAGGGCGCCCAGAGCGAAGACGTCGGTGGCCGGGGTGGCGGGCTGGCCGAGGGCCTGCTCGGGGGCCATGAAGCCGGGTGAGCCGATGCGCAGTCCGGTGCCGGTGAGCGGGCTGGCGTCGGCGGCGCGGGCGATGCCGAAGTCGATGACGCGCGGTCCGTCGGCGGCCACCAGGACGTTGCCGGGCTTGAGGTCGCGGTGGACGACGCCCGCGGCGTGGATCGCCTGTAGCGCCTCGGCGATGCCGGCGAGCAGCAGCAGGACCGTGCGCTCCGGCAGTGGGCCGTGGCGCTGAACGACGCGGTCGAGGGAGGGACCGGGTACGAACGTGGTCGCCAGCCACGGCGCCACGGCGTCTGTGCCCGCGTCCACGACCTGGGCGGTGTAGAGGCCGTGGATCCGGCGGGCACTGGCGACCTCCTGGGCGAAGCGGTGCCGGAACTCGAGGTCCTCCGCGAGTTCGGCCCGGACCACCTTGAGCGCGACCGGACGCCCGCCGGGCGTGTACGCGAGGTACACGCGGCCCATGCCGCCCGCGCCGAGCCGCGCGCACAGACGGTAGCCGCCGACCTCGCCGGGGTCGTCTGGAGTCAGTGCCTCGAAGGCCGAGGAGGACGGGACCCCGAAGGGCTGCGCGGTCATGGGGGCTCCCAGCAGGTCGTGCGATGGGGACGCGGTGGAACGGGCGGCAGCTCTGGCGCCCCAAGCGCACGTCGGCGTCCGGAATCGCACCGGATCATATGCGACCGCGTCCACTGTCCGAGACGGGCCCGTTCGACCGGCCACGTGGGGTGTTGCGGCTGGTCATGCGGGTGCGTTCTCGCTACGGGCTGCCGCGCCGCACGCCCCCGCCGGCGCGTTCGGGGGTACGCGCCGACGGGGGTCGGCATCCCGCGGGCGTGATCGGGCACCCGGCGGGGTCCTGGAGGTCGAACACCGGCCGTGTTCCCCCGTCGGCTGTGCGGCGGGCGAACGATCGGGGGCTTCGTCGAGGGTGCGGCTGGTTCAGCCGGCGATCTCCTTGGCGGCGCGAAGACCCGACCGGTAGGCGCCGTGGACGGTGGCGTAGTCCTTGCGGTCCGTCGCCTCGCCGGCGAAGTGCACCCGGCCGTCCACGGCGGCCGCGAGCTGGTTGCGCATGTCGGACGTGGCACCGAGCTTGGTGAAGGAGTAGGAGCCGCACGCGTACGGGTCGGAGGCCCAGCGGGTGATCTGGTAGTCCGTCGGCTGGGGGATGTTGCCGCCGTAGATAGTCTTCAGGGTGCCCATGGCACTATCCACGATCTGGGCATCGCTCCAGCCCTCGATGGTGCGGCCGAAGTCGGCGGCGTTGAAGCCGAGCAGCACCGGCTGGCCGGTGGGGCGGGCGACGTTAATCCACTGCGCCCACTGGCCGTACCTGTTCAGGTCCGGCACGTACTCCAGCCAGTCGGTGTCCGCCCAGAACACCTTGGGGAAGCGCAGGTAGCACTTGTTGAGCACACCCGTGCCAAGCTTGCCGATGGCAGTGGTCTTGGCCTGGGGCAGACCGGGGCCGAACTTCACCGCCCCGCTCTGCAGAACGCCCAGCGGCAGCGTGACCACCACGTGGTCGGCCTGGAAGGTACCCTTATCGGTGGTGACCGTCACGCCGCCGGAGTTCCAGTCGATCTGCTTGACGACCTGCCCTGTCTGCACCGACAGGCCCTTGGCGAGGTAGTCGGTAATGGCGCCGTAGCCGCCCGGGAACAGGACGTCCTTTCCCTTGATCTTGGCGTCGTCGTCGAAGTACAGGGCCGACATCTGGTCGACGCTGCCCGAGTACTCGTGCTCGTAGTCGTTCAGCGCGTAGGAGACCAGGGCCTTGTCGCCGTCCGACAGTTTGGACCAGCCCAGCGCGTTCTGGACGACGGTTCGGATCGAGGCGTCGTCGTCGTCCTTCTTCTGGAAGGACGACAGCGCGTTGGCCGTGGACTTCCGCCAGCGATCGAGAGCCTGGGCCTGGGCGCCCTCGATCTCGTGACCGGTGGCGAGGTAGTCGGTGACGCTTTCGAGGTCGGTCACCACGGTCTTCGCGCCGGCCTTCCCGGCCAGATCCGTGATCGGGTTCCCGTCGATGCCGTGGATCCACGATGCGCCGAGGTCGAGCGGCACCCCGGACCACTTCTGGCTGGTCCAGATGCGCCCGCCGATCCGGTCGCGCGATTCGAGCACCGACACTTCGTGCCCCTTGTCGGCCAGGTACCGGGCAGCGCCCAGGCCACTGATCCCCGCGCCGACGACGATCACCTTCTTGCGCCCGGACGCACCCGGTGTGCCGTTCTCGTCGCCGCTGTCCCCGTTGCCGTCGCAGGCGGACAGGGAGGCGAGAAGGGCGAGACTGGGCAATCCCAGGCCCACGCTCCGCAGGAAGTGCCGGCGATGCATCGTCATGGCTGTTGACCGATCTACTTTCTGACACGGGCCGATACGAGGGTGTCGCCGAACGCTCCGTTGCGTTCGTCGGGCCGCCCGTGGGCGAGGAAGCCGCGCAGGCTTCAAAGGGGCACCCCGTCTTGCCGGGGACGGCCTCCCGCACCGTGGCGGGCATCGGCTCGCCGGCCCACCGGCGTACGCCACATGGGATGCCGACCAGCAACAACCCGCCCCGCCAGTCGAGCGAGGCCGATGCAACAGAGAATACTTTGAAACAGCCATGTGTCAACAGAGGCATTGATAGCTGCATGCGACGATGCTCAGCGACGCAGCAGAAGTACCGGAGCCGCCCATCCTGGTCCTCACCAGGAAGCCCGGTGGTGTCACGTGTCCGGGCCGGCCAGCGGGAGGCGCGCGTGGACGGCGAAACCGCCGTCCGGGGTGGGGGCGGCGGCGAGGGTGCCGCCGAGGTCGTCGGCGCGGGTGCGCATGCCACCGAGGCCGTGGCCGCCGGAGGGCAGGTGGGTCTCATGGCTGCCGCCGCCGAGGGAGTTGACCACGGCGAGGCGCAGGTCGTCCCGGTTGATCTCGACGGTGACGGTCACCTCAGCGGCCGGGGCGTGCTTGTGGGCGTTGGTGAGTGCTTCCTGGACGATGCGGTAAGCGGCGTACTGGATGGCGGGGCTCGGTGCGGGCTGCCCGGGGGGTGACCCGGCGAGGATGAGGTCGACTGCGAGGCCGGCCTGCCGGGATTCGTCGACCAGGGCGGGCAGGCCGCGCAGCGAGGGAACCTGGTCGGGGGCTGGGGTGAGGCGCCGAGCAGTCCGCGCAGTTCGGTCAGTGCTTGGAGGCCGAGGGTTCGGATGAGACCGAGGGTCTGGCGTACGGCGTCCGGATCGTCGGCGTGGGCGATCTGGGCGGCGCCGGCGTGCAGGGTGATGAGGGAGACCCGGTTGGAGACGACGTCGTGCATCTCCCCTGCCAGACGGGCGCGTTCGGCGTCGGCAGCGCGTTCGGCGTCGTACTGTCGGGCCTCTTCCAGCAGGCGGTTGCGTTCCACAAGGACACCGACAGCCCGGGTGCGCTGGTGGGCGGGCAGGCCGAGGGCGAGCGGCACCGCACCGAAAACGAGCGGGTCCTCGACGATGCCGGCGAAGGCGGAGAGCGGGTGAGATCAGAGAGGTCGAACGGGATCAGCAGCCGGATCTCGGCGAGGACTGCGAGCACGGCCACGGTCCAGGTGGTGCCGCGCCGCGCGGCCAACCCGTAGAGCGCGACAGCGAGCGGGAGCGTGCCGCTCAGCAGGGTGATCACGGTGACCGTCGCTGGGGCCCGTCGGCGGAAGGCGAGGGCGAGCGAGCCGATGGCGATCAGGGCCGCATTGAGCGTGGTGGAGGGGCTGGGGCCGAGCTGTCGCCATTGGTCTGGGCGAGCGGGACGAACACCAGCAGGAGGATGACGGTCGGGCCGAGGGCGACGACGGTTCCGGCAGTCGTACCGGCAGGCTCGGCAGCGCATCAGAGAGGGCCGATCGCAGGTGTCCGGCGACGGGCGGCGGCTCGGGCTGCTGGTCGGAAGGCTGGTGCATGGCGGGCATGCTCCCACGTCGCTGGGTTCGTCGGCGTATCGCAGGCGCGCGTCCCGGACTGCGAGCGTTGCGTGGTTCCTCAACGCCGGGTTCGACAGGACGGCCGGACCCGAGACAGCCGGGGCGCGGAGAGCCGGCGCGCGTTTCCACAGAGTGTTCGATGCTCCGGCCGGTTAACTGGGCGGATGCTCAGAAATCGATGGCAGTGGCCGCGCGGCCGAGTGGGGATTGCATGGGCGGTGGGTACCGCTGTCGCGGTGATGGCGGTGGCATGCGGGATCGGGCTCGTCGCGTTCCTCTCCGATGTCAAGAGCCAGCCCGGAGGGACCAGCACGGGGGCTGCGGACGCTGCGGACCGGCTCTCGATCACTGCCTCGGTGCAGCGGGTCAACGCCGGGGCCGATGACCTGGACCTGCGGGTACTCGTGGTGCCGCACGGTGCGCTGAGTGCTGCGGATGGCGTATCCCCGACGCGCGACATCACCGTCTCGACCTCCGGCATCACCCGGGGGACGCTGACGTTCCCAGCGGGACAGCGGATCAACGCGCAGGACCTGCTGGTGGGCCTGGAGAGCGGCGAGTTCGCCGACTACCCCTTCGACCGGTACAAGGCCGAGATCTACTTCGCGGCCTCGGTCGACGGGAAGCCGGTCCCGGCCGAGGTGGAGCTGGTCGAGGCCGATCCGCTGTTCACGGCCCAGGCCGAAACCGGCGGGGACCGGCTGGCGCCGGGCTTCGACGTCGAGCTGAGGCGCTCCCGAGGCAACTTCACGATGGCCTGGCTGATGTTCGCGGTCATGTGGGCACTGGCCCTGGCGGTCGCGGCCGGGGCGCTGGTGATCGGGCGGACGCGCAAGGGGATGGTGTGGCCGGCACTGGGCTGGATGGCGGCGACCCTGTTCGCGCTGGCCGGCTTTCGGAACATCGCTCCCGGGTCGCCGCCGATCGGCTGCCTGCTCGACTACACAGCCTTCCTGTGGGCCGAGGCGATCGTGGCCTTCTCCGTGGTCTACGTGGTGCTGCGGGGCGCGCCGGTCGAGCTGACGCCGCCGCCTGCAGCCGAGGCGTGACGCTCCCCGCGGTGTGAGCCCCCGCCGAGACGCGCTCAGGCGGCCGCGCCGTACAGCAGCATCGCGGGAATGAAGCCCGACGCCTGGCGGGCGCCCATGTAGCCTTCCAGCGTCAGCTCCCAGGCGGTCTCGGCCAGGGCACAGAAGGTCGAGGCCAGCCAGGTGGCCGACATGTCCTTGCGTAACAGGTCGGTGCTCTGGCCGCGTTCGAAGAACTCGACGGTGCGGTCGAAGATCGCGTCAGCCCGGGTTCCGACCTCGGGCACGCCCAGGGCATCGGGCCGGGCGTAGACGAGGTTCCACAGCTGGGCGAACGGCGGGTACTCAGTGGCCATCGCCGTCAGCACCTGCCGCACGGGGGCGGTGTCGGCCTCGGCTCGGGACAGCGCCCGGTCGCAGTCGTTGAGGATCTTCTCCGTCATTGCCTGCACCAGGTGTCGGCGGGTGGGGAACAGTCGCACCAGGGTCGCCCGGCTGATGCCCGCCCGCTCGGCAACGACCTGCATGGACGCCGCCCGGTTCTTGGCAAGGAGCGGGATTGCCGAGTCCAGCACTTCCGCCGCGTCGGTACGCATCGCCGCGCTCGCCTCCATGCCGCCACGCCTACATTGACACAATAATGCCTCAAAATATTCTCTGATGTGTCCGCCTTGTCGCATCGAGACGGTGAGTGCGATCGCCACCCCGCGGGTGACCAGCCCTGTCGGCACCACCACACTCTTCTCACTCTCCGCACTGCCGCCGCCGGCGGGAAGGGCCGGGAACGACGAGCTGACCGGCGACGACTTCCGTGCGAGTGCCGGCGGCCGGCATCGGCCGCCGACCGGCACGCCCGGCACGCCCGGCCTTCCCTGGCACAGCGTCAGCCGGAGAAGTCCTGGGTCAGCCAGACAATGCCCGACCTGTCACGCATCACCGCGATGCCGATGTGGTGGTAACTCGAACTGAGGATGGCCTGGCGGTGGCCGTCGTTGGGCGGTTGTTCGGCGAGCATTCCTTTGGTCAGGCCGACGGCCATGTCGGTGACGCCGGCCACGGTGTTCGCGACGGGCCCGCCGGAGCCGATGCACTCGCCCCCGCCTCCCCACTTGTTGACGCCGGCCGCGGTGTACCGGCCACCGAGGTCGGCCTCGCCCGGACACTGGTGTTCCAGGCCACAGCCCGCGGCCATGGTCCTGTTGTGTGCACCCGCGCTCGTCTGCAGGCCGGTGCTGAGCTGGAGCGGGGGCAGGCTCTGGGCCGCACGGGCCTGGTTGATGAAGGTGAAGACCTGCGCTGCAGCCGCCGCTTCGGGGCTGAGGGCGGGCGGGTCCGTGTACGTGGGGGCGGCTGTGGGCCGATTCGCCGCGCTCGTGGGAGCCGCGGCGGAGCCGGGGGCGGGCGAGTTCGCCGCTCGCGCGGGGGTGGCGGATGTGCTGGGGGTGGGCGGGTTCGCCGTGCGCGTGGGTGCAACGGCGGGGCTGGCGGGGGAGGGCTCGCCGGTCGCGCTCGGCGAGGATGTCGGCGTTTGCTCTGACGCGGTCGCGGTCGCCGTCTCGGCGGAGAAGACATGGACGCTGCCGCCGGCATCCGTTGCCGCGAGGACGGGCTGCCGGTCCGCCGCCGGGGCCCCGCCGTCGGGGCCCTGAGCCAGCGTCCCGGCGCCCACCACTACCGCGGCGCTGACCGTGAGCGCGGCGGCCGCCAGCAGCGGCTTGGTGAACGGCCCGAGCCGGTGCCTTCCCCACCGCCCGTGGCCGCGGACCCGTCGATGGGACACCGGCCCGGTGCGTATCGACGAAGCCGCCACGGGGGCGGGGCTTCCCTCAGCGCCCGCGAGGACGAATGCCTGGTAGCCGAACGGCACCGGGACCAGGGCGAGACTCGCCAGCAGGCGCTCCGCCGGGACCAGACCCGCACCCAGACCGCCGCAGTACCGGCATTCGCGGGCGTGCCGGGCCAGCCGCTTGCGCCACAGCGCGCCCGGGCGACCGTCCCAGGGCTGCATGAGCCGGGCCAGTTCGCCGCAGCGGGGGTTCACGGCCAGCACGCGCACCAGCAGGCGCGCGGTGTCGAGCTGTGCCTTCATCCTGCCCACGCGGACCGTCGCGTGGTGGGCGTCCAGGCCGATCGCAGCCGCCAGCTCGGCCCGGGTCAGATGACCAGTGGCGACCAGCCACCACAGCGAGAGCAGCTCCCGGTTATCCTCGTCCAGCCACCGGGTCGCCTCGACGGTCTCCCGCCGCTGCCCGGACAGGCCCAGCTCGGTCAGCGTCAGATCCATGAAGTCCGCACCCGGATCCGCCACGTCCGCGAGTTCGTCCAGGGCACGCGGCGGAGCGGGGCGCGACTGGCGGTGCCTGCGAACCTGGTTCATCGTCACCGCGGCCAGCCAGGACCGGAACGCGTGCTCGTCCCGAAGTCCGGAAAGGCCACGGACGACGCGCAGCATCGTCTCCTGCACGACGTCGTCCACGTCCGAACTTCTCGGCAGGGCCCGGCCGACGATGTTGTAGACAAGCGGCAGGTACTGGCCCACCAGTTCGTCCAGCGCCTCCTGCGACCCGTCCCGAGCCGCCACGACCAACCCCGCGTCCACCACTGTGCGCGTCATCTCCGTGCTCCTTCGACCACTTCTGGCTCTGCCGTACATGGTCGGAGACCCTGCGATGTGCGCTGGGTAACAGAAAACGCGGATGCACTGCGACGGAGCGTACTTTCGCCACTCTCAGCGCATCAGGCGCCTTGGCAACATCATGCGTCTCTGCAGGTGCAGAGCAGCACCCTGCGGAAGGCTCCCCCTTCCCGCCCCGTCGGGCCCTTCCATGACCGAGCGTCATCCAACGTGAAGGTGCAGGTCACCGGGGCTGGCGCGGGCCAGGGCCGGGGCGTTCACGCCCGTCGGCGAGGCGGCGCGATCGCCAACAGGTGACCGCCCGTCAGCGCTGGACCTCGGCGTTCGCCAGCAGGAGCAGGACCGGCAGGAACATGGTTGCGCGACGGGTGTTCATGCGGACCCGGCTCATTGAGCCGGTTCGCAAGCATGAGGCAGCTCCACCACCGGTACCGGTCGGCGACCCCGGACCACCGCAGGCATAACCGGCTGCACTGCGCCACGCACTCGGGGGTCGGGAGCGCCGTCCGTTCCGGGCGCCGGGCGCGGTCAGGCGGCCGCGCCGTGGAGCAGAATCGCCGTGATGAAGTCGGGGGCCTGGCGGGTGCCCATGGAGCCTTCGAGGGTCAGCTCCCACGCGGTCTCAGAGAGACCGCAGAAGGTCGAGGCCAGCCAGGTGGCCGGCATGTCGTTGCGCAGCAGTCCGGCGCTCTGGCCGCGTTTGAAGAATTCGACGGTCCGGTCGAAGATCGCGTCGGCGCGCTCGCTGGCCTCGGGTACGCCCAGGACGTCGGGTTCGACGTAGACGAGGTTCCACAGCTGGGCGAACGGCGGGTACTCGGCGACCAGTGCGGCGAGCACCTGCTGCACAGGGGCGGTGTCGGCCTCGGTGCGGGCCAGGGCCTGGTCGCAGTCGTCGAGGATCTTCGCGGCCATGGCCTGCACCAAGTGCTGGCGAGTGGGGAACAGACGGACCAGGGTCGCCCGACTGATGCCCGCGCGCTTGGCGATGACCTGCATGGACGCCGCCCGGTCCTTGGCCAGGACCGGGATTGCCGAGTCCAGGACCTCTGTCGCGTCGGTGCGCATCGCCGAGCCAGCTCCCTACGCCTCTGTTGACACATTGATGCCTCAATGTATTCTCTGCAGTATCAGCCTCATTGTACTGAAGAGAGGGGTTGTCCGTTCCCCGCGGCCTGACCTACTCCTGGTGATGCGCGTCCCTTTCGCGTCCGCACCGTTTCCGCCGTGGAACCACCCGGCGCCTGACTGGAGCAGTGCCGCGAGCATCTGCTCGTCGGTGCTGCGGGCGCGTCCGGTGAAACGCCTCCAACACGCGCTGGAGCATGGCGACATCCGGTGGGCGGGCCTGGACCGCCGCTCGGGCCTCGCTATACCGGTGGCCGACCGTCGCCCGCCAAACCGCTTCCGCCTGCCTGGCCTGTGCCCGGATCTGCGCCAGCGTGGCGTCCGTCTCCATGGCCAGTCGCACCAACTCGGCCGGTGTGATCCGCAGCAGATCCCCGCGGCCCGGGCCCAGGTCGACTTCCACGCACGCGGGGCTTCCGCCCGCGGTCAGCTGCAGGCAAGGAGTGCGTCTGCTTGAGAGCGCAGAAGTCCGCCCAGGTACTGGAGGTCCGCTCGGGTGCCGGTGGGATGCCGGCAGTTCGGGGAACTTCCCGTCCCGGTCCCGGATCAGGAACCGCGCCCGACAGCCGGCGTCCTCGAGGTCCATGACGAGGTTCTTCGCCGCCTGTGCCACCCAGGACGCGGTCGGATGCGCGGTGGCGCCGAGGATCCGGATCCGCCGGTTGGCGTGCTCGATCACCGCGAGCACGTACAGCCGCGCCCCGGACAGGGCGACCGTTTCGAAGAAGTCGCTCCCTCAGGATCTCCCACACCGTGGACGCGGCCACCTTGACGCCGAGGACGAGCAGCTCGCCGTGCACGCGGCGGTACCCCCACCCCGGATTCTCCGCGGCCAGGCGCAGTACCAGGGCGCGGACGGAGCGCACGGTGCGCGGTCGGCCTGGGCGCTTCGGCCGGGACCGGGCGGCGTGATGATGGGTGACCAGGTCGCGGGGCCGGCGCAGCACGGTGTCCGGTTGCACCAGCAACCGCATCCTACGCAGCATCTGCACCGACAGGCCTTGCAGCAGTGCCGCCAGGAACGCCCGGTCGCTCGCTTCGAAACGGACCCGCCGTCCGCTCAGCTGCCGCTCCAGCACCGCGACCTGATGGCGCAGCGCCAGGATCTCCACGTCCTTCTCACGGTCACTCATCGGCAGCAGGCGCAGCAGCGCGAACGCGTTCGTCACACCCAGGTACGCCAGTCGTAGCAGCACGGCCGATCATCATGTCGCGGAGCTCGTCGACTCTGCCAGAGCGCCTACCCGGCTGACGAGGCCGGCACTTGTGCACCCCACCTCCCACCAGGCCGGATGAGGTTCTCGGCAAGGGCACCGACCGCACCATCGAGGAGACCTGCGAGCGGCTCCTGTGCGAGCTCCGCCACCCCGGCGACCACGGCGATGGCGCCCTCCTGGTCGCCCGGGTACGGCCCGACGGGTCGGGGCACGGCCCGTCATGAACGATGGAGCGGCCGGGACGCCGATCGGGTGAGGGAGATGGTTTCCGCCTTCCACTCCGCGACGTTTCGACTGCGGAGAGTGGTTGGTGCCCTAGCGTGATGACACACCATCCCCGAGCGCTGGTCCTGGCCTGGGTGGTCCGCCGTGGCCGAAAGGGAATGACCATGCACGTTGTCTCCAGCCGCACCCCGCTCACCAGGGCCGCCCTGGCAGCCTGCGCGGTGTCGGTGCTGCTCTCGCCGTCCGCGATCGCCGCCCGGGCGGAAGCCGGCACACCCGGGGGCGGCCGGGGCGCGGTGGTCACTCTGAGGACCGCGAGAGTCGGGGCACCCGGGAACCCGTCGGTCGCCGTGGTGCCGTTCACCGACGCGATCTACCAGTCCTGCGCCGACGCGCCGCCGGACTCGACGGACTGCCTGACGGTCGGTAGCGTCGGCGCACCCTACGAGATCGGACAGCTCGAGGTCACCGTGGGCCAGTGGGTGGCCTTCCTGAACACGGTCGACCGCCGCGGGCGCGATCCGCACGACCTGTACGACCGGAGCGAGAGCGCGGCGGCCTGGCCCAAGTACGGCCCGATCAACTTCTCCCCCACCGCAGCCGACGGCCACCACTACTCCGTGGCCTACCCCGAGTGGGCGGATAAGCCGTACGGCTTCGCCGACTTCCTCAGGGCGGCCCGCTTCGTCAACTCCCTCTACAACGGACGTCTGGTCTCCAGGCGGACCGACACCAGCGGCGGCTTCGAGTACGTCACCTACCAGGTGGAGCTATCGACGCAGACCGAACGCGGGATGTACGACCTCGCCCGGCCCGACGCCACCCGCGCCCACGACTCCGGCTTCGTGGTGCCCAGTCAGGACGAGTGGATCAAGGCCGCCTACTACGACCCCAACGGCGGCGGCACCTACTCCTACTGGAAGTATCCGACCAACCCCGGCGTCTTTGGCGACGGCGACGCGAGCGCACCGTCACCCACCGTCCTCGACCCCGCCACGGGCGACGTCACGAACGCCGCCGCCCAGCCGCTCGCCTCCTACCACGCCACCAACCAGCCCGCCCCGAGCTGGTGCCCCGGCCAGGTGCAACCGGCCGTCTGCTCGACCGTCAACCCCTTCGGACTGGACCCCCTCGCCTACCGCGCGTTCTACCAGGGCAGCCTCAGCACCGTCGGCCAGGCCCGGACCACCTCACCGTGGGGCACCCTCGACCAGGGCGGCAACGCGGTCGAGTGGACCGACACCATCACCCCCGCACCCGCCGGTGGCGACTCCGCCCGGGTCTGGCGCCGGCAGCACGGAGGAGTCTCCAACGCTCCGGCCTACCAGATGTGGCCGTCCGCCGTCGGTCTGGAACCACAGGACAATCCCTTCTTCAGCCACGTCTATCCCTGGCTCGGGTTCCGGATCGGCGTGATCGGCGACCGCAGCCCCTGGCCCGCCCCCTGACACCCTGACACCCTGTCGGCGCCGTCGGACGGCAGCGGCGCGGGCAGACCGCCACACCGGCGGACACGGCACGGACAGCGCCCCGGGCGCGCCGAAGCGACGACAACGGCGTGGCAGCACCCGGGGCTTGCGCGTGGAACATGGCGGGTGTCCACGCAACGAGGACCTTAGTGGTCGGCTCCGGAAGTCCTTCGGGGGTTGACCGAGCCTCAGGTGGTTGTAGTGCTTCGCGAATGCGCGAAGCACTACAACCACCATCGTTCCCATCAAGCGATGGACCAGACCGCCCCTGTCCGCACCGCACCGGCCAGCGCTGGCAGGTGACCTACCGTCCAGCCCTCGGGGCGGTCGACCCCACGTCGGCACCACATCTATGAACGGAGTCGGGAGTCATCCCGCCGCGCTCTACAGCCGTCCGAGGACCTCCAGCAGCGCCCCGCCCTGGCTGTTGACCATGTCCGTGGGCTCACTCTCGAAGGTTCTTCGACCAGTCGCCCCGAAAGCGATAAGTGGTTGTTGTCTTTCCGGTCTTGATGGCTGTGTTTCTGCTGGTCAGGCATAGGGTCGGTGACCCCGTGGCAGTGGTGACGTGTTGTGTCATCGCTCGGGTGGAGGTCGGGGATGCCGTCGGTCATGGGGCTGCTGGAACAGCGTGAGCTCACTGCTCGCCGCCGTGTGGACGAGCTGCGGGAAGAGGCTGACCGTATCCACGCT